>CAZZEC010000070.1:0-28751 GCA_964652565.1 uncultured Bacteroidia bacterium
ATTCTTTATAAATATTTTATTACGTAATATTTTCTATTTTCGATATTATATTCGACGTACTAATTACGATAGTAAAGACGACAGACGACAGTAAAGACGACGGACTACAGAACAGACGACGGACAATGGACCACAGACCATGGTACAACAATGTTACAATTAAATAATAGTCAAAATCATGCTATGCAATCATTGAATTTTATTTGGATGGATAATTTGTTGCGTATTACCCCTTATATCTTTCAGTGTGATATTTTTTACTTCGTTATGTAGCCAGACTCCTGAAGCAGAATGAGATAAATACCCAGAACCTAGATATATCTCTTTTAACTCTTGTTTACCATTTTCGTAGTTTATATTTACTGACTGAATACTTGGGTCCAGTGGCATCCATGTTAACTGAGATGAGGATCTAAGTGAAAAGCTTTTAAGGGTATCATTATTACTCACAGCAATCATATGCGGTCGATTGGATACGGGAATTGTAATAAGTCCTTTTTCATCATTAGGCAAGTACCATCCACTTTTTGTGAGACTACAGGGTAAAAATTGTCCATGACCATTTCCTAACAATACCATACCCTGAAATGCATCATATCTACCCGACATTGTTTCTGTTGCATAAGAATTACCACTTAACAGTACATCTGGATAGGTGTCCTGATTAGTATCCAGGATTTCTATTCCAAATACAGGTGACATTTGAGCTTCTTTTGGTAAGGGTGATAGTTCGAATTCCAGGTTTCCCTTATTTTCCAGATAAACGCTCTCAAAAGTATGAGCACGATATACTTTAGCATAATCAATTACTTCGGAAGGGAAGAGGTCTTTCCATGTAGCTTGTGCATAATCTGTGTAGGAAGGAGTTATTTTTCGCAAAGTATACATCTGCTGGACCATATCATCCTTTGGATGGTAGGGCACTTCCTTGCCTTCCAGATAGTGACAAAGGATCGGATCTTGTCTGTCGTCCATGTTAAAATCATTCACATAAAGACTTACTGGTTCTTCAAAAGATGTTTTTAACGGCGTATTAAGACCTAGATTCCCCAAAATATAATCGATATCGCCATCCTGATCTATATCAGCACCAGTAATGCTATTCCACCATCCAACCGTCTGAGCTAAGGTACTTGTCGTATTCAATTCAGTAAAATGGCAACGTGCTTCATTTGTTTTATTTGTGAACATTTCTCCTTCATTGATAAAGATCGTAATAGCCATCCATTCTCCTACTACGATGAGATCTTTCTTGCCATCAGTATTGATATCTGACCATATTGCAGCATTTACCATACCTATATCTTGTAATCCTGGACACACTTCTTCAGTAATATCCCGAAAAGATCCTCCCATGTTTTGGAGTATTACACTTCTGCCAGGTTGAGGATAGCTATTGGGGGTCAATTTTCCTCCTATAAACAGATCTACATCCCCATCCTGATCAATGTCATTTCCCACCACACAAGAGCCACTTGTGTAACTCTTCGGTAGGGCAGAATCGTCTAAGACCAATTTCCCATTGCCATTGTTTTTGTAAATCCTATCCTGGTAGTATTCCGATCCCTCTTTAAATTCACTTCCCCCACTAACCACATACAAATCCGTGTCTCCATCATTATCCGCATCAAAAAAAAGACTTCCCATATCTTCTTCATATGAAGTACCTTCTGATAGTTTATTTGAAAGGAAGGTGTGATCAGGCTGCTGAATAAAGATTTGTCCTGATTGATCAAAAGCACCTCCAACAAATATATCTTCTAGCTGGTCTCCATTGATATCACCACTTGTAATACCGGGTCCAGCCTGCGAAAACTTATGAGGGATGAGTGGTTGAATTTTGAAATCAGCGTAATGTTGTTCCTGATGTTTGAAGATTAAATTCAATATATCATGCGTTGGAACAAACAGGGAAGAATCTATGTCTGGATGGTTGTCTGTAGAGGAAAATTCAGACGCTGTGTATGTTACAATTATTTTTTGATCTGCTGGGATATTATACTGTCTCTCTATACGATTATCTGGCCAGATAATGATCAATGAATCGATGAACGTTGAGGTGCCTAATCCAAAATGTGAGATGGGCTCTACAGAGGACTGAAAACCTCGGTAGGTAGAGAATTCAGAAAATTGTTTGACTGAATCATGGTAGATAGTGATTTTACTACCCAAACCCATGGAGTTACCCTCAGGGCCTTGCAGTTGAATCCTTATGTAATGATAATCAGATTTCTCATTTAATGTATTTTCATATATGAACGCAGGGTCTTTGGTGTTAGTTATTACTACATCCAGGTCTCCATCGTTGTCAAGGTCGCCTACTGCTGCACCATGAGAAAAGGAGGGGTGCGTAAATCCCCATTTTTCTGATTGGTCCTGGAAGGATAACTCACCTGTATTTTCAAATAGATAATTGGGTAAATATGCTCCTTCTATACTATTGATTGCGTGTACAAATGCCTGATTCATCTGTGGATCATAATTGGCTTGAGTAAGTTCAGACATTTTGTATGCCACAAAGTCCAGGTTGGTAATATCTCTGGGATAACCATTGGTTATCATTAGATCTTTATCACTGTCATTGTCAAGGTCCACTCCCAAAACGCTCCAACTCCAATCAGTGCTATGTATACCTAACATTTGACCAATTTCACTAAAAGCAGGGATACCTGTAGGTGAAATACCTCTATTGAGTTGCAAGGTATTTCTCACGAATTGAGGTTGGTATCCTGATATTATTTCCGATCGATGTCTATCGTAATTAATAGAATTGATCATTAATTTACGACGAATATTATCTGGCGGAAGCATATCTACTGTAATGACATCTTGTAACCCATCATTATTTATATCGGCTATATCATTTCCCATAGCCGAATAACTCGTGTGTTGAAAATATTTAGCTGCATGATCTGTAAAGGTTCCATCCTGATTATTGATGTAAACCAAGTCATTGGATAAATAGTCATTTGAAACATAAATATCTGGCCAGGAGTCATCATTGATATCTCTGATGGAAACCCCTAATCCATATCCTTCCAGGGTGATTCCTGCTTCTTGCGAGATATTCGTAAAGAATCCATGTTCATTTTTGTAAAGTCTATCTGTATTTGGGGATTCACCACGAGTTTTTTTTGGGCGAATTACATTAGGGCCCAAGCGATCTGTAATATTTGTTAATAGGTACACATCTAAATCGCCATCGTTATCATAATCAAAAAAGGCAGCCTGTGTGGTATGTCCATCATCATCCAAACCCATTTGAGCGGCTTGATCAGTGAAAGTATTATCACCTTGATTGATATAAAATATATTTTTCCGCTTAGAGGATTCATAGGGACCTGCTAAACAAACATAGATATCGATATACTCATCCTGATTGATATCTACCATTGCTACACCCGTAGCCCAGCTTCCTTGAGTATCAATACCAGAACTAGCTGTAATATCTTCAAACGTGAAGTTGCCTTTATTTAGGAATAGTTTACAGGAAGTCATATTACCAGAAAAAAATAGATCCTGCAAACCATCATTATTTACATCGGCGATTCCTACGCCAGAACCGTTGTAGAAGTACTCGAAGTTGATGATGTTGAGTTGCTCATCTTCATATAGCGTATTGGAAAAATTTACGCCAGATTTTTCGTTGGGTACTAGTCTTAAAAGGGGGGAATAAGATTCGCTTTTTTGGATACAGGATGAATATATACTTAACAGAAATATACTCAGAGATATTCCCATGTAATATCTATATGATGTACGACTATTCATAGAAAAACAATAAGCAACTCCAAGATTAAATGTATGTTATTTGTTAATTAAGATTTTCAATACAAATGATTCAGAAGAGAAGCAGTTTTTTATTTGTAAGGGGTATATTTTGATAGTATATTGGATGTGTCAGTTTTATGAACCTGAGATATAAATCGCTATTAGTCAGGTCTGTAAATTCAATTATTGTATTATTTTTGATTTTAGAGATTGTTTTTGGTTTTATATGATTGATAGCTTTGGGGTTAATGTGTATTATACTTTAGTACTTCTTTGTTAATTATTGAAAATCATTCATTAAATGAATCAGATTCAAATTGGAATCATTGAAGATGATTTAGCTTATCAAACATTGTTGAAAGAGAGCTTAAATAAATCTGAGCACATAGAAATACTTTGGATACAGAATCACTATGATGAGAATCTCATTTCGACCCTAAAACAACCAGATATTATTCTATTAGATATTGGATTGCCTAATGTATCTGGGGTTGATATAATTCCAAGATTAATTAAGATTTTTACCGGGATAAATATCCTCATGCTTACTCGTTATGAGGAGAAAGAATTAATTATACAATCTTTTATCAATGGTGCATCGGGTTATTTAGTAAAGGACAAGATCATTACTCATCTATCATATGCCATTGAAACCACTTTTCAGGGGGCTCTGTATATTAGTCCCGGGGCAGCTAAGGAGATCTCATTGTTTTTTAGACAGCAATTTAGTGAAAAAAATGTTGCATACGATACCGTACAAGTTCCAAAAGTTATCAATGGTATAGAGTTGCAAGATCGAGAGCGTGAAGTGGTTCAAGGATTAGTTGATGGATTGAGCTATAAATTAATTGCCGATCGTTTTCATATTTCTATCAATACCGTCAGACATTATATTAGGTCTGTTTACCAGAAGTTTAATGTTCACAATAAAAATGAAGTAATCAGAAAGGCGATTCAAGCATATCATCAACAAAATTCACAACTTAAATAATTGTGTTGGTCTTATCCTTACCATATCTGATTTTTCTTACCCTTTAAAATTATCCCCTTAAAATTTCGCATTTTCATGCCATTGTGATGCTCATAAATAAGTTGCTATTTAGCATCAAGATAATACAGTTGATCATTAGATAAATTTGCTATTGGGGTTTTAGGTCCTTTGATGTTGTGTAGGCATTTTGGACTATGCTAGTAATGCTAGTGTAATTAGCTGCACTGAGTGTCTTATTAAGAGCCTCACCTTACGGTGAGGTTTTTTTATGATTCTTGATATTATTCTGTTTTTTTTATTTTTTGTTTTATTTTCGAAGTAAATATTGAATATTAAATGATAAATGTTGGTATCATCGATGACAGCAAATCGATACGCCTACTTACAGATGTATGTATTGCCAATGAACCAGATATCCAATTAGTATGGGAATTGGTGAACTTTATTGAAGAAGACACCAAAAATTTGCAACAGCCTCATGTTATCCTATTAGACATTTTTCTCAATGGGCAAAATGGATTGGAATTAATTCCCATCATTACATCTTTGTTTCCAGCAACAGGGATATTAATGATTACAAGGGTGGAAGATACTTCGTACATTTTGGACGCCATTAAAAATGGTGCAATTGGTTATCTAATGAAAGACTTAATTTACACACAGTTACCTTTGGCAATACGTACTATATATAGTGGGAAAGCCTATCTGTGTCCACAAACTTCAACTGCCCTGGTCAGCTATTTACGAAGTTAACACTAAAAGTATTCATTACTCGTGTCGTAGTGATTCGATAGGGTCTACTCTTGAAGCTTTCCATGCAGGGTAATATCCGGAGGTAATACCTACTATAAAACAAGCCATTAAACCGATAAATAGCCACAACCAGGGTACTACAAAGCTACCTTTAAGGAGAAATGTACTAACGAGATTTCCAATTACCAGTCCCAATACGATCCCAAGGATTCCACCAAGCTGGCAGATGAGAATCGCTTCGATCAGAAATTGTCTTCTGATATTTCCCTCCGTTGCTCCCATCGCTTTACGGAGTCCAATTTCATTGGTTCGTTCCGTTACTGAAACCAGCATTACGTTGAGTAAAGCCACAGAAGCCCCTAATAACGTAATGAATGCCACTATTTGAGCGGATAAGGTTAGTACTTTGAGGTTTTCCATGATCTGTTCCACAAAAGCATCGCTTTTTGTTACAGAGAAGTCATTGTCTTCCCTAACATCTAAGTCTCTTACAAGCCTAAATGCTCCTGTAGCTTCTTCAGTTAAGTAATTGATTTGTGTAGGATCCTTGACAAATATATTTATGTTAAGCGAACCGAGAGAGGGATTGTGACTTCTTAATGTAGTAATAGGAATATTGACGATCTTATCCTGACTACCGAGTGAAGAAGTTCCTATTTTTTCATATACCCCTATCACTTTATACATATTTTGACTAACGGTAACTACTTTGCCAATCGCAGATTCAAAAGGGAATAGTTTTTCCGCAATATCGTATCCTAATACTATAACATTCCTTCCCCACCTTACGTCATCATCTATGATGAATCTTCCTTCAAGTATTTCATATCTGGCAGTTTGTGGATAGTTTTCATCAATCCCCACAAGATTTACATCTTGATTTGTTTCTTCGTTTTGATATTTTACTTTGAGACCCCCTCCCCCTCGTCCCTCTACGCTTACTATCGCATATTCTTGAAATTCTTCTTTGAATTCCAGATATTCTCTATATGTAATATTAGGGAAGTATTTTCTCCGCCTCCCTCTTTCATTGCCACTTTCTATATTAGAAGACCAATTTTGGATTCTAAGTGTATTGGCACCCAACCTTGAAAAGCTCGATCTCATACCTTCTTTAATACCATCTATAGAAGTAAGAACACCAACAAGTGCTGTGATTCCGAGTGCAATAATGAATATGGTCACACTAGCCCGAAACAGGTTGGCTTTCATCGCCTCTAGTGCCTGGAAAAAATTGTGAATAGGTTTCATGTTCAAGCAATTATTCTGGCATTCATTATAAAGATACAAGATTTACGAAAAAGTTGTCAACACCTGAATCTATCTCTGGTCAGACTTTTCTCTTTCCGCGTACCCAAAGACCCTTCTTAAGAGCTCAGAAGTCCTTGCAGATACGTCTTCCCTAATTTTTTGTTCTTCGACAGCAATTTTGACAAACAACCCTTCCATTGCTTTTTCAGTTGCATATCTTACCAGATCCGTTTCAATCTTTTTGCGAGTAAGCGGAATAGAGTTGTATTTAGTAGTGATGTCAGACCAGACTTTTGTTGCGTTCACTTTATCCAGGGAAGTCTCAATTTTTGGTGAAAAAGTCTGGTATAATTGTTCTGATGTTTTAAGCTTAAAATACTCGGTAGCCGCATTCTCATCACCTAACAAGATATTTTTTACATCATCAAAAGTCATAGCTCTGATTGCACTTCCAAAGATTGCAATGGCTTCTTTGGCTCCTTCCTCTGCACCTCTATTGAGAAGTTTTTCAAATTCGTCTACCAATGAGCCCAGTCCAATGTCTCGTAATGTATTTGCAGCAAACTGTGCTTCTTCTGGAAAGGGGATTTTCACTATGGGATCATTGTAGTAGCCCCCTTCCTGGCCCAATGTATTTACGGCGAATGTTACTCCGTTATTTAAGGCCTCTTTTAGCCCCCCAGACATTTCAGTAGTTGTTGGGATTGTTGCTGCTCCATATACTGTCTGCGCTACTTCGTTGAGCGTATCGCAGGCATTGCATACAATTAGTGAAACAATTAAGCTCAGGATGTGTATCTTTTTCATATGTAAAATTTCTTTGCTTGCTAAAATAAGATGTTTTATTTACATCCGCATACACTATATTTACCTCTTTGCGTGAATATCTATTTATGATGAGTGTTAATCAACTGTTTAAGTTAGACAAGACAAATATTTCAAATAGTGAGTTTCTGTTTGAAGTCAAAAATATACATAAGTCTTATGGACAACTAAAGGTACTTCGCGGGGTATCTTTAAATTTAACGTCTGGTGAAGTTGTCAGTCTTACGGGAAGTTCAGGGGCTGGTAAAAGTACTTTACTGCAGATTATGGGTACACTGGATCAGGCTGAACAGGGATCATTGATATTTCATGGCATTGACATTCTAACGCTTAACTCCAAACAACAAGCCTATTTCAGAAATCAATTTGTGGGATTTGTCTTCCAATTTCATCATTTGTTACCCGAATTCACTGCCCTGGAAAATGTTTGTATGCCAGGAATGATTGCAGGTACATCTTTTCAAGCGTTACGCCCTCAGGCGGAAGAACTGTTGGAACAGCTTGGGCTTGGTCAGCGACTGCTCCATAAACCGTCTCAACTATCAGGGGGTGAACAACAGCGTGTCGCTGTAGCAAGGGCGCTTATCAATAAACCCGTGATGATCTTTGCCGATGAACCTACAGGGAACCTTGACTCTGCTAATAGTATGGAATTGTTTACGCTAATCACTAAATTGGCTAAAGAAAAAGGTGTAAGTTTTTTAATTGCTACTCACGATCAGGTACTGGCAAATAACACAGATAGGTGTTATAAAATTCAAGATGGGGTACTGATCAATCAGGGAGTGAACTAACTGCTTATTGCTAACAGAGGTCATGATAGTAGAATCAGAAAAATTTGCTTACAGGCTTTTTAGTGGAAAAGGAGATTTACTTTCTTATGGAGATATTTGGAATACCTTGATTCCTTGTGATTTGATATGCTTTGGTGAATTACATAACAATGCTTTGGCACATTGGATGCAATTGGAAATGCTTATTGATCTACACAATATATGGGAGGATAATCCGATTTGCCTTTGTTTGGAGGTATTGGAACGAGATAAGCAATCGGTATTGGACCGATACATGAATAAGGAGATTGACGTGTTTTCGCTTCAGAAGGATGCTAATTTAGGAGAAAATTTTCCAAGGGATTATGGTCCTATTCTTGATTTTGCAAGACAAGTTTTTCTACCTGCTGTTGCTTCTAATATCCCCCGAAGAATAGCTAGGCAAGTGTATCATCACGGGATAGACTATTTATTGGATCTTTCAGATCAAGAACAAGCTTTGTTGGCTCCATT
Source organism: uncultured Bacteroidia bacterium (assembly GCA_964652565.1). GTDB lineage: Bacteria > Bacteroidota > Bacteroidia > J057 > J057 > JBCCTX01. Next base: position 8,878 of record CAZZEC010000070.1, read on the forward strand.
GCCCATACACATAGATGAATCAATACCTTCTTATGTTGCAATGAAAGATATGTTACCTTTGCATCATTCAGATATGAATATAAGCGATTTTATAGCTTCGCAAGCTATAAAAGATGCAACCATGGCTGATACAATTGTTACTTATTTGAAAAAGCAGTATAAGGTCTTTCATATCAACGGAGCATATCATTCAGATTATTATGAAGGAATAATTTGGTATATCCTTAGAAGTGAAGGCAATTGGCGCATAGCAACAATTAGTACTGTCGAACAGACTGCTATGGATAGATTAGAAGAAGAACATATAGATAAGGCAGACATTATCTTGGTCGCAAATAGCCGAATGCCCAAAACTTATTTGATGGGTTTATAGCAAATGATTCTATAACAATTGGAAAATCGATTACGCGAAAAACTCTTAGCTGATATCCTTGAAAGGGATGATATCCATTTGTCTGAAGATCAGTGGGATGTACTTTCCATATTTTGGGACTTCTACAAGACAGATCAGGAAAGAAGCACTTTCCTTTTGACCGGTTCAGCAGGAACGGGAAAGACCTTTTTGATTAGAATACTTACTTTGCTGCTACGCAAATCTGGATATAAGGTCATACTGCTTGCCCCAACGGGAAGAGCTGCAAAAGTAATCAGCAAACGCACCAAACGTCAGGCATTTACCATACATCATCACATTTACAATGTCAAAGAAGATATGGGCGGTAATGCATCATTCAGTTTGAGGAGCAATAAAGAGCGTACTCAGACTTGTTACATTATAGACGAAGCATCGATGATCGGTGCGCATTCAGATGATTTTAGTTCGAGAAATCTATTGAGTGACTTGATGCATTTTGTATTCAGTGAAGATGAACAACGCAAACTGATACTTGTAGGCGACCCCGTCCAACTGCCACCTGTAGGGTATCCCGATTCCCCTGCCTTAGATCCCTATTTATTACGGGATGAGTTATTTCTCAGCGTGTATCATGCGCATTTGACTGAAGTAAAGCGTCAGCATCTTGATTCAGGGATACTTGAAAATGCTGTACTTATACGAGATGTCTTTGTAGATGACACCGGAGAAGTACCTGCTTTGATTCCAGGGCGTGATGTTCAAGTGTTGGATACTCCTTATGAAGCATTAGAAACCTATTTGGGGTATTTTCAAGAAGGTAATCCAGATAGAATGGTGTTTATCACTTATTCCAACTACCAGGCGTCAAGGGTAAATCAAGCTATTAGAAGAGAAATTTGGGGGAATACTACCCAGTTATTGGTCCCTTCGGATTTAGTGATGGTGGTTAAAAACAATTACGCTTGGGGCGATGATAAAAAGCTACCTTTTATAGCTAATGGTGAAATGGGAACGATCAGGTATGTTCACGAGGATAGCCTGGAACATAAATATGGATTAAAGTGGATAGACGTAGAAATTGAATTTCAGACTTTCAGGGGAGGTACTATGTTGGTAGAATGCAAGATAGTACTGGATTTACTAGAAAATAAACAACCACAATTAGATATGTCGGTAATGCGGCAGATAATGATTCAAAGAAGGGAGGAATACGCAGGGCTTTCAAAGAATCAAGCCCAACAATTACTTCGTACAGATCCTTACATTCATGCATTGCAGGTGAAATACGGATACGCAATAACAGGACATAAAGCACAGGGAGGTCAGTGGGAAAACGTGATCATCGGATTTGAGCCGGATTATGGCAATGATTATAGAGCCTATATCCGATGGGCATATACCGTGTTTACTCGTGCTGAGGAACGGTTATTCTTATTAAACTGTCCCTTTATAGATTGGTAAATAAGATGTTATATAGTTAAATAATTTTCATGATAATAATTAAATTCGTGTAAAATTCATATAAATGAGTACTAATACTACTGCTGAAAAGGATTTTAGAGATTTGGGTTTCGGTACCCGAATATCGGAGGAAACCCAACGATTGATCAACACTGATGGAACGTTTAATGTCAAACGAAAAGGCGGGGGAATAGGAGCTATCCATCCATTTCAATTCTTGATAAGTGCAAAATGGTGGCAATTTTGGACTTTGGTACTTCTGGCTTATTTGATTATTAATTCTTTATTCGCTTTTGTATATGTATTGGTAGGAGTAGAAAATTTAAGTGGGGCTCCTGACTCAGGAGAGGTAAGAAAGTTTCTACATGCTTTTTATTTTAGTGTACAGACCATTACTACCGTGGGCTATGGTGCTATTAGCCCATTAAATGATACTGTGAGTCTCATTTCTTCTTTTGAGGCGCTATTGGGCCTAATGGGGTTTGCCATTGCTTCTGGAGTTCTCTATGGACGTTTTTCCAAACCCTCTGCTAAGATAAGATTTAGTAAAAAAGCGCTCATTGCACCCTATCACGATATCAATAGTTTTCAATGTAGGATAGTGAATAGGAGGAAAAACCAATTAATTGAATTGGAAGCCCAGGTGTTCCTCGTCAAATATGAAAAATTGGGACACATGACTCAACAAAGATTTTATAAGTTAACCTTAGAAAGAGAGAAAATTTCATTATTTCCCCTGAACTGGACAATTGTTCACCCTATAGATACCAATAGCCCATTATACGACCTTACAGAGGAAGAACTCATGGCTAATAATGCTGAGTTTCTCATCCTAATTAAAGGATACGATGATACATTTGCTCAAATGGTACATGCCAGGTACTCCTACAAATGTAAGGATCTCTATTGGGGTGCAAAATTTGAACCTATCTACCACTCGGATAAAGACGGAATGACCATTGTTGAAATCAATAAGATAGATACCTGTACCCAAGAGGAACTCAATGATTACTGAAACCTGATGGGAATCACATCACTCACCAAATGCATTATTCCATCGATTGCTTGTATGTTTCCCAGTTGAATGACTGAACTGTCATTTATTACTACAAAGATTGAACTTCCTCCACCCGTGTTGAGCAATTGTTCGTCAAAATTCAAGAAAGTGCTGTCATCTAAGGTCGGACTCCTTAACTCATCGGCTAATGTTTCTACATCTCTATTTCCAAGGACTGCATGACTATTAATAAGTCGCTCATACGCAGCTGTAGGCAACTCATCGACATTGGAAATTTGTCTTTGTCTGTAATAAGATGCAAAGGCGTTATCTGTAGGCACAAATATGGTGTGGAAGGTACCACTTTCAATAGAGTCTAAGATACCCAGGTCATCAAATGCTTCTCGCATGGTACCTAGATTACTATTTTGACTGAGAAAATCTCTCAGTGTTGGTGGTGTCAACACCTGATCAATAATATGCAACACTCCATTGATCCCTTCCAGGTCTTCCAATACAGTATTGGCGAGATTATTAAGAATAAAACTATTTCCTGAATTTTCAATCAGAACTCTCACATTTAAATCTGAAGGAGTATTTGTATTGGAAGTCGCATAATAATTGGAAGGGGTATTGCTCGTGGTTCCTAGCCCTGCGATGATATGATAAAACAGTATATCTTCCAAAGTATCTACGGGTACATCATTTATATCACTATATCCATTATCACTAAAATATCTTTGAAATGCTTGATTACTAGGGGCAAACAAAGTAACAAATATGTTGTTAAGGTCTGAGTAAAAACCTATTCGTTGCAGTCCTTCTGTGAAAATCGTCAATTCTGTTTGTTCATCGAGTAACTCCTGAAGATTTTTTTCAGGGGCATCTTCGTCTTCTAAACAAGCAGTTACTAACAATGCCAGAATAGATACTAAAAGAATCTTCTTAATAATCATAGGTATTATTCACTTTTAAAAATAAAAACAGGACAAAACTAAATAAATTATTCCTTATTTGTCATTACAATTAAATGACATAATTTTTTCATTCACACCTCACAATTAGCGTAAGTGTTTGTTATTTATATCGTATCCCATTTATTTTGGGTTATTGTTTTATCTCAAACTCAATAAATCTATTAGAATCATGAATTATAAAAAGTTAGTTAATAGACTTTCACTATTGATGTTAGGTACGCTATTAATATCTGCATGTGGAGGGGGAGCTACTTCTTCTGAAAGTACAACAAGTGGAGAAACCGCTACAGAAGTAGAAACTACTTCCGAGGCCCCTGAAACAACGGCATCTACAGGAGAAGTAGTTGAAATAAACATCTCTGGCAATGATCAAATGCAATACGATACAGATATGATTGAAGTACCTGCCGGATCTACTGTACGGTTGACCATGACACATTCAGGACAATTGGCTAAGGAAGCCATGGGACACAACTGGGTGTTACTTAAGCAAGGTACATCTCTAGAGGATTTTGCAATGACAGCTATTCAAAGTGCCGGTACAGATTATATTCCAGCTTCTGAAGAAGCTAACATTATCGCTCATACAAAAATGCTGGGAGGGGGAGAATCTGATACGATTGAATTTCAGGCACCTGCAGCAGGCGAATACGAGTTCTTGTGTTCTTTCCCAGGTCATTATGGCATGATGAGAGGTACATTTGTAGTAAAGTAGCCCTTTAATTTAGGGTAATCACATATATCTTATCCTGTCTAATGACGTAAGTGCTTAGACAGGATTTTTTCATTCCTGATGATCGGATCCATCTCCTGAGGCTATTTTTATTTGGATTAATTCTAAATAACCTGTAGATTTAGATGCACCTTGTTATACTGTTTGCACTATGATCAGGATTCTTGTGGCTGATGCTCAATATCTCATTGTAGAGGGACTGAGAGCCTTACTACACATTGATGAAAGGATGGAAATAGTGGGTGAAGTACAAGAAGCATCCCAGCTTACTGAAATGATTCGTGCCTCTATTCCTGACATTCTTATTCTGGATCACTCTACCTTAAAAGGGTTTGAGATCAAGATGCTTCAATCCCTTGTAAAACAAGTTCAAGTCTTAATTATTACTTCAGATCATAATCCAGATATATTAAGGAATGTATTGTCCCATGGTGTGACAGGGTTTTTGTTTAAAGATTGTGCGAAGAGTGAAATTATAGACGCTATCTTTTCTGTTTCGAAAAAGCAACGATGTTATTGTAAACAGGTTCTTGATATAGTATTAGATAAAACATCAAATCGCGATGAAATAGATTGTTTGCCAACGTCCCTCACAGAGAGAGAGACTGAAATCGTGAAATTAGTTGCCAGGGGATTTACAACGGCAGAAATCGCAACTCAATTGTCGCTGAGTAAGCATACTGTTTATACGCATCGGAAAAATATTCTAAGGAAATTAGGGTTAAGTTCTGCGACAGAAGTGGTGAGATATGCCATCAGTACGGGGTTAGTAGAAGCTTCTACTTAACAGGAGCATCAATAAGTCAGGCAATATTACTAACTATTCACCCATTACTTTCGTAATTCGCATATACATTAATCTCGATACATGCTTAGGCAAATGATCATACAAGCAGTTATTTTCCCTATCAGAATATATCAGATAGCTATATCTCCCTATTTTCCATCATCGTGTAGACATATCCCTACCTGTTCTGTCTATACCATTGAAGCCATAAAAGAATGGGGAGTTATAAAAGGAATATTTCTTGGAGCAAAGAGAATTTTAAAGTGCCATCCATGGGGAACATCGGGATTTGATCCTGTACCTAAAAAAGATCGATAAGATTAGTATGAAAAACCTGGATGAAACGAGAGACATAGCGTTACAGTTTGAAAAGCGTGGGGGATTGATTCCTGTAATAGTACAGGACGAGCAAACTGGAGAAGTATTAATGCTAGGATATGTCAATGAAATTGCATTAACAGAAACCTTGAAAACAGGTCTTGCTACTTTCTGGAGTACATCTCGTGATGAATTATGGACAAAAGGTAGCACTTCAGGTGATTTTCTTGAAGTATCGACGATATTAGTTGATTGTGATCAAGATGCTTTATTGTTTAAGGTAAACCCTAAAGGTGCAGGAGCATGCCATACAAAAAATCGCAAAGGAAAAGCGAGGAAATCTTGTTTTTATAGAAAAGTGAATGACCAAAAAGGTTTGTCATTTCTGGCAGGAACAGAATAACAATTTGGGATATTCTTGCTAAATTGTTGATATTGTGAATATCAACAATCGTAGTTTTTCATTTTTCCTTAACTTAATTCCTTGCAAATATGAAATCTAAGCTTTACTTCATATTACTCATAGGTCTTACTCCAGCGTTTCTTACCGCTCAATCTTATTCCTCTGTTGAGGATCAGGTTTCCATAGCAGTCAAAGCCGCACCTCAAGATTTACGTTCAGATGCAACCGTACTTGGATACGATGAATATGGAGAACTTTCTGTCATAAAAGAGGGAAGTAATTATATGGTTTGTTTGGCAGATGATCCCAATCGAGAAGGTATCAGTGTTGCTTGTTATCATAAAGATCTGGAACCTTTTATGAAAAGAGGTAGAGAGTTAAAAGCAGAAGGAAAAAAATCTGATGAGATATTTGAAATTAGAGAGAATGAAGCTAAAGCGGGATCTTTACAAATGCCTGATCACCCTAGTACATTGTATGTATTATCTGGAAAAGAAGCAGAATATTTCTCAGCAAATGATTCCCTGGCTGGTGCCTCTTTAAGATACGTTGTGTATATCCCATTTGCTACAGCAGAATCAACAGGATTACCTTTAAAACCTAGTACCCCTGGAGAACCCTGGATCATGGACCCAGGAACACACCGAGCGCATATCATGATTACACCTCCTCGGGATTAATATATTAATGACTTGTTGTACCTAAATACTCAATTGTAATGGGTGGTTTTCACCTAGCGATATAACACCTACTATGTTTGGAGCCAATTACTCTGCAATGCAAAGCATACTATCATTTAGGAAACTATCAGTATTATGTTGGATGATATTAGCATCGCAACTATTAATTTCACAACAAGTAGAGGTAGATAGCCTGACAACATATGAAAGCGACCCTGTTGTACTTACGGGTACTCGATCTTCTGTCAGGAGGAGCAGGGTTCCTTTTAGTCTTACGATAGTTGACCGAAGTACCCTTGAAAAGTCTAATGAGATAAACGTATTACCAGTACTTAATAATATAGTTCCAGGGCTATTTTTGAATTCGCGCAATCCTTCGGGGTTTGGTGTAGGACCTGAAAGTGCTGGGAATATCTCTATACGTGGAATCAGTGGTACCCCTAATACTCGAGTGCTGATTCTTATTGATGGACAACCTCAGTTTATGGGTATATTTGGCCACCCTATATCAGATGCATACACCGCCTCTGATATCGAGAGGGTAGAAGTAATACGAGGTGCTGCTTCCCTTTTATATGGTTCAAATGCAGTAGGAGGAGCGATTAATATCATCACGCGGAAGCAGGCAAAAGAAGGGTTACAGGTCGGAGGATTAATTGAATATGGATCTTTCGATTCATTTAAGATGAATGCAAGAGGAAGTTGGATGAAAGATGGTGTCTCTGTGTTTGCCTCATTTAATCGGGAACAAACATCTGGTGTTCGCGAGGTAGGGAAAGATGATTTTTCCAACTCCACAGGGTATATAAAACTTCAGGTTCCTATCAATGATCAATTTAAACTTACGGTTGATGGAAATCTAGTCGATGCAACTTATAATCACCCCGGACCTATCTCTTCACCTGTGGAGAATGATCAGCGAGATTATCTTAGGGGACGAGGAGCGGTATCTATTGAAAATACATTTAATAATTGGGATGGGGCATTAAAGTTATATTATAATTTTGGAGACCATGAATTTTCCACGGGATTTGAATCTACAGATTTTACAAGAGGGCTTACTTTTTATCAAAACTTTTCTCTGTTTGATAATAATCTAATCACAATAGGGGTAGATTATCAGGATATCGGTGGAGAAGCCCAAAACGAAATGTTGCCTCCTCAAGCCAGTAAAGGATTAAATGAGTCATTATCTACGCAAGAGTGGAGTACATACGGAGTCATACAACAGAGAATAGGAAAAAGACTGAGCCTTCAGGGAGGAATCAGATGGACCAATCACTCATTGTATGGAAATGCATTAACACCTGGTGCGGGTTTTAGTTGGATGCCCGCTAGTAGAACTGTCATAAAGGGTGCAATCAATAGGGCCTTTAGAAGTCCTGCGATTGTGGAATTATACCTATTTCCCCCCTCAAACAGGCTTCTTAATCCTGAAGAGATTTGGAACTACGAGTTGGGAATTAATCAAGAATTTTTCCAGGGGATGCTACAAGTAGAGTTGACAGGATATATCATGGAAGGCGAAAACTTGATACAACAAGTACTCATTGGAACACCTCCACCCAGATATGTTAATACAGGTTCATTTTCACACAAGGGAATAGAATTCACGGCAAATGCCAATCCTGCAAAAGATTTAGATTTGTCATTAACGTATCACTATCTGAGGGTAGAGGACGATATTTTATTTGCGCCAGAAAATCAGGTTAATTTTAATGCCTCCTACACTTTCTCTCCCTTTCAATTTGGTGTGAATATAAAAAGCCTCAATAATCTTGTTACCAGTCTTGATCCATTAGAAAAAGAAAGCGTTGTACTCTTTGATGCTACAGTATCTTCTAAATTGACATCCTGGATGACATTATATGCCAAAGGAATGAATCTTACAGATTCAAACTATCAGTTACAGAGCGGTTTCCCAATGCCAGGCAGGAATGCTTATGTAGGATTAAAGTTTTCCTTTGATTAGATTAATTTTCGATCCCATTACAGAACTGCCTGATAAGTGAAAATGCACTCATATCTCCCAACATAGCTGCATAGCTCCAATCTGTACATGCGCTAGATTTGTCTCCCATTTGAAATTGAATGGATGCTCGCACATTATATGCCCTGGAATCACGTGGATTTTTGGAAATGATATAGTCCATATCTGTTATCGCCCTTTGATACAACTTTAATCCCATCCAGGCCTCTACTCTATCGTATAGATAATCATATTTTTCAGGGGATAATAAAAAAGCTTTGGTTATATCTTCAATTCCTCCTTGATAATCCTCTAATTTAATTTTAGCTCTTGCCCTGATTTGAAAGAATCGGCTTTCTTTATCATCGTAAACAATAGCGTTATTTGCATCGCTGATCGCGTGATAGTAATCTCCTTGCTCATAACAAGCAATGGCTCTATGGAAATATCCTTCTACATCTTCAGGGTTGAGCTTTAGATAATGTGTAAAATCATCATAGGCTAACGCATATTGCTCCAGTTCCATTCTCGCAGCTCCTCTATATAGATAGGCTTGCTTGTTCTTTACATTGAGCTGGAGCACATTTGTGAAATCTGTCTCTGCTTTTTCAAAAGATTGACCTCGGAGCTGCTGAACACCTCTTTTAAGGAGATCTTTTTCTGTGGTTTGACCCCAAGCTATTTGAAAAACTGAGCAAGCAATCAAAATCAGATACTTCATGATACTGACGCTAAACGTGAAATAAATTATCCAAAATCCTATGTAATACCTCTTAAAAGAGGTCTGACAGAATATTTAGGGGAATAATAATTCTATCGAAAATACATATACTTCCACTATAATAACATTAGAAAGCGAAATGAGCAAGTATATTATTATTTTTTTTAAAAATAATATATCAAGGGTATTATTTTTTTAGTATTTACTCTTTTTTCGAAAGGACATTAATCATATCATATTGGGTGATAATATCTATGAGTTCATTATCTCCTTTGACCAAAACCGCAGGATTATCCTTATTAATGAGTTTTGAAATGACATCTATGCGGGTAGTGGGTAGTACATATGGAAGTGGATCGCTCATAATTGTATCGACAGAAGAATGCTTGGCATCAGGGTTATCGAGGATGGTATCTAATACACGACTTTCGTGAATACTACCAATTATCTCTCCCTCATGTTTGACAGGTATTTGAGAAATAAGTTGTTCACGCATGATTGCAATAGCTTCTGATAATGTCTGATTTGTGTTAAGGGTCACGAGAGGTACATAAGGTTTAGATCTAATGATCTGATCTGCGGTTAGCATGGCATCTTTATCAAGAAAATTGTGAATACGCATCCATTCTTCATTGTATACTTTCCCTAAATACCTTGTACCATGATCAGGTAATACTACCACCATTAGGTCGTTGGCTGTCAATTTACGAGCATATTCCAGTGCTCCATGAACAGCTGCACCACACGACCAACCAATTAAAAGGCCTTCACTTCGAGCTAATTTGCGGGTCATTAATGCTGCATCCTTATCAGAAACTTTTGTGATATGGTCAATGACCGACATATCACAGTTTTTAGGTAGTATATCTTCTCCAATACCTTCTGTGAGATAGGGATAAATTTCGTTGTGGTCAATTTCACCTGTTTCATGTAGCTTTTTAAAGATAGAACCATAGGTGTCAATGCCTATAGTTTTCACTTCGGGATTTTGTCTTTTTAAGAATTTAGATACGCCACATATCGTACCGCAGGTTCCCATACCTGCTGCGAAGTGCGTGATCCTGCCCTCTGTTTGTTCCCAGATCTCAGGCCCAGTACTTTCAATATGTGCTTGTGTATTACTTAAATTATCATATTGGTTGAGATAAATCGCGTTAGGGATTTCTTTTGCAAGCCTACGCGCAACAGAATAATAAGATCTTGGGTCTTCAGGCTCAACATTGGTAGGACACACAATTACTTCGGCTCCCAATGATCTAAGCAGATCAATTTTAGATTGGGACTGCTTATCAGAAACAGTAAAGATACATCTGTAACCCTTAACAACAGCAGCAAGCGCCAAACCCATTCCCGTATTACCTGAAGTTCCTTCCACAATGGTCCCACCAGGTTTGATCAGCCCTTTGCTCTCAGCATCTTCCAGCATTTTTATTGCAATGCGATCTTTAATACTATGTCCAGGATTAAAATATTCGACTTTAACTAACACAGTAGCTTTAATGTGCTCAGCTATTTTATTTAGTTTTATTAGGGGAGTGTTTCCAATGGTCTCTATGATATTATTGTAATACATGGGAATTGGTTACAGATGATTGTAAGGAATTTAATGACAATTGCGTTCAAAGGTAGTGAATAGACTGAAATTAAGTGAGAACAAAATACCATAAGTCATAAAAAATATGCGTCCACATGGCGACAGGGAATCGGAAACGCTTATAGATAAGATAAAGAATGATCCCGAATAGCATGCGATACACAATCCCATACAGGTTGAATGGATCACTATAAGGAAGCAGGTAGTGCGAAATAGAGAAGATCAGCGCACCAGTGATCATGACGCCATAATTCACTTTTTGATTGTCTTTTACAGTGAGAAGGGTGATATTTTTCTTGATTAGGGGAATTTGTACAGAAGTTTTGGTGGTTTTTGCTCTTTTTTTGAAGAAGGGTAATAGAACAGATGATAATCGCTCTCTAAAGAGAATTTCATCATAAAACCCTGAACCAAATGCTAACGCTAGGTCCTGAAGCACATTTGTATGATAGTTCCACAGCGTATCATTAGCGTCAATTGGCGTTGGGAGCGCATAATTACCAAACAGAAATTTTATAATTGCAGGACTGGTAGGTGGGAGAAATATATAAATCAAAGATCCCCAAAGAAACCCTTCAAAGACCATCAGCGAAACTAAACTCCAATTGATCTTAAAAGATTTCTTCTCTTTTTTCATTTCCTTGACCTCTCGTTTATCTTTTATCCCTTTGATATCAAGTGTGAGGAAAAATCCTCGATACAAAATGATCATAAGGGATATGATGAAGGTACCTCCAGGAAGTAGGATTTGAGCTGCTTGAAACCAAATATCCACTCCATTGTACATGACAACACGTGGATTATAAGAGAGGACGAGAAGTAATTCGTAGACTACGAGTACAAAAACTGTATGGAGGTATAGATATACACGGTTGTTTGTATCCTTCCGGTATTTCTTAATTACTTTCTCCTCTCTAGATTCTTCAAACAGGTTTACTGCCATTAGATCAGAGAGTTAAATTTCATAGATCAATCGTATAGGATAGTTACCTGACCACGATTCGTATTGCCTCCAATTACTTGAATACATCCTGGAGAAAGACCAATGAGTGCAGGGCTATCCACAGGTAAACGATCAATAATAGTTACTTCCAAATATCCAGAATTATTGGGAATATCCAACTTTACTTTACTTCCCGGAGGAAGTATCTTATGCGCACCATAGAATCGGTAGCGTTCGTAACCAGGAATTTCAAATTTAATGAATGGTCCTTTTTCTTGAATCTTTCTAGATGCTGGATCTGCATAGACGATCATCCTGTCTGAAGTCCTGACGACAGGAATTCGGTTACTTGAAACAGTACCAATATTCGTAGTATAAGAATCATCGAGGAAAGCAGTACCAATGTTGACATTTAGCTCAGCATCGTCAAATCTATCTCTTCGCGAGGATTCATTGCGGTTCAATCTTCCTAGCGCTCTGTCCCTTGCTTCGAGATATCTAATGGCTTCACTGGAGCGCATCTCCAATGGCTCATTTCTTGCAACACTCCTACCGGTAGCTTCATCCAAGGCAGGGTTTTCAACTTCTTCATAGTATTTTCCAACGATGATAATATCACCTGGATTTACATCGTCTGTATTATTCCATGATTGTAGTTCGGAAATCCCCACTTCGTACGTATCGGATATAGAGAATAAATCATCCCCATCTTGTACGCGGTACCATTGTCTTCGCTCTACCAGAACTTTGTTATCGGTAGCATTTGAACGAAGGCGACTTGATAAAGTTGAAGTAGTGGTGTACATATTGTTATCTGCAATCGATCTACTAGCGTTAGATCTTGAATTTCCTATACCAAGACTTTGTGAAGACTCATCAAAAGAGAAACGGGTAATAGATCTATCTTCGGTACCCTGAAAAGCAATCCCAGCTGTACGTGAACGTGGACGTGAATCAGAATTATTACCTGTTACAATGAGGGGTTGATTCACATAAATTGTATTGTCATTGAGATTATTTAGCCTTTTTAATTCAGCAACTGTCATCCCATACATTTTGGAAATAGCGTACAGGGTCTCTTTCTTCTTGACATTATGTGTAGAAAAATCACTATTATCCTGAGCCTGTACTGCGGTAAATACTCCAATTAAGATAAACAGTATAATCCGTAAAAAATTAAGTTTAGCCATTTCTATAAACTGAAGTTGCAAAATTTCTTTATTTCAAAAAATAAGGAATACTTATAATTTCACACTTTTAACATAATAAATACTATTCAAATTTAAAAGATTTATTGTGTTAGTGTAATATTTTTAGCAAAATTATCATAGATATAGGTATAAATAGGCTGATTGAGGACTTGAGCAAGGTAACAAAACAGCCATTTATTTATCATTCAAAGACAAAGGTAAATTGACTTTCAGGTTCTTCAAACAGTTGAATAAGTGAAAGATACACTTGTGATTGCCTGTTTTTATCTCCCGTTATCTCAGTTTGAACTGGAGAATACACTAAAGCAAGGGAATTGTTAAACGAGTAATCGTGCTTGATGCGTACACTTTCTTTGTAGCTATCCTCCCATTTATTATCCGTGTAGGTATTCCAGTTTCGAAGGAAGAACTTCTGAAAATCTTGCGGATAATTCCTTGTTACCAGGTTTTCTTCCCACACAAAGAATGGAAATGTAGGGGTTTCATCATCCAGGTATAATATTGTCAAAGCGTTATTTAGTGCTTGTATATCCTTAAAATCAAAAGCTATCGTGTATACAAACGATTCATCGTCGAAGTCTATATCGACATTGGAAATATTCTCAGTATTTGCCAGTTTATCTTTCAGGGCTTGAAATGAGTGGGCGCGAGGGATTTTTTCTGACAAGCTTTCAAACATTTTAATGTAAGAGAGCGATACCTCTAACTTCATTGAACCTTTACCATTTCGTCCAAATTCAATCCATTCAGTAATGTTTACACATGAAGTAAGCCCTAAAGCGAGCAATATAATCAATACATATACTGGTAAGTAGGTTTTTTTCATTTGATAAGTTCTTTCTTTTCTTAAGTGCATAAAAATAATGAAGGATTCTTGGTCTAAAAGTGAATTTTTATATAAATTTGCAAACTCTTAATTTAAAGGATGATGTACGCAATAGTCAATATACAAGGATTTCAATTCAAGGTAGAAGAGGGGCAACAAATTTTTGTTAACAGGTTACCTCAAGAAGAAGGAGAAGAAATTCAATTTGAAGAAGTATTGTTGGTAGACGATACTTCCGGGAAAGTAACAGTAGGTAAACCTTTTGTAAAGGGTGCTTCTGTGAAAGCAAAAGTCTTGGATCATCTCAAGGGAGATAAGGTAATCGTATTTAAAAAGAAGCGGAGAAAAGGTTATCGCGTGAAGAAAGGTCATCGTCAATACTTATCAAAAATTGAAATTGAAAGCATTACGTCTTAATTGTATAAGAAAATAAAAATTACAAAGTCATGGCACACAAAAAAGGAGGTGGTAGTTCAAGAAACGGAAGGGATTCAGAAAGTAATCGCCTGGGAGTAAAGAAGTTTGGAGGTGAGTATGTCCTACCCGGTAATATCATTGTTAGACAGAGAGGTACGCGCTTTCGTGCCGGAAGGAATGTAGGTATGGGGAAAGATCATACCCTGTATGCCAAAACGGAAGGTGTGGTGGTATTTCAGGATCGTGTAATAAGTAGAAAATCGAGAAAAGTAGTGACTATCGAGCCTAACGTAGAGGCTTAATCATAGTTACTTGACATATATTAACCATCTCAAATTTTTGAGATGGTTTTTTTATTTTAATACTGTGCAGTAACGTTAACCATAGTACCTTTTGTAGGGATAGATCTTCCAATGCATATTCTAAGGATAGATATTTTCAATCTGAAAAGGCGAATAAAATTTGTATGTTTAGGGAAAGAATTTATGAAGCAATTGTTACTAATATGTATACTATTCGGGAGTAGTTATTGCCTACCTGCACAAAACTTATCCCAGGATGATCGGGAGGCTATTCTGATCGTAATGGATCATCAGGAGCAAGCATGGAATAGGGGAGATGTCGATGCATTTATGGAGGGATATTGGAAATCTGATTCGCTTGTTTTTATGGGAAGTGCTGGCCCCAAATATGGGTGGGATCATATTTTACAAGATTACAAACAACGATATCCCAGTCGCCAATCCATGGGAATGTTGACCTTTTATATTCTTCAATTGAAGGCATTAAATGAAAATCATGCATTCATGATTGGTCAATGGGACCTTCGTCGTGATGGAGGAGATATAGGAGGATTTTTTACGCTTGTATGGAAAAAAATTAATGGAAAATGGTTGATCATCAGTGACCATACAAGTTGAATGAGCGCTATTCCAGCCCATAAGTTACAGTGATCTCCGCGTTTACAGCACGCCATCTACCTCCAGTGGGTGAGTCTCCAATGATGATGATATTATCATCATCAATATCTAGCACTTTGGAGACACCTACCTGATAATAGGCTCCTACGCCTACCGAGCCCCAATTGGTTGGGAAAATTGCTGCTGCACCAAAGGGGAGATGTAAGTAAAAGCTTTTAATGGGATCTGCTTCTTGTTTTTCAGGTTGAAATCCACTGGAATTAATTCTATAGCCCATGACAAATCCTATTCTGGGATAAAACCAGTCAAATCTTGGACCTACTTTAATATCGAGTTCAATAGCAGTAAGCCCTACTTGCTGCTCTTCACCAAAATCGCGCATGACACCAGGAAGGCTAAAGGCATCATCGCTGCTATTTTTGTGGACGATATTTAAGCCAGCCTCAAAGGAACTGAAAGGTCTGTCCAGTCTGTAATAGATACCAAAAATTCCTGTAGTAAAAGCATTCGGCGCCAGTTGGTGATCGGCTGCTCGAAAAAAGTAGTTAATATTACTGGAAAACCTGAGGCCCAAGTGGTGATTGGAATATTCTTTCAGCAAAGAATCAATTTCATATTGAGTCTGTCCTATCAGCTTTACACCTAGCACGATATGAATAAGGCTTAGAATGATAATTATTTTCTTCATAGCAATCAGGTTAAATATTTTGGAGCTATTTTATGCATATATTCAATAGCAGCTTCTTTGTCGTTTGGAATGATTCCATCTAGTATTGCTTCTCTAATTTCTGTTTTAATTTTACCTACAGCTTTCCCCGGTGCAATATTGAAAGTCTCCATTATCAGCATCCCATCCACGGGAGGCTGCCAATTTCTTAATTGATCTCTTTCTTCTACCTCTTTAATCCTGGTTGCGAGAAGGTCATAATTCTCTAAAAATTTCCGGACTTTTGCTTCATTTTTGGAAGTGATATCTGCTCTGCAAAAGGTAAGTAGATCATCCAGTTCATCACCAGCTTCAAAAATTAATCTTCTTATGGCGCTATCTGAAACTTCTTCAGTTACTAATGCGATAGGTCTTTGATGTAATTTGACCAATTTCTGCACGTAGCGCATGGGCTCATTCATGGGAAGCTTCATTCTCCTGAAAATCTTGGGTACCATCCTCGCTCCTTTATCTTCATGCCCATGAAATGTCCAACCCGATTGTTGATCCCATCGCTTGGTTTGCGGTTTGGCTATGTCATGTAGAATAGCCACCCAACGCAACCATAGATTATCGGATACTTCTGCTAATTGATCTAGTACTTGTAATGTGTGGTAAAAGTTATCTTTATGACCTCTGTTATGTTTATACTCTACACCTTGCATGTTGGCAAGCTCTGGAAAAATAATCTGTAAAAGTCCTGTGTTGAACAAGAGTTTAAATCCAATTGAAGGAAGTGGAGCACGAATAATTTTATTCAATTCGTCTATAATGCGTTCAGTTGATACAATTTGTATTCTGGTACTATTTTTTTGGATGGCTTGGTATGTCTCAGGATGGATAAAAAACCTCAACTGAGTAGCAAACCTAATGGCACGCATCATACGCAACGGATCATCAGAGAACGTAATATCTGGTTTCTGGGGGGTGCGTATAATTTGTGCTTCCAGATCATTGATCCCTTCAAATGGATCGTGTAATTCTCCCCAGTCCTCAGTATTTAGCGAGATGGAAAGTGCATTGATGGTAAAATCTCTCCGCAATTGATCGTCGCGAAGTGTGCCTTCTTCTACTACAGGTTTTCTGGAATCTCTATTATAACTCTCTTTTCTTGCTCCAACAAATTCTACCTCATAATCTTCATGCACAACCAGCGCAGTTCCAAAATTTGCATAGGAAATGACTTTTTTACCACCTATTTTTCGAGCAAACGCTTCTGCCATTTGTATCCCTTTTCCTTCTACTACCACATCAATATCTTTACAAGGTCTTTTCAATAAATAATCTCTGACATATCCTCCTATTACGTAAGAACGTATCCCTAACGTTTCAGCACATTCAGTTAAGGTATGAAATATGTGATGATCCAGTGCTGTCTTCAGATTCATACCTGCAAATATATTGCTTTTCGCGTTACGATAGGATGCTATATCAGCTACTATAGATCTTATCCATGAGCTGAGAAATCTTCGCTAGTCTGTCTCGGTCTCCCCCCGGTACTTCTGCAGATCCCCATCCCTGGTATCCTACTTTTCGTAAGGCTTGATTGACTACAGGCCAGTTGCAATCGCCTTCTAGAAGTTCGACCTGAAATCCTTTCCAGACTCCTTCATTTCTTTGCTTTTCTCTACTGTACTCTTTGATATCGATTTTCATTATTCGGCTTCCCAGGGCTTCAATCCAATGTTCAGGCCATCCATATCTAACGATATTTCCGACATCAAAATACCATCCAATCATTTCGTTGTCGAATTCATCAATGTACCGGGCTGCTTCTACAGGACTTATCAGAAAGTTATTCCAGACATTCTCTATGGCAATTTTGATCCCTGTCTCTTCAGCTACAGGCAAAATTTTTCTAATCTCCTCTTGCGATCTTTGGTAGGCATCAACATAGCTTACTTTTTCATTCACAACTGCTGGAACTAACAGTACAGTCGTACCTCCATAAGCACTACAGTTTCTCAAAGCATCCTTCATGGAATCTACACAGCGTTTTCTCACTGAAGGGTCTGGATCAGACAGGGGCATTTTCCAATGAAGGGAGTTTACCACACCGGGAATTTCGAGTCCTGTCTCATCTCTTGCCTTCAGTATTTCCTTATGATCCAAATCGTTGGGACTATCTAATTCTACCCCATCAAACCCTAAATCTTTGAGTAATTTAAATTTATCCAGGACAGATAATTCCTCTTGAACCATTCCAAATTTGAGGCTCTTTTTAATTAATGGCAGATCTGCATTGGGTTTTGAAGCGTGAACCCAGGGTGATGCAGAAATTCCAGCAGCGATTGCTGAAGATCTATATACAAATTCTCTTCTATTCATAGGTAATACAAGTAAGGGTAAGGTATAGAATGATAAGTGCAGACTTAAGTCTGCACTTATTGGGTAATTTCTTAACTAAATTTTGTGATTCCTGGTTGAGCTACAGGTAGTGATGGCCAATCGAGGTCCCAGCTATATTCGTCGATGCCTGGTCCTAAGACTTCTGTTGACTTATACGCTTCATCAAATGATATAGTCTGTCCTGTATAAGCTGCCATTCTTCCCCAAATTCCCAGGAACGTACTGTGAGCCATCCATTCTCCATCATTGATGGGTTGCTGGTTTCTGATAGATGCAAATAATTCGTCATGCTCAACCTGATACATATCAGGATCTTCATCCTTATTCTCATATTCCCAGATCCCATAAGGACGTACAATTTCGTGTTTGCGCCTGGTGCAATCAACATTACACGTACCCTCAGTCCCCATCATCTGCACGGCATAGCTACGTGTACAATCTTTTTGCTGACGACTAAAATGAAATCCACGTGCGCCATTTTCATATTCATACACCACTGCAAAATGATCGAATATATTACCATAGATATCTTCCGTTCTGCTTTGTCTACCACCTGTAGCACTAACACTTACTGGCATTACATCACCCATTGCCCAAGACATCATGTCAATACTATGTATAGCCTGCTCAATGATATGGTCCCCTGAGATCCAATTGTAATACAACCAATTGCGGAGCTTGTATTCCATATCACTCCATCCATCCTCCCTGGGATAGGACCAGAGAGCTCCAGTATTATAGGTATTATAAATGGCTACGATATCTCCTATCTCTCCATCGAGAACCTTTTGGAAAGTAGCTCGCTTTGGGGAATCAAATCTCCAGCAGAATCCAGATACCAGAGAAAGCCCCTTCTCTTTAGCCTGACGGGCAGCTTCTAATACACGATGTATACCTGGGACATCGACTGCCATGGGCTTTTCACAAAAAATATGCTTTCCCGCTTTTACTGCTGCTTCCAAGTGTGCAGGTCTAAAAGAAGGTGGAGTGGTCAGGATAACAACATCTACATCAGATTCCAATACTCTTTCATATGCATCAAATCCTATATATTTCTGATCATCAGGTACCTGGATTTTATCTGGATGTTCATTTTTTAACGCTTTGAAAGACTTTTCCATTTTATCGGGAAAAATATCTGCCATCGCTGCGAGAACTACATTGTCATCAGCATTCAGCGCTTGGTTAGCTGCACCCGTTCCCCTTCCTCCACATCCGATTAACCCTACTTTCAAGGTATTATTATTATTAGAGAAAGGCTTGGCCATACCAATATTATAAGCCAGACTACCACCGATTGCAGCAGCTCCTGTGGTTTTGATAAATGTTCTACGAGTCGTAGAGGTATCTCTATGAGTGTCCATAATTTTTGAATATTTACTGTTTCCTTAAAGCATTGACTTCATCCGAGTAGAAATTTAACTAATTTTATGGATCATTTACCACTTTGATGTATGTTTTTGATTGAGAAAGGCTAATCTAAATGAAAAGTATGAAGCAGTATGTA
>CAZZEC010000071.1:0-26829 GCA_964652565.1 uncultured Bacteroidia bacterium
AGTAAGCTTCTGATTAGTAGCTATTAATGATTTTAGTGCGCTTGCCCAGGCATTTGAATCTTTCAATTTAAATCCTTATGAGATACATTCTACTCCCCATATTCCTGCTATTGGCTTCTATGAGCCTTCAGGCACAAATCTATCCTGGAATCAAAGTAGGAGGAAACCTGTCTAATCTTACCTTCTATGGCGTTAACACACAGGTATTCCCAGATAACTATTACCAGGTAAAACCAGGCTTACAAGCTGGGATCTATGCTCAAATGCGATTCACTCCCTATTTTTACTTGCAGCCTGAACTCATGTGGATCAGTAAAGGATCTCAGGTATTAGAAGACTTCGTCTCTCCCAATAGGACGAACTTCAACCTCAATTATCTGAGTCTGCCCATACTTGCCATATACAAACCTTCAGACAATTTGGGGATAGAGTTCGGACCGGAATTTGCTTATCTGCTGTCTTCCAATGTAAACAACCAAAACCTGAAAGACATATTGAATTTTCAGGATTTTGACGTGGCTTTAAATGCAGGGATTTTATACGAATTTGAGAAAATGCTGTTCGTAGATTTTCGGTTCAGTTTTGGACTGTTCAATGTAGAGCAATTTGCCTTTACAGACAATTCTGGCAATCCCATAGAAACTCAGAGGACGAGAAATACTTCCTTTCAGATCTCTCTGGGGTATCATTTGGCGTATGATCGATAAGGAAAAGATTTTCTGAGAATGTTAATATATATTAACATTCCCAGAAACGTACTTTATAACAAAAAAATAATTGATTCGATTAAATCAACATCCGCATGGGATCTTCCAATAGTTCTTTTAACGTAACTAAGAATGCTGCTCCCTTTGCACCATCCACCACTCTGTGATCACATGAAAGAGTTACCTTCATTCTATTGCCTACCACAATCTCATCATCTTTTACTACTGGTATCTTTTTGATTCCTCCAATGGCGAGTATACATGCATCGGGGGGGTTGATGATTGCTGTAAATTCTTCAATCCCAAACATCCCCAAATTAGATACAGTAAATGTATTTCCAGCCCACTCAGAAGGTTCTAATTCGCGATTTCTGGCTCTGGCAGCAAAATCTTTAGATTGCTCTGCAATTTTGGCAAGTCCTTTGGCATCGGCGTTTCTTATCACAGGTACTAGCAGCCCTTCGTCTACAGCTACCGCCATACCGATATTGATTTCGTGATTGAACCTGAGGGTATCTCCCTGCCAGGATGCGTTGACCTGTGGATGTTGTTTAAGAGCCACAGCTGCAGCCTTAATCACCAGATCATTGAAGGATATCTTGACCGGAGAAATTTCGTTCATTTGCTTTCTGGCAACTACAGATCTGTCCATGTCTATCTCCATAGTAAGATAGAAATGTGGAGCCGTAAATTTACTCTCACTCAACCTTTTGGCTATAGTCTTGCGCATTTGAGAAACGCGAACCTCCTCGAAAGAAGCAGTCTGTGCAGCAGGTGCCGGAGCACTTGTGGACGCAGGCTGATAATTTTCAATATCGCGTTTGATGATTCTTCCATTATCTCCACTTCCTTTCACACGCTTTAGATCAATACCTTTGTCTTTTGCCATAGCTTTGGCAAGCGGAGAAGCTTTGATTCTGCTGTCCTGCTCCTGAGATACAGCAGGAGTGTCAGCGGTGGCAGAGGCAACAGATGGACTAGGCACAGGAGCAGGTGCGGAATCTGTTCCACTTTCTTGCGCAGAGGCAGGAGATGCCGCTGCGGAAGAATCACCCGATGACTCACCATTACTTTGAGACTGAAAATCCTTGACCAAATCGGAAACATCCTCCCCTTTTTCGCCAATAATAGCCAAAAGTGCTCCTACAGGGATACCATCTCCTTCTGCAACCCCAATGTGCAAAAGCACGCCATCTTCTGGAGATTCAAAATCCATTGTCGCTTTATCTGTTTCAATCTCTGCGAGCAAATCCCCCGAAGATACTGTATCACCGATTTGTTTATGCCAACTTGCAATTACTCCCTCTTCCATCGTATCACTCAAGCGTGGCATTTCGATTACTGCTGCCATAATATATTAGTATGATATGAATATTTTATCGAATATGTGAATATGTCCTACAAATCTAAAAGGAATATGATAACAAATTAAAAATATGGAGAAATTTATTGTTTTTTAGTATAGATTGTCATCAAGTTTTCGATAAATTATTATGCTTAGGTATTTTAAGCGACATCCCTACTCCGGAATCACCTTACTTATACTTTTTTACTTACTCTGGAGAATATCTACGCTATATCCCAGATGGGATAATGCTGCAGCTGAAGCTACGATTAGCTGGGATGTTTTTGGGTATTACCTCTATTTACCTGCTACATTTATTTATGGTGATCTAGGAGAATTAGGTTTTATCGATGAAATTTTCAGGCAATATCAACCTGCAGGAGATTTTCATCATGCAGTACAGCAGTCTGATGGAAGATATGTGATGAAGTATCCCATTGGAATGGCTATCATGTATTTACCTTTTTTCTTACTTGGCCACCTGGGAGCATTATTGACTGAGTTTCCTGCCGATGGATTCTCCAGACCCTATCAATTAGCACTTTCGTGGGGAAGTATCATCTATGCATGGTTAGGATTGATCGTCATTCGCAGGATACTATTGAAGTATGTCAGCGATCAGGCTACTGCTATTACCTTAATTATTATTGCACTCGCAACAAACTATCTCAATTATGTGTCTTTTGATGGTGCAATGCCACATAACTATTTATTTACTTTATATGCACTCATAATTCTTTTTACTATACGTTGGCACGAAAACCCCAACATAAGGGATGTAGGCTTGCTAGGCGCAACGATAGGACTTGCTACCATCATTCGCCCGATAGAATTAATGGCCATTCTCATCCCACTTCTATGGAATATCAGAGACAAGCAAAGCCTGATTGATAAATGGAAATTGGTCCTGTCCCAGCGTAGCCATTTGGGTGTCTTAATTATATCTATGGGTCTGGTGGGTTCCATTCAAATGATCTACTGGAAAATTTTTTCGGGAACATTTCTGTACTACAGTTATGGAGAATACGGGTTTGATTGGCTCAGTCCCCACATCTTTGATGGGTTATTTAGTGCTCGCAAAGGGTGGCTGGCTTATACCCCCGTCATGATATTCGCACTGATCGGCTTTGTGCCGCTATTCAAGAAATATAGATATATGTTTTGGGCAGTTTGTATCTATACGGTAATCAATATCTATGTAGTATATAGCTGGGAAGTATGGTGGTATGGAGGAAGTTTTGGTTCCAGGGCCATGATCCAGGCTTATGCTGTGTTGTGCATACCCCTGGGAATATTGATCCATGACTTTTTACATATGCAAAGCCAGGTATGGAAATTTGTTGTATTTGGATGTATGCTATTGTGCATAGACCTGAATCTCATTCAGACCTGGCAAGCGCACTCCCCCAATGGAGGCTGGAGAGCAGATGGATTAACAACAAAATATTACTGGAAAATTTTTGGCACAACGCGTCCTAAAAAGTCCGATAAAAAATTCCTTGACGTTAAGTATGAACTTAGGAATCTGGATAATAAGCAAATTGATACGCTATTTATTAAGGGATTTGAGCAGGATACGGTAGAAAATATTACCAATCAACATGCTTACAGAGGGTCCCAGAGCATGTTTATGAATGCAGACTATCAGTACTCACCCACTGTAGCAATTCCTCTGAAAGACCTCAACCCACAGAAAGGGAGTTGGATAAGAGCAGGGATATATGCCATGTATACCAATATGGAATGGGTAGAATGGAAGCAATGTCAACTCATTGTAGAATTTGTGAGGCAGGATAAGGCATATAAGAGTGAACAGGTACGCATACAACGCTTAATGGACCCTTGGCAGTGGCATCATGTATATTTTGATATGCCTATCCCCAAAAAAAGCCAACCAGAAGACATCGTGAGAATCTTAGTATGGAACTCAACCAGCCAACAATATATATATTTAGATAACTGGCATGCTGAGCTCATCCAACCACAGTAGATTTTTCTCTAGCCAATTTAAATTTTCTGTTAATTTTGCGCCCATAATATGAATACATCAGAAAATAATCATATGGAATACTCTAGACTAATCTCCTCCATGGAGGAATCCGCTACCTTAGGAATTGCTCGTCGTGTAAGAGAGTTGAAAGCTGAAGGGAAAAATATCGTGGGTCTTACCTTAGGAGAGCCAGACTTTGATACTCCTACTCACATTCGTGAAGCTGCAAAAAAAGCCCTGGATGACGGATATACTCATTACCCTCCTGTCGATGGACTTCCAGAATTAAAAGAGGCCATTGTAGAAAAATTTAAGCGAGACAATGGATTAACGTATTCTCCCAAACAAGTATTTGTTTCTACAGGTGCCAAACAATCCTTATATAATGTAGTCCTTGCATTACTCAATCCTGGCGATGAAGTGGTTATTCCCGCTCCGTACTGGGTGTCTTATGATGCGATGGTATATCTGGCACAAGCAACAGCTAAATATATCCCTACAGATACCGCTTCCAATTATAAAATTACCACTGAACAATTGGAGGAAGCACTTACTCCTCAATCTAAGTTGCTTTTCTTCAATACTCCGTCTAATCCAACGGGGTCTATGTATACGCAAGCGGAGCTACAAGCCTTGGTAGCAGTGATGGAAAAATATCCCAATCTCTACATACTTTCGGACGAGATCTATGAATATATTACCTATGGCACACATCACATCAGCTTAGGATCTTTTGAGTCCATTTTTGATAGGGTCATTACTGTCAACGGGTTTTCTAAAGGCTTCGCCATGACCGGGTGGCGATTGGGGTATATAGCTTCTGCTGATAGCCAGCTTATCAAACTATGTGGGAACCTTCAAGGCCAAAGTACTTCCGGGGCAAATGCATTTGCTCAAAAAGGAGCTGTAGCAGCACTAACAGAAGATCTGACGCCAACATACGAAATGAGAGATGCCTTTCTTCAACGAAGAGATATGGTATATGAAAAGCTCAAACACATCGAAGGTGTTATGGCCCCCTTGCCTGAAGGGGCTTTCTATTTCTACCCAGATTTTTCAGCCTTCCTCGGGAAGACCGCTCCTAATGGTAACGTCATTTCTTCTATTGATGACTTTTGCCTGTACTTAATTGAAGAAGAAGGGTTAGCCATGGTTACCGGTTCGGCTTTCGGTACCCAAACACATGCGAGAATCTCTTACGCATATTCTACAGCAATCTTAGAAGATGCCCTTGACAGATTAGCAAAGGGAATTGCAAAACTTTCGTAAAAACAGACCCTTTGTTTTGCCAACAGGCTACAGTTTTAACAATTAGTCAACGACACACAGTTAGATTGAATAATATTGAACTTAACCCGACTACCGAGGATTTATACAACTTCATAGGTGATTGTCCTAATGTAAAAGTGTTGGTAATTGGCGACCTGATGCTTGATAGATATCTCTGGGGGAAGGTGGAAAGAATATCGCCCGAGGCGCCTGTGCCTATCGTAGACATTGATCATGAAGAAAATAGACTGGGAGGAGCAGCAAATGTTGCATTAAATATACATGCATTAGGTGCGACACCTGTATTGTGTGGTGTGGTGGGCGTCGACAGAGATGGTGCTATATTTCGTAGGATGGCTAAAGAAAAGGGATTTAATACAGGCCACATTGTTATCTCTGAAACGAGACGTACAACCGTTAAAGTACGTATTATAGGAAATAATCAACAGGTCATGAGAGTAGACAGAGAGGATAGACATTACCTCGATGCTAATGATCGTGCCCTTCTACTGGAAACCCTAAAAAAAGCAATACCAGAAGTTGATGTAATCATTTTTGAAGATTATGACAAAGGGTTATTAGATACAACCATCATTCAACATATCATACATCATGCGGGCCAACACAAAGTTCCCATTACGGTAGATCCCAAATTCCGGCAATTTTTGGACTATAAACATTGTACACTATTCAAACCCAACCTCAAGGAACTCAATGAAGGCTTAAATCTACGCCTCTCTAAGCGAAACATATCTGATATTATAGATGCGATACATCAGTTACGTAATCGAATGCCTCATTCACATACACTTATAACCCTGAGTGAAGCCGGTATGCTATATGTAGATGAAACTGGAAACAATTTACACGTAGAAGCACATTATCGTGATATCGTGGATGTTTCTGGAGCAGGGGATACAGTTATTAGCGTTATTAGTCTGGCATTAGCGCTGGGAGTATCCCTTTTTAAAGCTACACATTTTGCCAATTTAGCGGGTGGCTTAGTGTGTGAAGAGGTAGGAGTTGTACCGTTAAATCCAAATAAATTAGCTCTAGAGGCACAGAAAATCTGGGTTATAGAAAAATAAACAGGGTAAGATTTTTGAAATAAATTAAAAAAAATATTTTTTACACAAATCTGTCAATTTTGTCAACATCATTCATATATATGGCTTATATATTTGTATCGATGTGCAGCTAATTACTATAGGTACTTAAAGTTAAACCGCTATCTGGGAGATAGCGGTTTCATTTTTTCAAGAAATTCTCATTTAAGAATGTTAGTTTCCAATAGTTAAAATTCAAAAAAAGCAACTTCGCAAGTTAGGGTATTTTTAAAATTTGAACATAATTGTTTCGTTCATCCACACCCAATAATTCAGCCCCTCATATATTTGTATTGATGTGCAGCTAATTACTATAGGTACTTAAAGTTAAACCGCTATCACCCCGATAGCGGTTTCATTTTTTATAGGTGTCCCTGAATTCCTGGAGTTGGGAGTAGCTACCCAATAAATAGAGATGATCACCACCTTCAATTTTCGTATCAGCATGAAGGTTGAGTTCTATATGATTATCTCCCCTCTTTCTTCCTATCACTACTACCCCTGTTTTAGAGCGTATGCGTAACTCTCCCAATGTTTTTCCAATCAGGTGTACATAATCGTTACACGCGAGCTCTTCCAGGTGCAGATCGGGATTACCCTGTCCGGTAATTGTATCTATAAAATCTACTAAGGCAGGTCTGGTTATTAAATTAGCCATTTTTCGTCCTCCAATAATATGAGGAAGTATGACTTGATTGGCTCCTGCACGCTTTAACTTTGAAATAGATGCTTCGTGAGAAGCCCTTGCTACTATCTTCAACTTTGGGTTCAACTCTCTGGCTGTAAGTGTAATGAATACGTTATCTGCATCCGAAGACAACGCACTGATGACTCCCTTAGCTTCTTGAATGTTAGCTTTTTCAAGTATATCTTCATGTGTTGCATCTCCAGAGATCACCAGTGCACTATGATTCTCTAAAAATTCGTCAATAATCTCCTGATCCTTTTCTATTGCGACAAATGGTTGCTCTTGCCACAATAGCTCCATGGCAGCCTCCTGTCCATTTCTTCCTAATCCGCAAATAATAGTATGGTCTGTTAGTTTTTTCACCTTCCTTAATATCCTGTACTTACTATATACATGTTGTATTTCACCTTCAATCACAAATGTAGTAATCGTTGTAATTGCATACACAAAAGTTCCTGCACTTACGATCATTAATATGACGGTAAACATCTTCCCCTCTGCACTTAACTCCTGAATTAACCCAAACCCAACTGTACTCATCGTGATAACAGTCATGAATAACGCGTCCAGAAAGGTATACTCCTCAATGGCGACGAATCCTATGACGCCTGTAATAGAAGTAAATACCAGTAATCCCAGCGCATAAATCATTTTTTTCAATGACTGTCTAATCTCCATCCACTTAATATATGATCCGATAGAAAATACTTATGTCTATTTTTTCCCCACAATAATAGCACGTATATGGAAGAATACAGCATAGTAGATGGAAAAATTAACAGGCTTAATCAAGGAACACGACCATTGCTTGATTGAGGCATGCCATTTGGACTTAAACGGGAAAACCATGAATAATCAAATTCAAACAATATGAACATTACTTCATTCAAGAAACTAAGTGCGATCGCTATAATGAGTATCTTAATGGGAGTCTCTTCCCTACTAGCTCAAAAATTAAGCGTCACTGCAAATATCAGTAGATTCAATATTAATAAAATTGAGTCAGAAACAGCGGATATTGACTATTCAGGAAGTACGTCTCTGAGTATTAACGCTCGAATATTCACTAAAAAACGTTGGGCATATAGATTTGGAGTGGGTCTTGATAAATTAAATTATGACGTCGGTGGAGGAATTAGTACGGATTATAGTGCCAGAAGAAATGATCTAAGAGGAGTAGTGGGGGTAGAAAAACACTTTATGCTTGGTAATTGGATTGATATATACCCAGGCGCATTTATCCCTATCGTTGTGACAGGAGAAGATGTTATTTCAGCCAATCTTAATAATCTTGAGAATGGGGACGTAAGAGCAGGATTAGGGGTATTGGTTGGGGGAAATGTAAGCTTTCTGAAAATCCTGAGATTGGGAGTAGAATTTGATGCAACTTTCGACAATTTTAAAAATCAGGTATACGAAAGTGTAGAACAGACTTCTTTCGTACCGTTAAAAGGGATCAATTATAACACGACATTCACAATAGGCGTCATGCTATAGGAATTATCATTCACACATCATTTGTTTGCAAAAGGGGGCCATATGTACGAGCCTCCTTTTTTTTTGGAATTGTTTATTCGACTTCAAACAATAGATAGACATGTTCCCCATGATCCTCAGTATACGAATCAACAGCTATATCTCTATCAAATAATCTATTCACATTATTACCTGCTAAATCTTCTAAAAAAGTATTAATCACAATAGAATACTTTCCTTTTTTCCACTGTGTATCTGGCACAAATGCCCAAATTTTCTCCTCATCAAGAATAACAACAGTACCGGATATTTCTTCATGATAATCATCAACAATAGACAAGTACTTCTCCAATAACACCCTGTCTAAGGATTCTCCCAAATGGATTTTTAACGTATCTTCACTCAATGCGGCAGGAATCTCCAGGCCCCAAATCCCTGGTTCTGGCGATGTTCTGTCGTAATCTCCAATGGTATAAGCACATGTATAATCTCTAGGTATAGCCTGACCTTTCATATTTTCCCATCCAGCAAGAACCTGAAATAAGATCGTATCGTTGGGTTGCAGTATCTCACCATGTTTCTCATGAGACCCCAACCCCCTTTTTACTCTACCGGGGTCCAGCCATAATGTAAGTCTCGTGTGTGTTTCATCCCAGAGTTCAGGTTGGAGAGGGACGAAGGGACTTGGCAGTATGTTCCCATTTTGGTCAAGAATGTTTATATATTCATATGCTTTCCCCTCTTGCATGGGTGAGGAAAAGTATACATAGAATTTCAGTTGGTTGGCAGGTATAACTGAAGCTGTAGGAAATACTTCTTTTAATACTGGGGGAGGTGAAAATTGCTGTGAGGCTATCTGAAAATGAACAATATCTTTATTTCTCCATACAAGTGTGTAGGGCTGATTCTCTCTGAAAGCAATAAATGGAGAAAAAACAATGGAGTCACCCCGTACCGATATTTGTCCAACAATAGGCGGAATATGAAGATCCCTATGAGGAAGGGTATCCCCTACAAATATCTTTATCCAGGTATCTCTTCTGATTTCATCTACACTGTATTCAGGGGGTTCGTCTAAGATTATATACACTTGCTTTTCAGAAGCGGAGACGCGTGGCTGTGCTTGTGCTACATAACAAGTAGCACACAGACCTGCCAAAAAGAGTACTATGCTTACATACCCAAATTTCATAGTAGATACGTAGAAAACACCATATCCCCTCATATCATTTATTGGAGTAGAAATATATGAAGGGATATGGTTAACACATTTCTTATAGTCGATTGGTACTTGCCATATGGAGGTTTAAGTCTCCATTCCCCATTCTCTGAAGCATTACAATTTCAGTATCACTTATTTTGTCCAACTGTTGAACATTGACATAGGGAAGTGCAATAAACTCAACTCCAGCAGTTGCTGAATTTTCTTCTACAGGCGCAGTGAGGTAATCTGTATATCCTTCAATGTTAGCTGGATCAATTTTCATCAACGCACGACTGGTATTAGCCATTAATAAATATTCCTTATTATCTTTTTTGTAGCTGATAATATCCAGCGGTGTATTTCTGTTTCCCAATTCTGCGACGGTATATCCTTTGGTATGTTCTCCCTTTTTCAGTTCATAAAATGGGAAAATGACTAATGGAGTACAAGTATAGCTGGCCACTAAATGTGTTTCTCCTCTCAGTTTATAGGGCATAAAGGTTTTAATAGGAGCATACGTCTCATAACGTCCATGTGCAGCATGATATATCTCTAATGAAGTATACATCTGATTTTTCTCGAATGGGAAGGGAATACTACGGAAAGTAGAGCTGAATTCTTCATTAGAAAGGCCCGATACCATTACCTGCCCATCGTAGTAAGAGATATCAGAGATTGCCCATTTTCTCAAAGCACGACCTCTGCGATCTTTGGCATCAGCAGCAACTGCTTTCGTGAGATCTATATCTAAATAACTTACATTTTCCAGGGACACAGGTTTAAATGAATCTCCATATGTCTTAAGCAACACAGGAGTTCCATCTTGAAGATGAATGGCTAAATAAATGGATTTTGATATAGGATTCACTGCCATATCATTAATGAGGAGCTTATCAGCAGTAGTACCTAACATAGCCGCAATAGTATGATCTACGCGCTCCATGTTTATATCTGAGGTCTCTTCCTTAGCAGTTTTATCTCCCGTATCAATAGCAACAACTTTTGCACGCTCAGAATCTCCTACAAATAGAATTCCTTCAGGTCCAAAAAACAATGCACTCATTGATTCAATCTGAGGATTTCCCTTTTTGAAATTTTCAGTAAGTGGTGAAGGATTATAAGCTAAACCATGTACTACTAATCCAACAATGATTCCAGTAAGAACAAAAAATTTTTTCATGATATGCGTATTTGAAATAGTGTAGTTAATATGTTATTAAATATAATAATCTTGTATTCCAAAATGTTTTCCTTTTTACTAGATAAGGGCGAATGCAACAAATTTTATGAATAATTCATAATCAGTTGGTTACAATTAAAGTATTTATATATTGGATACACGTAAGCTTCTGATTAGTAGCTATTAATGATTTTTAGTGCATTTGCACTGCTAAGTAGAAGGACATATTTAAATATGCCATCATTCAATATGTTCAATCCCTCCAGGATTGGTGCTGTGTGGAATATTAATTTTTAATCATTTGCAAATAGTTTGAGCTTTTATATTAAATCCGTAATTTCAAAGTAACTATCTTACACTTCCATTTATAAGAAAATAATAGATTATTCCGAAATACCTTCAGATGAACAGAAGAATTTTGATCATCCTGTTTACCACAAATATCCTTGCTTGTACTCCAGTAGAAAGAAGTACCTCACCTCCAGAAGATAATTATGATCCCTCTTCGGGATCTACTGAGGTTAAAGTCCCCGAAACATGGATTTCTCAACGCGTTTCAGCAGCAGAAGCGAGGCTGAAATCCACAGAAGCCGGAAGCATCGTGTGGAGGGCTATAGAAGCTCATGGTGGACTAGAAACGTGGTACGAAAATGGTGCCATGGCCTTTCACTTCAACTATCAACCACTGGATGATGGAACTCCCAGAAATACGTTTCAGGTTGTAGATACCTGGCGCGCAGTAGCGAGACACCGTTTAATTGATCAACCTAATATCGAATATGGATGGACTGGTACTGAAGCCTGGATCAATCCAGCAGATGCAGATATTCCTTATAATACCCGATTTTGGTCTTTAACTCCTTATTATTTCGTAGGTATTCCATTTGTACTTAGCGATGAAGGTATTAATTATGAATTATTACCTGATATTACATATAAAGAGACAGGATATCACGTTGTGAAAGTTACCTTCGATGAAGGAACAGGAGATGCCCCTGATGATTATTATATCCTATATTTCGATCAAAATAGTTTTCGACTAGGAGTCATCAGATATATTGTTTCCTATAAAGGATATTTTCCGGATGGAGGCCACTTACCTGAAAAATTTATGGATTGTGAGGGAGAACAAACCGTTGAGGGAATCACGCTACCCCGAAACTACAAGACGTACTGGTCAGAAGATGGAGGTCCTGGAGAACACATCACAAATATCGAACTCACCGAAGTGTCTTTTCAACCCGATCAAACAAGAGCTTACTTCTTTGTTCCTGAAGGGGCAAAAGTACTGGAAGGCTATTGATTTACGAACGTTTAAAGTTAGTTGCACTTAACTTTGCAAAACGTTCTAAAAAATTGGATATAGCGTTTTAATAATCCTGAACACTACGCTGACATGTTCCATACTAAAGACAAAATACTCGATATTTCGAGGCTCCTAGCCAAACTTAAAGGATGGAGAGTGTTAGAACATCAAATCGTGTTTACCAATGGCTGCTTTGACCTCATTCATGTAGGCCATGTAAGATATTTGGAAGAAGCCAGTCAACATGGTGATAGGTTAATCGTGGGGCTTAACACAGATGAATCTGTAAAAAAACTCAAAGGCCCGTCTCGTCCGATCTTGTCAGAACTTGACCGTGCAGAGGTGCTGGCTGCATTTGAGTTTGTCGATGCAGTAATCTTATTTGAAGAGGATACACCATATCAATTAATTCAAGCCATAGAACCAGATATACTGGTAAAGGGAGGTGATTATCAACCCGAAGAAATTGTAGGATATAACATCGTATCAGAAAGAGGGGGAAAAGTTCTTTCACTCCAACTCGTTGAGGGGAAATCTACCTCTTCTCTCATTGAGAGAATCCAACAGATTTCCTAAGTATTTGGGAAATATATATGATTTAGTCGCACTACCAAATAGATTTAAGTCGTATTTTCAATAAACGTTCATAAAGTCTTTTTACTTTTTAATCCACGACTTTTTTAATGAACCAGATATCCGGAAGTGTAAATGATAGTGTAACTAAATGATTATTCTCGGATATAATAGACTCATTTGTCGTCCCTTTTCTTGAATATTCATACCCAATATTCATACTTCCAGTAAATTGGAAAGGAACACCTATTCCCATACTTATACCATACTCCCAGATGGGTGTATCTTCTACCTTAATGTAAGTATCAGTTAAGAATGCACCCATTCGGTAGGAAATCCGTGGCTTAGAATCTATTCGCTTTTTCTTGGGTGTATACTCTATACCTCCAGAAATACGCAAGCTGTTTTTTAGCTCCTCATTATTTTCCCAAAGTTGCCCCTCTTTCCATCTTTGATAATACATATCCAAGCCCATTACCCATGATTCTTCTTTTTCAAAAGATACTCCCAACCCTGCTCCATATGGAAACGAAATATCCATATGCTCGGGATCAGATTCTGAAATTACCTGATCATCTTGTACACTGAATACACGGTCAGAGGAGGTTCCTGAAAACCCAATAGGTTGTTCAATGACCCCTCCAATTCTCATGCTCCATCGCTCATTCATTGGAGTCGTATACTGAAATCCATAATCGACCTTTCCCCCCCAAAGTGAACGTTCATTTTCACTAATAATTTGATCACTTGTTATGCTACTAAGGTATAGTTCTTCCTTTCGAATTACATTCCCCCATAATAGGGACAAATTTATTCCCAAAGACAACCGTTCATTTACTTTCAACGCATTTCCTAGAAAGATCTGATTGATACCACCCTCTCCAGAAGTAACAGATAAATATTGGTTTTCAGTACCCTCAATAGTGGATTCTAAAACGACTCTATATCCCACACTGCTATAGGGTTTTAGTCCTAGGCTAAATGTATATTTATGTTGGGTTGGAAAAGTCAGGGTAAAATAATTCAAATTCACATCGTTTGTAGTACTGCTAAGCTGATCTTCTTGGCTTAAAGAGTATTTGTAAAATACACCCGTCTCAACTTTTACTACGCTACCTATTAATGCACTATTCGAAGCGGGATTAACATGATTAAAATATGTAGTAGGCCTGAGCGCAATACCTAATCCTCCCATACTTCTTTCAACGCCTATACCTTGAGGTTGAAGTTCACCAATACCTAAACTGGAATAAGGAGAACTTGTACTATTCTGTGAAATCAGTTTATTTCCATAGATCAAAATAATACTGACCATAAGAAACCAAACCTTAGTATGGGTACTATTCATCTTCACTATTAATTACATAATACAATTCTAAACGGACGTTATGCGAACGATGCAATGGACCTCCAAATACTTGTGCTTCTATGGATGATTGGAATCTGATATCCGGAAAGCCTATCAAAACAGCATTTTCAGTAAATTCATCTGTTGACAATATCTCATTCATGTAATCTGTTATAGGAAACCTATAAGTTGTTGTTTCCTGATACACATAATCACTTTCTAATATGCCATAGATAATGCCTCCAGTATTGGGATTTAATAGTACATCACCTATTCTATTATTTCTATCGGTTTGGTACAGAATTAAATTCTCGGCTAAGAGATTATTCCGGCTATAAGTACCCTTGACCGGCTCGATAACTAACTCTGCTTGTAGTATAGCACCTTCCCCCAAAAAGTATAAAGACTCTACATCGGGAAATTCTATCTTCGGAAGAATACCTACACTCGATTGTAAGAAAATCATATCGTCAGCATTGGCAGAGGAAAGTGAGTATTCAGGCTCATCCAGATCTGCCAAAAGGGTCATACTTCTATCTGTTTGAATGGAGTTAAATTGGAGTTGTTGATTATGTAGTGTTAAATCGTATGTTTTTACTTCCGGTACTTCTCCAATTTCTTGATAATGAATCCTTATAATAGGCAGCACAGAAGAGGGAACTGAGACTTCGTCTATATTG
Organism: uncultured Bacteroidia bacterium; assembly: GCA_964652565.1. Taxonomy (GTDB): domain Bacteria; phylum Bacteroidota; class Bacteroidia; order J057; family J057; genus JBCCTX01. Next base: position 14,873 of record CAZZEC010000071.1, read on the forward strand.
TCATTGTCAAGCTCCGAAGCATGAAATCCTAAAACAGCAGTTTGGTCAATTTCTCCTGGCGATAATACAACTCCTTTATACAGGTCTATAAAATCATTAAGAGTTATAAGTTCTGCATTTTGCTGAGTAAGAATTTCCATCCATTCAAGCCCCAATTCATCGGGTAATCGTATGGATAGTGTATTGCCATCTTGAGGACTAGGCCGAAATGATGTACTTCCCCAGGCTATAGGATCACTGTCAAAACGGTCAATATTATACAGAAGCCCCTGATCATCTGCTTCAATTTCTTCTATCAAACGATGGATCTTAAGGGATTGAATAAGATTGGTATCTCCTTCATAATAACCAGTATATGTGAGAATGAACTCAACGGAATCTACTATGTATTCAAGGTTCTGAGATAGTAATGATCCATACCTTATCTGGAAATAGCTACTACAGGTAATCTTCCCAAATACGTCATCTTCGTAAGCTCCAACCAGTATTTGTCCTGTTCCTGAAGTACTCAAGGAATCAAGTAAAATAGTAGATGATTGTAAAGAAAACGTATCAATAAATACCACTCTGGAGTTTTCTTCCACAAAGCCCGATCCCAATTCAGACAACTCCCCTGGGGTTTCACATGCTGCGTATAGGACAGCACATATACTGATCCCTATCCATTTAATCAAGTATTTCATTATGACTTATTTAGGAAAGTTTGTGGTAAGTAACGAATCCAATATATATCTAGAGACCGTGGGAGAATGATGTGATTCCAATTGTTTACACACCCAGTTTCCAATTACTTTTGCAGAATCCTCAGAGTAAAAAGGGGTTCTTCCTTCCATTGCGGGCATAAATTCTTGTACAATCAAAGTCTTCCCAGATACTTGTATTTCATATCCCCAACCTTCTTCAACCGGAAAAGTGATGATTTTTGTACCTTTAGTAGAAAATTCAGCAGGTTGTGAAGTAGTATTGTATACAAAACTTATGATGAGCAATATGATGAAAACAACACTTAACCCCCATTTTTGCATAATGTCAATCATCTTCATCGTTCTCTACATTAGGCTCAAATAACCAAATATCATCAAATGTAGAGGTACCACCGTTTGAACCAGTGAGAATATACGCTGCATCCTCAAATACAAAGGATACGCTCCCATATCTGGCTATTCCTTCAAAGTCTGTTTTCTCAATCCAAAAATCTCCTATTGGATCATATTCCCAAACATCTAACAAATTACCTCCTGTAAACCCTAATCCGAGATAACCTTTAGATCCGATGGAGAATCCAATGGCATTACTTCTTACGATATTGTAATCATCGATTCCATCGTCATCATCGTTGATTAAGTCTGCCCTCTGTGTCCATGTGACTTGCTCAGGATCAAATTCCCAAAAATCATCTTCATACACTCCATTATTTCTCCCTCCACCTACATACGCTTTATCATTCATGACAAAACAAAATCCATCTACTCGCTTGGACCCACCTACACTGACTTGCTGTATCCATGTATCTGAGTCTGGATCGTACTCCCACATGTCTTTCAAATTATTTCCATCAAACCCTGTAGCTATATATCCTTTTCCAAGTAAACTAAAGCCTACTGCTCCATACCTGGCTGAACCACCAAAATCTGATTTTCTCTCCCAACTATTAGAATCAGGATCATAGGACCAAAAATCCCTGAGTTCTTCTGCTCCATCATATCCTGTACCTACGTAACCTGTTCCATCGATAGAGAAACCCACTGCTGCACTCCGTGCAACTCCGGGCAGCTCAGCTTTTTGAGTCCAAAAATCTTGTTGGTAATTATATTCCCAAACGTCATTGAGTCGGTCAAATCCATCATAACCGCCAACAACATATCCCTTATCACCAATCTGGAATGATACTGCATCAACCCTTGGTACTCCCTCAAAGTCTGACAACTCGACCCAATTTCCCAGTGGATCGATAGAATCTTCTTCTTCACATCCAGTAAAAAACCATACTGAAAGCATGACCACTAATACGAATTCAATTTTATTCATAGTGTTGTAGTTTGGTATTACTTCTTTAGTTATTTATAAGTAGTACCTTCAAAAGACATTGGTATTCGTTCTGTACCCTATTCCTTAATAAAAATTTGATTTTATCTTCAATCCGATTAATTATCTTTTACCAATCGTACATTCTCTACTAGGAAAATACATGCCTTTAGGTTAGTTTCACGCCAAAATTACCTCACCGATAGAAGTAGTTCTTATGAAGACCTATCAATTTGCGATTGTGGGATGTGGCAGAATTGCTCAACGACACGCTCAACATATTTCCCACGTGGGAAAGCTTGTTGCAGTATGTGATACGATTAAAGAGAAAGCGGATCTCTTAGCCAACAATTATTCCTGTCAATCTTTTGATTCCATCGAAGATTTGCTCCATAGCGACCTTCCGATAGATGTAGTGTCAATTTGCACTCCTAATGGACTGCACGCGCAACACACGATACAGGCATTGCAAGCTGGATATCACGTATTGTGCGAGAAGCCCATGGCTATTGATGTACAGGATTGCGGGGAAATGATCAAAACCGCAGAGCGGATGAACCGAAGGCTGTTTGTAGTCAAGCAAAATCGATTCAATCCTCCCATTGAAGCCTTGAAAAACATCATTGATGAGGGAAGATTAGGCAGGATTTATAGTGTACAACTTAGCTGCTTCTGGAATCGGAATGAGGACTATTACAAAAACTCCTGGAAGGGAAGCCTAGACCTTGACGGCGGTACCTTATTTACGCAGTTTAGCCATTTTATTGATCTATTGTACTGGTTAGTGGGAGATATACGCCTGGTAGAAGCTTATACACAGAACTATCACCATCATAAGATGATTGAATTTGAAGACACAGGTGTGGTCATCTTAAATTTTTATAATGGAGCTATTGGTACCATCAACTACACGGTAAATAGTTATGGAAAAAATATGGAAGGCTCTTTGACTATTTTTGGAGAAAAAGGGACGGTAAAAGTTGGCGGCCAGTATCTCAATGAACTCGAATATCAGCGTATTGAAGATTATGAGATCAAAGATCTTCCCACAGGTCGCAAAGCTAATGACTATGGACACTACCAAGGGTCCATGTCCAATCACGATCAGGTATATCGCAACCTGATAGATGTCTTAGATGAAAAAGCGGCGATCAGTACGAGTAGCTTTGAAGGATTAAAAACGGTAGAAATCATAGACAAAATATACACACGCGCAGGAATACATGGACTATCAATCGAGAAACATCGGAATCCGAGACGTTAACTTCGGGAGCAATGTAACAGTAATAGAGCCTGTCAACATGTACGGCTGTACGATTGGCGATGATACCTTTATCGGTCCCTTTGTAGAGATCCAAAAGGATGTCATCATTGGCAAATCGTGTAAAGTGCAGTCCCATTCCTTTATCTGCGAGCTGGTCTCTATTGGAGATAATTGCTTTATCGGCCATGGCGTGATGTTTATCAACGATCTCTTTCAGACGGGAGGCCCCGCTCAAGGGAACAAAGATCTATGGCAGTCAACCTATATTGGCAATCATGTCTCTATAGGCTCCAATGCTACGATTCTTCCCATTACCATTTGCGATCACGTAGTCATTGGCGCTGGTGCTGTGGTTACCAAAGATATTACGGAGCCAGGGATTTATGCAGGCAATCCTGCTAAGTTGATTAGGAGGTTGGAATGAGTAAAAAATGATTGACCTTAAGCTTTAAAAAGTCTATTTTCCAACCAAGTTGAAGTATTTGCTATGATCCGGCACCACTCCTCACCTCCTCCAACAACTCAGCCAGCTTACGCGTTGTATTCCTTCGAGCGTACTGTTCATATCCCTTGGATTGTAAGTTGAGTGAGCCTGACTTATATAAAGCATAATAATCCGTTAGGATTTTTTTCAAGCCTTCTAAGTCCCCAAACCCTACAGAAGCTCCCGATTGTGTATCAGCTATGACCTGAGCTGCATCTCCATCCACTGGACCTATCAAGAGAATAGGTCTCCGCGCGGCCAGATATTCAAAAATCTTTCCCGTCATTCTTCCCGGCGCATTGAATGCCACATCATTGATCAGCAACAACAGAATGTGTGAAGCCTGCATAATGCGAATCGCTTCGCTGTGAGCTACATAGCCCGTATTTACCAGGTATTTATCCACACCCATCGATTGAGCTGATTCTAGTACACTCGCATCGGTCTTTCCCATTACCTGTATTTGCAGATCTGATCCAAATCCAGGTACCTCTTTTTCCAAATCTTTTATTGCTTCCCATAAAATACGGGGATTTCTATCATTGGCGAGGGTCCCCACATGACTGATGAGAAATTTTTCATCCAGCGCAGGAGGCTCATGTGCAAAGTCTTCCTCATCATACCCATTGGTGATTACTACCATTTTTTGAGGTTCCAGGTCCTGGTCTCTGTTGATCCAATACGGTGACACCTTAATCACGGCATCAGCCTGTTGATGAACTTGTTTTTCCAACTTTCTGTGCTGTTTATCCGCCCACTTGGACAACATCATCTTATCGTAGAACTCAATATCTGTCCAGGGATCTCTAAAATCAGCAATCCAGGTTATTCCCGTCAGTCGTTTCAACCTCATCCCGATCAAATGCATGCTATGTGGAGGCCCTGTGGTAACTATGGCATCTACAGGGTTTGTTTTCAGGTACTTCTTTAAAAAAGTCACCGAAGGGGATACCCAAAATACACGGGCATCAGGGATAAATATATTCCCTCTAATCCACAAGGATATATCCTGCTTAATACTTCTGTCTTTGGGATTCATGTAAAAGATTTCATCTACCTTACCCTTCTTGGGAGAGGGATCTGAAGAAGAGACAAATCTCTGATATACCTTGCGAGGTTCCCAAATAGGACGCCGTATGACTTCCACCTGATCAGAGACTTCCTGTATCAATGATTCATCCTTCAGCGGGTAGTCCGCTTCTTTCGGATCAGGTGCATATACAACTGGTTCCCAGCCATATTCAGGAAGATATTTGACAAACTTCAGCCAACGCTGTACTCCTCCTCCTCCTGCAGGAGGCCAATAATATGCAATGATTAATACCTTTTTCATGAATTAAATGACGAGCGAATTCGTTAATTCAGTTAATTTGCAAAACGAGGACGTAAAATATCAATTACCTCCAATTATTAAAAGCGTAACAATAATACTTCCATATTATACAAATATTGTACATAGATGACCCAACAGGATATACAGCAAGTTCCATTTGTAGACCTTCATGCTCAATATAGACACATTCAATCCGAAATAGATGCTGCTATTGCAGAAGTTATCGCACAGACTGCCTTTATTTCGGGTAAGTATGCCAGGAAATTCGAAGAAGAATTTGCAGAATGGCTAGGGGTTTCACATTGTATTGGATGTGCTAATGGAACGGATGCCATCGAAATCATGCTAACAGCATGTGGGATCGGACCAGGAGATGAAGTCATTGTACCTGCATGTACCTGGATCTCTACGGCGGAAGCAGTTTCATCTTTGGGAGCCAGTCCTGTATTTGTGGATATGCATCCACAATATTATACCCTCGATCTGAATCAACTGGCTTCAAGTATCACCCCAAAAACTAAAGCAGTTATACCTGTGCATTTGTATGGATTAGCGGTGAATATGACAACAGTCATGTCTATCGCCAACGCTCATGAACTGTTCGTCATAGAAGACTGTGCACAGGCTCATGGTGCTACCTGGAACGGCAAAAAGGTAGGTACGTTTGGACATGGTGCTACATTCAGTTTTTATCCAGGTAAGAATCTTGGTGCGTATGGAGATGCTGGATGTATGGTAACTAATGACCCTGATTTAGCCAAGACAGTCAGAGCCATAGCCAACCATGGCCAACCTGTCAAACATACGCATACCATGATTGGCAGAAACAGTCGTCTGGATGGGATCCAGGCTGCTATACTTAGTGCTAAACTTCCTCATCTCGATCAATGGACTCAATTAAGACAACAACATGCAAGTACTTACACACAGTATCTTAAGGATTTTCCCTCTGTAATACATCCTACCGAACCAGAACTTGCTTCCCACGTGTATCATCTTTACGTGATCCAAGTCGATCAAAGAGATCATCTTAAGGAAACATTAAGCAAACAAGGCATTCAGACTTCCATACACTATCCCAACCCACTACCATTTACGGATGTATATGCATCAGAGCATGCAGATATATCCAGGTTCCAGCATGCATATACAGCAAAAGATAAGATCCTATCTATCCCTATGTATCCCGAATTAAATGAAAGTATCATTGACTATGTTTGCTCTCATATTAAACGTATATTACGTGTGTAAATACTCATGTACATCAAGTAACAAGATCGATTTAGACAACGTAATATTAGCATGAGCCAGATCGACGCACTTATCCAGGAATATCAAAAGCTCACCCCCTTTCAATTGAAATACAAAGAGGAAAGCAGACTGATGCAGTTCCTCAACATTTTCGTCATTTGGTTTTGTCCTGACTTCATGACTCATTATACGACTGTAGTCGGTCGTACGATCTATATCCCTTCTGTCAAGATGCAAACCACGGATGAAGATGCATTAATGAGAATTATTGCGCATGAAGTTGTTCATATTCTGGATTCCGAAAAATGGTCTCTTCCCGTGTTTATTTCCGGTTATTTATTTCCCCAAATCCTTGCTGCAGGTGTGCTGCTCGTGCCTCTTATAGGACTGTGGGCCCTATTTTTCTTATTGTTTCTCCTTCCTTTACCATCTGGCTTTAGATTATATTTTGAGAGTAGAGCTTATGCAATGGATGTATTGACCTCTTCAAAATCCAGACAGTCTGCTGTACTTTTACACAGTGCATCGCTTATGACGAGTTGGAATTACTATTGTATGCATAATTCAGAAGAGGTTGTACAAGATTATATTCTTCACTGGATAGAAGCTGCAGAGAATGGAAAAGACCTCATTCTATCGAAAGTCCTATTAGTGTATGAAATGGTACAGGAAATGTACGAAGGCTGATAGATACATCGATACTTTGAGAATACTATTTTACTCATCCATTGCTTGATTTTATTCCCTTTCACACTTTTATATAGCTCATTTCTCCATTTGGAACAATGGACCTATATTCTCTATGTTGAAGTTTACATTTAGCTATATCTCCTTTCAATAGAGCGAGAAAATCGTTAATTTGCCATTTAATACGTTGTTACACTTATTTTTTAGGCTTAGTATTCATGGCTGAAGGCGAAAAGATTATTCCTCGTATTATTGAAGATGAAATGAAAAATGCCTACATCGATTATTCGATGTCGGTGATTGTTTCACGTGCACTCCCTGATGTCAGGGATGGTCTCAAGCCCGTTCATCGAAGGGTATTATATGGGATGAGTGAATTGGGGTTGGCAAGTAATCGTCCTTACAAGAAATCAGCTAGAATCGTTGGGGAAGTATTGGGAAAATTCCATCCCCATGGAGACTCTGCTGTATATGACGCCATGGTACGTATGGCACAACCTTGGTCATTACGCTACCCATTAGTAGATAAACAGGGTAATTTTGGTTCTCCAGATGGAGATAATCCCGCTGCGATGCGATATACGGAGGCTCGTTTATTGCGTTTGGCAGAGGAAATGCTCAGCGACCTGGATAAGGATACAGTTGATTTCCAGGCAAACTTTGATGATTCGCTGACAGAGCCCACCGTTTTACCGGCTAATGTTCCCAATCTACTGATTAATGGTGCGAGTGGTATTGCTGTAGGGATGGCTACCAATATGCCTCCTCATAATCTCAATGAGGTGATAGATGCCATAGTTGTATATATTGACGATCCAGCAATAGATATCCCTGGCCTGATGCAATTTATCAAAGCACCGGATTTCCCTACAGGAGGTATTATTTATGGTGTACAGGGAGTACATAGTGCTTACATGCAGGGAAAGGGAAGGATTGTCATGCGCGCTAAAGCTGAAATAGAGACTGATAAAAACGATCGGGAACAGATTATCGTTACGGAAGTCCCCTATCAGGTGAGTGTCTCTAATGTTGAAGAAAAGATCGGTTACCTCCTGGCAGATAAGAGAATTGATGGCATTTCCGACATAAGGAATGAATCTGATCGACAGGGTACAAGACTGGTGATTGATATCAAAAGAGATGCCAATGCCCAAGTGATTCTGAATCAATTGTTTCAATTGACCCCTCTACAGACATCATTCAGTATTAATAATATTGCCCTCGTAAAAGGTCGTCCTCAAACGCTGAATCTGAAGGATATGATACGGCATTATGTCGATCACCGTCACGAGGTAGTTGTAAGAAGAGCAAAATATGAGTTAGAGGAAGCACGCAAACGTGCACACATACTTGAAGGACTCCTCATCGCCCTTGATCACTTAGATGAAGTTATTGCTTTAATTAGAGCTTCGCAGACTCCTGATGAAGCCCAACGCAGTTTAATAGAGCGGTTTGAGCTAAGCGAAATACAGGCAAAAGCCATTCTGGACATGCGTTTACAGCGTTTGACAGGACTAGAGAGAGAGAAAATTCAGCAGCAGTATCAAGAGATTATGGAGAAGATTGAATACCTGGAGCGTGTACTAGCTGATGAAGAATTGAGAATGCAAATTATTCAAGAAGAATTATTAGAGATCAAGAAAAAATATGGTGATGAGCGGAGGACTGAGATTATGCATGCTGAGGGAGAGATCAGTATTGAAGATCTGATCGCGAATGAAGATATGATCATCACCATCTCACACCAGGGATATATCAAGCGCACTCCTGCGAGTGAATACCGCGTTCAGGGAAGAGGAGGGACCGGTTTTCGGGGGACCGGTACAAAAGAGGAAGACTTTATCGAACATATATTTGCTTCTAGAACACATAATTATCTGTTATTTTTTACGGAAAAAGGCAGATGTTATTGGTTAAAAGTTTATCAAATCCCTATTGGTGAACGTACACATAAAGGACGTGCTATACAAAATCTTATCCAGATCGACAGGGATGATAGAATTCAAACTTTTATCACTGTTGAATCTCTGGAAGAGGAAGAATTTATCAACAATCATTCTATCATCATGGCGACTCGTCTGGGTCTGGTCAAGAAAACATCACTGAAAGCTTACAGCAGGCCCAGAGTAAGCGGGATAAATGCTATCAGTATCAATGAAGGAGATGAATTAATCGATGCTAAACTCACAGATGGAAGAAGTGAAATCATGCTTGCAGTAAAATCAGGATATGCGATCCGTTTTGAAGAAGATAAGGTCCGCAATATGGGTCGCACTGCTGCTGGCGTAAGAGGTATTTCACTTTCAGGGCCAGAGGATGAAGTTGTGGGAATGGTCGTGGTCAATCACGAGAATGATCATTTGCTGGTAGTATCAGAAAAAGGATATGGCAAACAGACTCCTGTATCAGAATACAGAATTACCAATCGGGGAGGAAAAGGAGTAAAAACCCTCAACCTGTCTCAAAGAACTGGGAGCCTGATCTCCATCAAACAGGTGGAAGGAGAGGAAGATCTTATGATTATTACTCGCTTTGGCGTAACGATCAGGATAAATGTATTAGATGTCAGTACACAAGGTAGAAATACCCAGGGAGTAAAACTTATAAGAATTAAAGACAATGACTCGATTGCTTCTGTGGCCAAGGTGATGGAAAATGAAGATATAGAAGACGAAGATATGGAAGATGAAAGTGACAATATGCCTTCAGAAACGTCTGAATAGTGGATGTGAGTACAAATTGTATATTCACGCGTCCCATTTTCCGGTATCTGGTTACAACTTTTTATATATTTAAAGTAAAATTTTCAAACCCAAGTGAATAGTAAAAGCAAAATCATGAAGAAGCATATCATTTTATTAAGTGTTATCGCATTATTTGGTTTCCAATCTTTTGCACAAAACGGTAAGGTCACCTCAGGTGCTATTGCATATGATGGAGGAAGAATCGAAGATGCGATTGAAAAACTCGAAGAAGCATTATCTCAGAAAGAGGATTTAAAAGACAAGAATATTCCTAAGGCTCACTATTATTTGGCATCTGCCTATCTGGCGGCTGCGCAAGATACTACGTTAGCGGGGAATTATGATAACCCAGTAGATAAGGCATATGAAAACTATGTCTTAGCCAAAGAGACGGATACAGATGGTAAATTTGAAAAGACTATTGTTTTGTTGGAGCAAAATCTTTGGCCTTCCATTTTCAATGAAGGAGCAACTGCATACGGTAATGATGATTATGAGGCTTCTAGGTCTTTATTTACCAAAGCCGTAGAACTCAACAATGAAGATTACAACTCAGCATTGATGTTAGGATTTTCTAACTGGATGCTGCAGGATAGTACTGAGGCATTGAAAACACTACAAAACACCATCGATCTTTATAAAGCAGCATCACCAGATGAGCCTGTAGATCAGATCGTACAAGCCTATTTAATGGTAGCGACTATCCATAATGGAAAGGGTGATGTAGAAGCAGCGCTTGCATCTTTAAAAGAAGGACAGGAAATGTTCCCTTCAAACCAGGATCTCAAAAACACAGAGCTGAGTATTTATCAGCAAAATCCTGAATTGGCAGAGCAAGCATTGGATAAGTTCAAGACTGCCATCGAAAACGATCCTGACAATCTCAACCTAAAGTTAGCATATGCAGACATGCTTTATAAGAGCGGTGAGCAGGATAAAGCCATGGATATGTTCAAGCAAATCCTTGAAAAAGATCCTGATAACCTCAATGCTAATATCCAATTAGGAGCTAATTATATCAATCAGGCGGTACAGTTGAGCCAAAAGCGCTCCGAGATGACAAAAGAAGAAGATATCAATAAAGCTCAAGAAGCTATCGTTGAAGTCATGAGGAATGCAGAGCCTTACATGAAAAAGCTACATGAGCTTGAGCCTGATGAGCCTGAATGGATCAACCAATTGGTAAGTATTGCATACTATCTGGAGTACCCAGAGGAGGAAATTGCCGAACTTGAAAAGAAGGCTTCTGAAGTCAATGCCAATAGAAATCAATAAACAATATTTGTTAGATGACAAAAAGGAAGATTACCCAAAGTAATCTTCCTTTTTTATACCTATATTATAAATATTTCTACTCAAGAAATAAACACATGTATTTTTTCTTACGAGTAGAGAATATATTGCTTATTCCTCGCTGTCTACTTTTTCAACATCGTAGATGAAATATTTAGTTTTTCCCCTCCAATCAAATTGCATCAATTTTTCTTTATAGTACAACTTTACTCTATATCCCTGTTCTACAGCTTTATTAATATCATCTCTAATACCTTCATCTCCTCTATGCACAGAAAATTCCCAAATGCCCTGGTTTTGAGAAAGTGCCTCCAGGTTGAGCTGTCCTTCCCAGGTTTTAAATACATATCCCTTTCGACTAAGTTTAATGACTCTCCCTACTCTATAGCCATCACTATAATTTGCAAATACAGCAACAGACCCACCCAAAATCGCCAATAAAACGATAACTAGGCCTGATATTTTCAAAATACGTAATACTTTCTGCATAATATACTTGATTGTGGTCTTCTAATTTACCTATTATCCCATAATTTTAACAATCCCATATAATGATTATTATCAGATAATAGCATAAGTTTTTCATTCTCCTATTCCGAAAGTAAAGACTCCCTGATTTTTATACGGTTATATATACGTATTAGTTAAGTTTAGCATGTGATAAGGTAGTTTCTTATAAGCAATATCTAGGTAAATCGATATAATTATATATACTGACCTAGAAAGTATATGCCAGGGTATTATTCCAGCTATAATTGATTCGGGGAATTCCAATGGGAGGTTGGCTATCGTAGCCATAGTTTAAAATAATGTCAAAAGAGAGTTTTTGGGTCAGATCAAAATTAATAATCGTTTCTGACGAGATACGAAAATCCG
>CAZZEC010000071.1:26929-28725 GCA_964652565.1 uncultured Bacteroidia bacterium
AGTTTTTGGGTCAGATCAAAATTAATAATCGTTTCTGACGAGATACGAAAATCCGCTGGGACACCAAATGTGGGCTGATAGTAAGTAATAAAATCGATGAAAAAGAAATCTGTAAAACGATAAGCCAAAGAGATATAAGCACTTAATCTATGATCTCTATTAAACGTCTCTTCTCCAAATAGCTTTTCGTACTCGTACATATACAATGTACCAAGAAAGCATTTCAGACTATCATTTTCAATGATTCTAAACCTGGGTCCGAATCCCGACAAAGACCTAAGCCCTATTTTTTTGAATTCGTGAAACTGAACTTGACCAAATACCTCCATGTCTGCTAATGAATTGACAATATAGCCGTATCTGATATGTAGATATCCATCGTTAGCCAGATTTACGGTATCATCTTTCTTGGACAATGACAAATTTCCTACGCTTAGTAATCGGGACGATCCTTTCACATACTCCCAACTCGTTCTAAGATTGAGTGAATGTATTTTAATAGTACTCTTACTCTGGCTAAAGGAGACATTAATACTTCCTACCCATCCGGTATCCTGAGAATTAATCCGCAACCGTTCTGTATTGATTACCTGAGCTTGTAAGAATATAGGTAGTGTACAGAAAATAACTATACAGCGTAATTTCATACTTAGGGGATTTCACGTGCTAATTATGCTAAAAAAAAAACCCTATAGAGTGTTAGACTCTACAGGGTGTATCAAATCATTGAAAAATATTTACCTTAATAAGGTTATATGTCCTTTGAAGTATTCTTCTCCTACCTTTACTATGTAGTAGTAAATGCCGTCTTCAGCCCTATTTCCGTCAGTAGTAACACCGGGCCACCCCGTTTCAGGATCGGTAGTCTCGTACATCAATTTACCCCACCGGTCAAATATCTTCATATTAAATGTTTCTTCACCACGATATACAACGGTGTATCTATCCAATACCCCATCATCATTGGGAGTAAATACATTGGGGATAAATACCCTTTGTAAACTCACGGTATATGATGCGATAGCTGTATCTATACATCCTTCTACATCTGTAACCGTAAGGATAACACCATATTCACCATCAGCTTCATAGGTATGCATCGGGTTCATGGTGGAATCCGTATTCCCATCACCAAAATCCCAGAGATAAGCAATAGCATCTGTAGATTGGTCTGTGAATGTAACAGTTACATCCGGTGCTACCAGATCAGCTCCATCCGTAGGATCAGAAACAAACGCGGCATCAGGCCCAGGTATCACTTCTACAGGATACACACCTGCAGTTCCTATACAACCATCCTCACTGGTTCCTCGAAGTGCAACTTCAAATATTCCTGCTTCACTAAAAGCATATTCAGGCTGTTCTGCAGAAGTACTCGTACCATCTCCAAAATCCCAGAGAAGATCCGTAAGCCCCTCATTCAGCGCCATGAAGCTAATCGTATCATTTATACAAACTCTATTATCCGATCCTTCAATAGCAATTGAGGGAAAGGGTAGGACATTTATTTCTATACTATCTATGGCGGTACATCCTTGCTCTTCAATCAGAACGCGGTAGACAATATTGCTATCAGGTGTTGCGATGGGATTTGCACTCGTCGGATCATCCAAAGAAGCCGATGGTAACCATGTGTAAGAAGGATCGCCATTCCCACCTACAGCGAACAGTTGTACTTCAGTACCCGCACAAACCAGATTAGTATCGCTGGATACTTCTACGGTCTGAGCTAAAAATACGTCTATCTTTACTGAATCCTCAGTAGAACATATTCCATTATCCACAATCAGCCTATA
>CAZZEC010000072.1:0-28527 GCA_964652565.1 uncultured Bacteroidia bacterium
AGTAGTGCGACAATATTAGTTAATACTTTCAGATAGAAATTTGGGTGTACTCGACAGGATAGAACGGATGGTTCATTATCCGGTCCTATTCCTGGTTTTAACCCTTTCAGGGTTTCTGAAACTCCGAAGGAGTTAAACCAGGAATAACCGTGGAAATCCACACAGCATCAATCCTGGAGGGATTGAACAATATGACAAATAAGCATATGTACATATATATCACCAATTACTTATTCACTTTATGTGATCTTCAAAAACATAAACTTGTAAAACTTGTTATACATACGGCAAAACGGCAGTTTATTAATAAAATATTAATTATATCGCTATTTTAATAAATTATTCATAAATTTTTTACCAAACGCTTGATTAATTAATAATTAATTCCCTCTTTTGCCCACGTTTGTAACACTTAAACTAAATATTTTATGATTCGCATGATTGTTATTGGGATGGTATCGATTCTTGGAATGAACCTCTCAGTTATCGCACAAGGAACTACTACTCATGCGTCAACCAGCTTATTTGATGTTCTACCTACCGACCAGAAAGGGATCTTTAGAGTAAATTACCAGGGAATCCATGGTGATATTACTGTAGATGTGTATGACCAGCAGGGAAATAACATTCTACATAAGGAATACCCTAAAACGCATCAGTTCTCTCAACTATATAACTTTGAGACAGCACCAGAAGGTAAATACACTTTTGTAGCTATGACTCCTTTAGGAAAGGATGAAGAATTGATATATTTTGATGGAATTTCTCTTCCTGAGTTAGAGGTAGTTTCTACTGAAGACCCATCCAAACTTCGTCTGATCATGAAAAACTATGACGGAAGACCCGTTACGTTAGTTCTTAAGGACGAAAATTTGAATTCTGTCCACACTCAGACAGTGAATGCAGTGGGTAAAGTTGAGCAAGTATTTAATGTATCTCAACTGCCAGGGAAAGAAGTAACGTTTGTTGTATTCAACGAATTAGGGCAAACCAAGAGTGAAACCTACCGATTTGAATAAGTAAGCATTTCAACATAATCTTGATGTATAGCAAGGGCAAACGCACTACAATCATTAACAGCTAATAATCATTAGCTTAAGTTGATTCAATATATAAATATTTCATATCATAATTAACTAACAATAAATTATTTATACAATTTGGTGGGTTTGCCCTGATGTATTGCGAAGGCTGTCTGCAAAGACAGCCTTTTTCATTTAACCTCTGGTTATATTATTCGTAAAAATCATGGTACATCTCTACCTAATTGTTAAAGTTGTAGGGTATTGAGTGTTTTTCTGAAATTTTATTCGGTAATTTGAATCCCTGCTAATCCAAGATGACAAACATTATCGCATCTCTGGGGTTGCAGATGTAAACTTTTAACAGATATATATCTACATCATTCATTTTTCGTATGACTAATGTCATACAATTATCAAACAGGTAAACCCAATTTTCAGCATATTTGCATGGGTTTAACAATGGAACCAGCAAGAAATATGATTGAAACAGACATCTTAATCATTGGAGCAGGCCCATGTGGCCTATTTACTGTTTTTGAAGCAGGCTTGGTGCAATTGCGTTGCCATTTGATCGATGCATTGCCACAAGCCGGCGGGCAGTGTTCAGAGATTTACCCCAAAAAACCCATATATGATATCCCTGGCTATCCAGAAATATTAGCTGGAGAGCTTGTAGATAAACTTATGGAGCAGATTGCCCCTTTTAAACCAGGATTTACGTTGGGGGAACGTGCTGAGACAATAGAAAAAACAGCGGATGATTACTTTATTGTAACTACGAATAGAGGAACCCAGCACAAAGCGAAAGTGATCTCGATCGCAGGCGGACTAGGTTGTTTCGAGCCTCGTAAGCCTCCGATATCAAATATCTTTGATTTTGAAGACAAAGGTGTGGAATACATTATCAAAGATCCCGAATTCTATCGCGATCAACGCGTAGTCGTAGCTGGTGGAGGTGACTCAGCATTGGACTGGACCATATACCTGGCTAATGTTGCTAAAGAAGTAACGCTTGTACACAGAAGAGAAAAATTCAGAGGGGCTCCCGATTCTGCTGAGAAAGTACATCAACTAGCTGAAGAGGGTAAGATCCAACTGATCACTAACGCAGAAGTCATTGGATTAAATGGCAATGGCTCTCTTTCTGAAGTTACGATCAAACACAAGCAAGAAGGCGAAAGTGTGAAACCTACCGATCATTTTATTCCCTTATTTGGTCTTTCACCCAAATTGGGTCCAATCGGTGAATGGGGACTGAATATAGATAAAAATGCCATCGAAGTAGACACACTGGATTACAGCACGAATGTAGAAGGTATTTATGCGATCGGAGATATCAATACCTATCAAGGGAAACTCAAACTTATCTTATGTGGGTTTCACGAAGCGACGCTGATGGTACAATCGGCTTACAAAAGAATTAACCCGGATAAAAAATTGACCCTGAAGTATACGACAGTAAACGGAGTACAAGGATTTTAACATGCAAACCGGGACGACATCATTGGATGCAATAGATCAACAACAACACGATACGGATCAGACGATCCGTATCACAGTGATAGATCGTGCAGAACAAGTACATGAAATGGAAGCCCCTATTGATATGGGGCTTAATTTGATGGAACTGATCAAAGCGTATGAATTACCGATTTTAGCAACCTGTGGAGGAATGGCCTTATGCTCCACTTGTCATGTGTTTATCGAAAGTAATCACGATCTCCCAGAAAGATCTGAGGCTGAAGAATTAGCATTAGAGCAATCTTTTCATATGGATGAGGACACCAGCCGCTTGAGTTGTCAGCTTAAACTGACCGAAGCAATGGATGGATTAGTAGTCAAACTCGCCCCTGAGTCCTGATCTAATATGCTGGAATCAGAGCTTCTCAAGGATATTCGTGTAGTCGAACTCGCAAATGTGCTGGCAGGTCCTTCCGTGGGGATGTTTCTTGCTGAATGTGGGGCAGAAGTGATTAAAATAGAAAATAAACAGACGGGAGGGGATATTACCCGAAAGTGGAAATTGCCCGATGAGACTACAACCGATCCATTTTCTGCCTATTTTTGTAGTACCAATTGGGGTAAGACCTATCAGTTCCTCGATTTACATGATCCGACTGATCATCTTCAAGTCATGGAACTGATCGAAAGGTCAGATATCGTTATCAGCAATTTCAAACCTCGTTCAGCACAGCGGTTTGCTTTGGACGCTAGCAATTTGCGCCAAGCTTTCCCTCACCTCATTTACGCTCAACTGTACGCATTTGATGAATCCGAAGATCGATTGGCATTTGATGTAGTGTTGCAGGCTGAAACAGGTTTTTTACACATGACAGGTACTCCAGAAGGGCCTCCTGTCAAAATGCCGGTTGCCTTGATCGATCTCCTGGCTGCCCACCAGTTGAAAGAAGGGATTTTATTAGCATTGATAAGAAGGATGAAAACCGGGAAAGGGGCTACAGTAAAAACTTCCTTACTCAAATCTGGTATAGCTTCTTTAGCTAATCAAGCTACGAATTGGTTGATGGCAAAACACATACCACAAAAGATGGGTACTCAGCACCCCAATATTGCCCCATATGGAGATATGTTTACAACCCAAGACCACAAGTATATCGTGTTAGCGGTAGGGACAGATGTTCAGTTTATCAACTTATGTACATGTCTGGGACTACATCATCTCATATCTCACGAACATTTTGCTACCAATACTTCCCGGGTCAGGTATCGTAAGGAACTCGTACAATTATTACAGGAAGTCATTTCAACCTTCCTACAGCAAGAACTACTTGAACGTCTACATCAACAGGGAGTTCCAGCAGGGAGTATCAGAAACATGAAAGAGGTATTTGAGTTACCCATAGCCCAACACATGATCCTCAGTGAAACGCTCCCCGATGGATCTATCAGCCAGAGAGTTGCTACAGTTGCATTTGAGATTGAGGATTAGGTCTTTGTACTACCACGCACAAACCGTTACCATCTTGATGCGTATTCCCATAATCCCACCACATCATCAACCAGATGATAGGCATGGATACCATCAGCAACACTATACTCAGGACTTTTTGAAGTATCCCTCCATATAGCACCCCATATAACAAGGTATTATACCACTCATAGGCCATGATTCCCCATTTTCCATACGTATACTGTATATCTACTAATTCAAAGCCTACCTCATTCAATTTTTCTATCACTTCTTCCGGTTTATATATCCGCTTTCTATTCTGTAATAACTCATAATTGGGAAGAGAAGCTATATACTTACTATAACAGGGAAATATATTTCTTCCATTTACAGGTACATAGAGGATCATTTTACCATCAGGTGCCAGCAGGTGAAAGAGTCTATGGATTGCTGCTCTGTCATCCTCAATATATTGAAGAACCCCAATACAAATAATCAGATCTGCATACTGTATATCTGAGATCCAGGATAGCTTGGAATACATTAATCCTACATTATATGTAACTGAAACCTTACGTAACCGATGAGCGAATTCAATGTGTGGGAAATGGTAATCTAGTCCCCAGTACTGTCTATTGTTCCAATTTTTGGACATCCACCAGAGATACTGCCCTTCTCCCATACCCACATCCCAGACCTTTATGGGGCCTTTATTCATCTCCCGACGAATTGCACTCCGTATATGCCAGACGCGTAGCGTGGTTAAACGGTTCCAGAAAAAAAGTAGACGAATAAGTATAGGATAGCGATAGACAATGGGTGGATACTGGTGTTGGAGTAATTTTTTTCCCCAATTATTTTTCGCCATCTCCCCAAATACTTTCTACCCAGTCAGGATTGACGATAAAAGGATTGTAATTGCCCTGTAATTGAAAAATAGCTTTATTTCTCTCCTTTTCCTTTTTACTCACAGGGTCATCGCGGTGCCATTGCAATAACATCTCCTTTGCCCAGGGGGCAAAATCTCCAGATGCCAACATCGGGCTCTCCCAATCTTTGATACGTGGTTGATATCGAGTCAACATATAGAAGTAGGTTCTGGCCAAATCTCCTTTATACGCGTCTATAGGCTCAAATACTTTTCCTTCATATCCTGGAAAAGAGGAAGGGCCTAATTCACTTCCATTGAGGGAAACTTTATCGGGTTGAGTGGTTTCTCCATAGGGAAAATTGCTGCGGATATTATTGACGTAGCCATCTGTCGGGTATACGTGAAACAGATCTGAATGCATGGTATCTCTGCTTCCACCCCACCAGGATTTGGGAAAAGAATGCTCCCGATTGTAGCAATCCCCTTCTTTTCGATAGTTACCACATTGATTTACAGACACTTCGAACAGATAAGGTTGTTTTTTAAGACGTTTCCTCTTGTCAAAGGCATAGATATCCCAAATGCGATTCTTCTTGGCCATGTCAGTTTCATCGAAAAGCTCCCACAACTGACCATAGGAGTATCGTTTGTGGTCTCTTATCTCTTTATGTAATTGAGCTTGTAGTTTTTCACCTTGTAGTGTATTCAGTGCCTTCCATTGTTCCTGATCTATGTATTCTTTGTAACTGATACAGGAACATAAGAAGAGGGTAAGAACAAAGAAGAACGGTATCAGGCGATTCATTATGAGTGATTAGGATAATCAGAAGAAATGCGTCGTTGTATATATCAAAGTGTCAATTTTCGCGCCAAATCAACCATTTCTAACATAGCTACTGCTGCTTCCTCTCCCTTATTCCCAAATTTCCCTCCTGCACGATCCAACGCTTGTTCCATGTTGTCAGGAGTAAGAACGCCGAAGATGACAGGTTTATGATGCTTCAGACTTACATTAATAATACCCTGAGATACTGCCTGAGAAATAAATTCAAAATGACGTGTTTCACCTTGGATGACACATCCAATACAAATCACCCCATCCAGCCCAGGTTTTGTTGTTAATGCCATATCCGCAGCTGCTGGAAGTTCATATGATCCGGGGACTTCCAGTTTGAGAATATTATCTTTATATACCCCTGCTTCCCTTAAAACAGATTTCGCTCCCTCATACATTTTATGAGTAATCTCAGTATTCCACTTACTAACCACAATCGCGATGCGATCTGTTCCATGATCAGCTTTTCCTGAGTATGTAATTGCCGACAGATCGTGTGCACTCATTCCGTTACGCGTCCAATGTATTTATCAATTGTCAATCCTTCGGTAGAGTTGGGATAATCCTCTTTAATTCTCTCATACAAAGATTTCGCTTTGGATGTATTACCTGCTAATTCATAGTTCCTGGCAGCCTGCATCAACATGGTAGGCGTAGTAAATTCATTATCTTTTACAGCATTAGCAGCCTTTTCGAAATAATCAGCAGCAGCATTGGGATCTCCTGTATCTTCATGTGCATATCCCAGCGCAGTATAAGCCGAAACTCCCAATAGCGTGTTAGACTTATCAAATTCTTTGAGATACTGGATACCTTCATCCAAGTTTCCCTGACGGACATGTATAACGCCTATATAGTATTTAGCCAGGTTCGCCTCTCTTGTACCACTGTAGGTACTTTCTATTTCCAGAAAGCCCGGATACAATCCATCGCCATTTAAGGCTTTATTCAGAGAATCTGTTTCAAAGAATTGAACAGCTTTATACATCACTTCTCTTGCAGACTCACTTTTCGCAGTTCGCTGACTATTCCAATAATAAATACCAGCTGCAGCTAGTAAGATCACCACTGCAATGCCCAAGAGAAGATTCCGCCTGGTATCAATAAACTCTTCTAGTTTTGAGTCATATTCTACCTCTTCATATTCATCATCATCGTCGTCATCCTCATATTCTTCATATTCCTCTTCATCATCATACTCTTCCTCTTCAAATTCCTCTTCTTCCAGGATTTCTTCTTCTACAAGCTCTTCTTTCTTTCTGGATTTTGCCATTTTTGATCGAGTTTAGTGTTCTATCCCTTCAGTAATTATACGCACATGAAACACTTGTGCATACAATTAGGGACAAATATCCAAATTAGTTTGCAAAAAAAGCAAATACCTGAGTAATCTCCAATACCAAAATGCTGATTTATTTATCTGCGCTTGCATCGTTTCGGATGTGATGTACGTCTAGGACCTGAAATCACTTAACAATTAAACGATGAAAACACACTTTTTTTTCCCATTTGTATTAATCTTAATTGTCGGGATTTTTTTCGGTTGTGAGGAGGAAGATGATACTCCTCAACCCATAGATCCTGCAGAAAAAACCTTTAATTTTGATTTTAACGCTAATGTAGATGGCTGGATCGCAGGGTTTTCAGATGTAGCTGTAGATCAAGAACAGGATGTAGCATTTGTAACCGCTCACAAGGCCCTTCCAGACACTTTCCAGGGTAAAGCACTTTATCACAAGGGGCTAAATATTAGTGATGACTTGTTTATGTTTTTCAAAAAACAGGTAAATGGCCTGGCTCCCAACACGACGTATAAGGTAAGCTTTTCTGCTGATCTGGTTACTAATTATGGCGCAGATTGCTTTGCGTCAAATGTTTATCTCAAAGCTGGAGTCAGTAAAATAGAGCCTAAGCGCATAGTCGATTCGTTAAACGGTACTAAGTATTACGTCATGAACATCGATAAGGGTAATCAAGTCAATGAAGGAGATCATGCCATTTTACTGGGCGAAGGCGATGTCAAAAATGAACTTCCTACCTGTGATCCCAACATCTTTGGTAAGGTTACACGTTCAGACTCAACCAAAACGCTCTCAGTAGAGACTGATTCTAATGGAAGTGCTTGGTTGATACTTGCCACAGAGTCTACCTTTGAGGTAGCACATGAGATGTATTTTACTGCTTTTGAGGCGAAGTTTGCGAAGGTAGAGGGGCAGTAATTTATAACTGTAATATATCAATCAATAAGTGCGGATTTAAATCTGCACTTATTGAATATTGAAAAATAGCTGTGGCAAATCCAACCCTTATCAGCGCAGATGTCATTTAATGAGGAGAAATTTCTCACTTATCATTTTTGAACCCCTGTCTCATGATCCCTCCCTCTCTAGAATTGAAAATACCCATGGTGTCAGAGATTTCTATGACAGAAGTAGGGTGTTAGTCATATCCAAATACTTAAATGATTCCCGCATATAAATGAAATTCATCCCTTGTAAGATTTTGTAAAATTTAAACGTACTTTTATCGCCTTTGTAATGTTATGATTCAAAATAATCCAACTCTTATGTATTGAACTATTTCCTCCTTGGGAAATAATAATCGCTTAACGTGGACTGTATGAATCTCTAACAGCTAAGTTGTTTAGAGTGGCTTGGGTTATGGTTGAGAGGCTGAAGAGAACTGGGCTGAAATGGGATATATATCAAAGTGGTACGCAAGAAACGGAATTTCTCATCTTCATGCAGTCATTTACATTTGAAAAGTCCACAAAAATGTGGGAAATTTATACAATCAAAGAATGATAGTAAGATGCATCTCTTGGTCATATTGTCCTTAGTCCTCTGGATTATTATTTTCTTGTTGCCCTGGCGGCCCTGGAGTACCCGGGAGCAGTGGAATGCAACTCCCAATGGGATACGAGAAGATTTATCTATGATTACCGTACTGATTCCTGCTAGAAATGAATCTCGGGTTATAGAAAGGACCTTAACCTCAGTTGCATCTCAGGGAAATAATCTATCTATCATTGTTGTTGATGATCGATCTGAAGACGATACAGCCGAAGTAGCAAGTAAGGTAAAGGGGCAGATCTCCGTACTGAATGGTAAACCTCGCCCCGAGGGATGGACGGGGAAGCTTTGGGCCCTGGAACAAGGCTTAGCCAAAGTAGAAACACCTTATACACTGCTCTTAGATGCAGATATCGAACTTAACAAAGGGGTGATCGCAGGTTTATACAAAAAAATGCAACGCAAAGCTTGGGACGGCGTGTCGTTGATGGCAGCTCCTACGTTAGTTAATAGCTGGGAAAAACTGCTCATGCCTGCCTTTATCTATTTCTTTAAACTCCTCTACCCTTTTCAGTTGGCAAATAGTAAATTCAAATGGGTAGCAGCAGCAGCAGGTGGATGCTTTTTAGTCAAGACACAGGTATTGAAAGACATTGGTGGCTTCGGTCCCATGAAATCTGCTGTTATAGACGATTGTACCCTTGCCAGAAAAATCAAAGATAGAGGGTACCGTACGTGGGTAGGATTGACTCGATCTATACAAAGTGTGAGGCCCTATGAGGGGCTGGAAGCTATCTGGAATATGGTCGCAAGAACCGCCTACACACAGCTACTGTATTCGATTCCTTTATTACTCCTATGTTCTTTCCTGCTCATCCTTGCATTTTGGATACCCATTGCAGGATTATTTTTGTGGGGCTCTACGCTACATGTATCCTTTGCGTTTAGCACCTTATTAATTATGAGTATTACTTATTTACCTGTTTTAATATATTATCGCTTGCCCGCCTATTGGTCATTTACCCTACCCTTTACAGGTACTTTGTATTTGTTGATGACATGGACCTCAGCTATCCGCTTCTGGAAGGGGGAAAGATTGCGCTGGAGAGGGAGAATGATCAAGGTAGATGAGGTTGTGTAATTAAAGTATATTCAGTATTATAGTGTCCATTAAATTATTCGAATCATTCAACTTTATAAAATACAAGGGTATATTATATGTCCAGCCCTGATTCTACTCCTCCTCAAAAAATAAAGCTCGACACGAAAGAGTGGGTAAGCACCTTTAAACTCATCTCCTGGTGGGATGTAGACAGAGTAAAATCTGCCAACATTATGGTAGTTGGAGCGGGTGCATTGGGAAACGAGGTATTAAAAAACCTGGCGCTACTCAATGTGGGAAATATTCTGATCGTCGATTTTGATACCATTGAATACGGGAATCTCTCCCGTTCTGTGCTATTTCGCGAAGCTGACTGTGGCAAACCCAAATCGACGGTAGCGGCAGAACAGGTTCGTGCAATCAATCCCAATGTTTCTGTCCTGGAAGTCAATGGAGATATCATGCTGGATATAGGTTTGGGAGTGTTTCGGCGCATGGATGTTGTCATCGGCTGCCTGGACAATCGGTTGGCAAGGATGTATATCAATCGGCATTGCTATAAGGTTGGGAAGATCTGGATCGATGGAGCGATAGAAAATCTGGCAGGACAACTATGTGTATATCAACCTGATGTATCTTGTTATGAATGTCAGATTCAGGAACAGGAATGGGAAAATATCAGGTATCGCATGGGGTGTCCTGATATCGCACAGCGGAATGCCAACTTTGGAAAAATCGCAACTACCCCTATATCCTCTTCCATCATTGGCGCCATGCAGGTGCAAGAGGCACTAAAAGTTTTACACCATAACGAAAAACAGCTTACATCGGGGAGAAGATATTATTATGAGGGTATGCATAATCTGTCCGAATGGTTTTCTGTTTCAGAGTTGAAAGATGATTGTATGAGCCACTTCAGCTACGATCCCATTATCGAAGTGCCGGAATTATCTTGTCAGCTTACGATAGGTGAGGTACTTGAATGGCTGTCCAGCCGTTTCTCTCACGATCATCCTGTGATACAATTAGATCACGAAGTGATCTATGAAATTACTACCAGTAAGTCAGAAACAGTACACGAAATTGTGATGGCTCAACCTCATTTTTCGGATGCTGTCATGCAACACTATCTCACTTCACCGGATGAAAAGGTGATCATTTCGCAAAGTACCCATGAAATTGATCGCAATTTTCCCCATCAAACACATAAATTAACTAAAATTGGTATTCCACCCCTTCAAATTTTACGTGTGAGAATTGATAACGACATACATTTTGTAGAACTTACAGGTGATAAGGAATTTTTATCATTCACATAGTAGCAATATCATATCTATGAACGATATAAATATTATAATAAGAGTGCTACCGTCTGGCGATGAACTCGAGTTGGAGTTACCCCTTCACACCACGGTCAAAGAAATCATTGATGAGCTCGTATCTTCCGGATATGTCCCTGGTTCTGATCCTCAAGGAAATCCCTACAGCTATGATATATCTGTTAAGGGAGATACCAACAAGCAGATCATGCCAGAGAAGACCTTATATGATATCGGCATCAAAAATGAAAGTACGTTGCTGCTCATGCCTCGTTTGGTAGCAGGGAATTGGTAATAAACAACGAATCATGGAGGAACCGATATACAATCTGAAGTCATTTAAAAATCCCAGAGATAGAAGACTGGCAAACGAACACCTCAGCTTACATGAGCTATGTTCAAAGACGGATCGCATCACCTATGAGGTGGTCAGCATGAGAAAACATCCACCGGAAGAATATCTCATTACTTATAAGCTGAAAAGCATTATAGGTATTGATAACAATAATGATCCTATATACGCATATGAACACCAACTGGAAGTAAGCTTCCCAGCTGATTATCCGGCTAGTTCTGTCGCCAAATGCTATATGAAGACTCCTGTATGGCATCCCAATATAAAGCATGATGGTCGATTTAAAGGTAGGGTCTGTGTAAATGCCAAAGAATTTGGGAAACTGTTCTTTTTAGATGATCTGGTGATACGGGTTGGTCAGATATTACAATATCAGAATTATCACGCCAAGAATGAGCAGCCTTTTCCTGAGGATGAAAAAGTTGCGAAATGGGTAAGAGACTATGCAGAGCCCAAGGATATTGTAAATAAGGATAAACAGATTTATATAGATGGCACCTCCCTGTTGGGCCCCCTGCCCGAAGATTTTCATCCCCCAATGGAAACCGATGCAGACAATGTTGAGCCCCCTCAATCTGGATCCTCCATCAAGATAAAATCATCTAAATCGAAGCCTCCCACTTCTAGTGGGAAAAAAATTAATATCAATTTTAGAAATAAATCTGAATAACGATACTGTAATCGCATGATCCCTCATCGTACTTCGTATCTGATAGTCCTATTTTGTCTCGTATTGGATATTGCCATTCCGGGATATGCTCAAAATACCCCTTATTTTGAAACGATCACCTACGGTCAAAATCCAATGTACGAAGCCAATATCTATTTCAAGGTACTAGCTATCAAGGGGCGACAATTCCTTGACGTTTCCTCAGCAAGACAACCCAATATCAATTTCTATAACACTACTATATTCCCCGAACAAGGAAACCAACAACTCAAAATTGAATTCACCAAAGTTGAATTTGCCGAAGACAATCATGCCAGAAAGTATTCTCTTCAAATAGCCCTCGCTAAACATCAGGATGCATTTCTCGTTGCAGGAAATAGCACCCGCTATGTGTTGTTGGACCCAAACAAAAACAACAAAAATACTACAGCTTCAGTACTGTTTGATATACCTGAAACTGGCACCAAGTTTATTTCATTTCTTTGTAATGTGATCGATGACAATGACAGAATCATTGGTCAGGGAAGTATCGCTAAACAACTTAATATTCTTCCTCCTCCTAAAGCAGAACCTGTATCTGAACCTCCTGTTCAAGCAGTGCAAACACGACAGCAACAAATGACCGAAGATGAATTTTGGCAATCCATCGTCAACAACAATAATATAGAGGATTTTGAATACTACAACCTCAAATACCCCAATGGTAAATACAATACTCAAGCCAACGAAAAGATCCTTACTATAAGAGAAGATCAAGCCTGGAGTAGAACCATACAGGTCAATACCCTGAATGAGTACAGGACATTTTTAGCCCGTTACCCCAATAGCAAATACAAAAGAGAAGCCCAAAATAAAATTGCAGCTCTTTCTCCTAGTACCCCGGCGAAAGAGCCTGAAGTAAACGAAGAAGACGCTTATTGGAAATCGGTGATAGAACAAGATCAAGTCTTTGCCTACAAAGAATATCTCAGCAAATACCCGAAAGGAAAATATGCAGAAGCTGCGTTGCAAAAGATTCCGCTTGAAATATTGGCAAATCGTTCCTCTTATGATGATCTGACCTACTTAGTCATGATCAGATATGCTTCTCCATCGATGGGATTGAGTACAATATCTATCCCCGATGATACCCTCACTTTTCAACCTACCCAACCCGGTATTCCCTCTGACGCCACGCTACCCTATGCTTATGTGCAGTGGCCTGAAGGTGAGATAACGATCAATGTAGTGGAACAAGCACCCGGACTCACTAGTCTACGGGTACAACTGGGAAAGCGGAAAAAATACGAACTTCAGTTTGTCGATGGAATAGAGATGCAAAATATCAGCCTGGAGGCAGATATTCCTCCACTTTCAATACAGAATATTGAAAATCTCAACTCTCCTAAAGATACCGTGTTTTTTGAAATCGCAGGTGGAGTACCAAGCTATTTTTTACGCCTGGTCGCTGACGGAAATAATGTAACACAAGGCGAAATAGAGCAGGAATTACTATTGGATCCTGGACTGGGTAAATATTATATCAACCGCACTTCATTGATGGAGTCTGAGTTGCCTGATGGATCTTATGTTGTATATATATTGGATTCTCGCAAAACAGATTATCAATCCTGGGATGATGAAGCATTCATCATCAATGAGGGTAAAATGAACATCAAGATTTGGCAGATCCTTTTACCTGTGTTGTTAATCATCATACTCCTGATATTTCTTTTGAATAAAAGATCTAAAAAAAATTCCGGTTATGGTGGGGCATGAAACATCAATTTATCACACAAGAGCCATATTCCTTAGAGTATTATTACTCTTTTCGTGGAGTATTACTTATTTCTCAGTAGCTGGGCAGCAACATAAAACACTTAATTATTCCGTAAAGGATAGTACCTATCAAGCCAAGATCTCTTTTAATACGTTCTTACTAAGCAAGAATAAGAAAGAAATTAAAGGCACAACCATATCTACAGAAGAAGTAACACAATTTGAGGCACTACTTCTACAACCCATCGTTCAGTCTATAGCAGCCAATCACAAACTAACATCCATAAAAAGTACATCTAAGTCTCGAATACTTACGACCATTGATGATCCTACAGTAAGCGAGATTTTGTACAACGTAGATGCCCAAAAGTTACCTGGTACAGAAAATTTGTCTCTGTTTATCACCATCGATGCAAACGGTCAACTCGTCGAGAAAACGGTCAACTTAACCTATCAATTTGCTGCTCCTTCTAAAACTCAAACACCAGAACTATCAACAAAATCTTCCCCTTCGGAAAATCAAGCACAAGAAACACAACCCTCAGATAATCCCGGCAATTCGAAGAAAGAATCAAAAGATGACGTTGAAGCTGAAACAGCTACAAATAACGTACAAGAACAAAAGATATGGTCTTATGTCCATACCTCAGACACTTATCTTGATTACTACCAGTATGTATGGGATTATCCCGATGGACTGAATCACGATATTGCAATACAAAGACTCATTGATCTATCAAAGAATAGGCGTGCTGCATATAAATTATCCTATTCCGAGGGGTCCTCAACTCCAACCTACACACTTACCCTGGATACTACTGTATATAACGATGAATTGTATAGCTTGCTTCCTCCTTTAGCTCTTTCCCATTCTTATGATGAACAATCTCTGAGTATCGATTCACTATCTATAAATGAATTTGCTATTTATGCTCATGCAGCAACCCCCTTAGAATTGATGTTAGCAGATTATATAGGAAGAACGCAAACCATTATTCTTCAAGAACATATAATCGTCGATGATACGTTATTGACGGGGAATGCGCAACCCGAAATCCTGGATGCCTTTGTATTAGATGATACCATCTTTATTGAGATTGTAGGAGGAGCAAACCCTTATACATTGTGGATGGAACAAGCAGATTCTTCCATTGTCAATAACGATTCTTTGCCAAGTACCACGCTTCAGTATAAAAATGATTATCTTTACTATTCTGATTCCCGTCTCGATGTTGAGATATTCCAACATGTAGGACAAATATCTGTATCAGATTCCTTCGGCATTTATTCTGCCCCATATCAACTTAAGCTCGCACAACAGCAAGACATACCTTCGAGGACCTGGATATTAATAGGTATTGCGCTGGGACTTATTATCATTACTACGATTGTAGTAGCCACACAAAAACGTAAGAAAACAACTGTAGATGGTATTGAAGAAGAAGAGGTGGAGGAAGAAGAAGTATCGAATATTCATGTGAGTAATGTGTCAGTGGGAACAGAGCCCAAGGCAAAAAAGATTAAGTCCGTTAAGTCTCGATCTCGATTGGTAAGTGAGCTGGCCATGGAAGACTATGGACCGCTCTCTGAAGAGCATAAGGGAAAAGGTTGGCTGGCTTCTCAAGTATTGCCCTTGTCTGAAGAAGAATATTTATGTATCGATTTGGAGGAACTATGGGAGAATACGGCTGTAGGAAATCTTTTTATGAAAAAATCTAGCATACAGGAGCTGGATGTGTTCATTACAGAAAAGAACAATCCTGAATTTTCCGAAGACAGTCAAGGTGTACCGGAAATTGGAGGCTTTTTCCTGGGAAATTATTTCTACAACGAAGACCAAAGTCAATATCACGTAGCCCTGGAAAAATTTGTCCCTGTAAATTCTGAGGAATATGATGTATATAAACTGGAGTTTGGTATAGAGGCCTGGAAAACACTGGCAGATGTGCAAGATAATTATACAGACTTGGAAACGCTCGCATGGTTTCACACACATCCAGGACATGGGTTGTTTCTTTCTCAAGCTGACTTGAAAATACATCAAGGTTTTTTCAAAAAAAGATACCAGCTTGCCATTGAGATTGATACCTTGTCTGATGGACTAGATATAGCATTTTTTACCAGGACTTTGAATGGGGATGTCAACAATAATATCGATCTTCGTTCAGATGCGAGTTGGAAAAAATGGAATGAATTAAAGCACTTGATGGACCATGGGAATTAAAATTCAACGTAGGGAGGTACAGCGTCCTAAGAAAGAGAAATATTACGAGGACCTACTGAAGAATGATACATATGCTGAAATACAGCTTGATCATATATGGACAGATACGTTAATTAAAGAAGTATTTATTTCCGAGGATGTTATTCTTACTGTAAATCAATGGGTGGAAGAAAGTCTGGTCATACAACCTGTACCTGAAGTAGCGGGTTTTGTATTAGGGAATCATGGAAAAGTGTCTGAACGTCTTCATTGGGTAAGCCTTGAAACTTTTATTCCCTCGAGAAATGTAACAAAAAAGAATCCCACAAGTATTGAATTTGGCAAAGCTCCTTTACAGGAACTCGACAAGATGAGAGAAGGTTACCCTCATTTAGACATCGTAGGATGGTTTCATACTCATCCAGGACATTCGCCCTATCTTTCTGCAACAGACCTGTACACGCATGACGGCTTTTTTCAGCATCCTTACCAACTGGCTATTGTTCTGGATTCCCTTACTGAACAATTTCAGACTGGATTTTTTTCGAGAAAGACGAACGGCCTTGTGAATAATGCTCCTTGTAATCAGCCATGGATAGCGTGGAAATCATGGCTAACTGGTGATTAACACCCAATCAACTTTGTATGAAGTATTTCTACACATGCTTGCTTTTCACCTTTTTGTACTCTGGCACACATTTTCTAAGTGCTCAGGGCATCATTTCTATTGAAGACGTAAGAAGAGGAGAGACCGGTACCATTGATGTTTATGTAAATATTGAGGGGTCTTTCCAAGGTGAAGTGCGTATCGATGGAACGAATACCAAGCTATACGAACAAATAGAAAATAATGATTCTGTTGAGGTTACCCGCTATTTAATTGAAAATGGGGAAGAACCTTCGCAAAAAATCATTCACATAGATCCTCAGGGAAATATTCTACGAGGAGAACAACGCAAAATAAGTATCCAATGGAACGATACCTTAGTCAGTAAAACCTTTAGCATTGGAGATGTAGTCTTTTCGGAAAACTTACAGCGCAACTTAGATGACTGGTTAAATATATCTGCTGTAGGTGCGACATTTATCAGTGCTATTCTGCTGATCCTTGCCCTGCTCGTGCCATATTTCCGCAAACAGAATTTTAGAAGTAAATATGTCAAACCCTATGCTGCGATTAAAGAAAGAGGACGGGTACAAAGAGACATAACAGGGGAGCCATTCGAGGATGACCAACTGGTAGTAACCTTCTGCAAACAGGTAGTTTCTTATGAAAGCTGGAAATACTTTGGAAGTCGATGTGTAAAATATCCTGATTGTATGTACGAAGCAGACCCGTGTACGCATGCTGAAAATTTTAATTCCAGTGATCGCTTCTTTGATCAACAAGGACTATACCGCACTTTGAATTGGATATGGTTTGGTGCATTGGGAGGCTACGTAGCCTGGGCAGTATGGGCTTTGTTATATGGAGTATTAGCTCCTCAACTCGAGACCCTTACCATTGATCCTGCCATCCTGAATGTTCTGAGAGGCGCAATCCTTGGTGCGTCTATGGGGCTGGGACTTACCTTGTGGCTATCCTATGTGGAAGTACGTGGACAGGCAGGTTCCCAAAAAGTTAATCGTATTATCGGCCGAACCATACTGGGAATCCTGGTAGGTAGCCTATCTTTTGGATTAATCATATACATTACTGAACCGATTAAATCAGGGTGGAAATCAACATTTTGGATGGAGTTTCTGATTAATTTACCCAGTTGGCTGCTATTAGGCGTAGGATTAGGTGCTGTATTATCATTGAAATCTACTATTAGTATAGGAAGAGGTATTGTAGGAGGAACTATAGCAAGTATCATCGGCTACGGGATATTCTTTGCTATAGTAAAAAGTTTTACAGAAACAGATGCAGAATGGGGAAGAATGTTGGGCCTCATTTTAATGGGTATGATATTAGGAGGATTCATTGTTTCTGTTGTTTATCGTAAAGGAGACTATGAACTCACAATTCTTACTCCCGAAAAATTCAGGAAAACAGTACCTATCAATAAATGGCTTAAATCAGATGTAGACGTAATGATAGGATCAGATCCTATCTCACAAGTTTTTATCAACTGGGACAGTCGGCATGTAGCACCACAACATCTCCGGATGACGCACACACAAAATAAGGTATATATACAACCTTTTTCTGAAACCTTAATTAATGGTAAAATCGTATCTATGGATCGACCCTCTGCCTTAAAACACGGTGATGTCATTCAGCTGGGTAGGCATGGAAAAACTTCTTTGCAATTCTTGATAAATCACAACGATAAAATATCTAACAAAAATGGTACCTTTAGGTCTCGCTCTGCCACTCGCCGGTCAACTGAAAATATAAATCCCCCCCAGCGGGAGATGCCCAGATAAACAGAAAGCCTTGAGACTGTTGAATATGAATACTGATAATTAGTGTGTATATGTGTAGTAAAATAGGAACATATTTTCTCTTGCTTCTCCTCTTTCAGCTGTCGATATCCCATGCTCAGGATGCGATATACAAAATTGATGGTATCACTGTCAATGGTATCATTGAAAATATTGATGAGAAGTATGTACATTATACATTACTGGGGAGTGATAAGCACAAAACGTTGGAAAAAAATGAGGTTGCATTAATTACCAGTGAAAAAGGAAATTTTGCATTTATGGATGGCATCATAGATACATTATCTATGAATACAACCCCATATGAATTGTTGTACTTACGATCATCAGAAGTGATTCCCGTTCAAAAATTTGAATTGTCATCCAACAATATTACCTATGTCCATTCTTCAGGAGAAACGGGTAGCGTAAATGTCAAAGAAGTAGATGTAATCGTTTATACTAATAATCGCATTATACCTCTCAGTCCAATGCCTGATGTTATCTGGTCATTAATTCGGATGGATAAAAATATTATTCCTCAAAATGAGCCAGAACCGATTGTTGTTGCTACTAATTCTCCATCTACCACAGAAGCTACTACTGTTGAAGCTCAGGAAACAGTGGTTGATACCCCTAGTATTAATCTAAATCAAGTTCCTACTCCCCCGGTTGATCGAGAAAAGTTTAAGGAAAAGGCACTCTCAAAGGCTAAACAATTTGAGAATTATATTGTAAGAATCATGGACAAGAATACTTCCCGAATTGAAGCCAATAACATTGCCAAACAAGTTGTCCCCTTGTTTATCAGTGATACTTCAATGGTAGAAGTGTCCAATGCGATCACTCAGGAAAAAGTACAACACTATCTAAGAGGATATCTCAACCACATCATCTACCTGGATTACACGAGAATTGAAATTAAATGGGTTGAAATCAATTATGTGGGAAATATTATCAAAGGACCTGGGAACAAATGGTATGGAACTATTACCTACACACAGGAGTTTCGGGGATACAAGGGAGAATATCTTGCCTACAAAGATAGAACAACTAAAAGAATAACTGTTGTACTTAAAACTTACGAAAGAATAATAGATGGAGAAGCAAGTAGTGAATGGGATGTCTTTTTATCAAATATTTCTGTTGACCATACGTCTTAAGCTTTTACCTATGATAATACAGTTCAGACAAGCTCCTTTTCTCTTTTTATTCATATATTTTTTTGCAATATCTCAGCCTGTATTTTCTCAAGCCTTAACCAACAGCGATACACAAGAAATTAAGCTTAGGGCTCAACAAACCGTGGAGTTATTTGCCATTTTGCTAAATGGTATTTCTTACGAATTAATTAGCTCCACACAGATTGAGAAATCTATTCAGAATTCCCTATCAGGTGATCGGCAAATTTTTAGAGACGAACAAGTCAGGATAAGTTACGACCTTGACCCTGAGCTACCGTTAGATAACAGGGATGTAGATGTAAAAACTTATCTGAAGGATTTCAACGTTTTCTACAAAAAATCCTATGACCAAACTGTCAATTTTAGCGATTTTAAAGTCTCAGATGTATATTCTGGCGCTCAAGGAGCCTATTATATAAAAGTGCAATATGTAAGTGATTTTACAAATGCCCACAAAGATAAATCCACTCCTTACAACCCAATAAAGAAAATTGCTGAGTTAGTAGTCTCAAGGACAATCTCAGGCTGGAATCTCTACATAGTCAATATTCGCAATTACGATTCTTCCAATGCAACGGTATACCGAGAGTTGGATTTCACACCTGAATATATCAATGAGCAATTTACTCAAGCTATTACACAGGCTATCCGCTACAGAAGTCTCTACAAATACAAAGTGTCAATGGATTACTACCAGGAAGCTTATACCTACAAAAGACTGGATTCTATTGAACAACGTATCATGGAATTAAATGACATTATAGACGAAAAGAACGACCGCAGTAGATTTTATAACATAAACGATTATAGCAGAGAGTTAGCTCAGACAGATAACAATCCCAATTTGTACTTCGAAAGAGGTCTAAAATATTTTGATATAAACTCCTTTACCAAAGCCATTGTGGACTTCCGCAATGCCATCCGGATAGCTCCTACTTACCATATGGCTTATCTATATTTAGCGCAATCATATGATAAGAATAAGCAACCCAATCAGGCGATAGAACATTACATATCTGCATATGAGTTGTACCCGGAGAATGAAGAATTCCTGCCACGACTTACCAATCTCATCCTGGGTTCTCAGCAGCCAGCACGTGCGCTTCCCTATTTGGATGTCTTGATCGCTTCAGACCCTACTAATGAAGGATATCTATACCAACGTGCAGAACTCTATATTATCGTAAAAGATTATGATCAAGCTTTACAGGCTTATCAAGAACTGCTGACTAAAGACCCTAATAACACAGAAATATTGTTAAAATTGGCTGAGATTGAAAAGCAGAGAGGAAACCTTGATCAATCTCGTGAATATTTAAGTAAGACTGGCGAAATAAGTCCCTCCAGAAGTGACGAAGTAATTCGAGATCTGTATGAAGAAAGTAGACAGGCACTCGCTGGAGGAGATACCATCCAGGCAGAATTATTACTGACTCAATACCTGGAACTCTCTCCTGACAATGCTAAAGGATGGATTGCCAGAGCAGAAATCTATGAGGGGCTTAAAGAATGGGAAAATGCGATTAAAGATTATACAGAAGCAATCCAAAGATATCCTAATGCTGAGTTATACCTTCATCGTGGTATGTGTTATGAAAAGCTTAGCGCAAACGAAAATGCTTTGGATGACTACCTCGAGGCTCAATCTCAAAATCCTTCACTCTGTGAATCTTATCGCCGCAGCGCATTGATCTATGAATCCATGCAAATCCCTACGGAAGTTGCTACTCAACTTGAAGCGTTTCTTTCCTGTGGACAAGGGAGTCTACCCAACTACCTTGAACTCATAGAATATTATTTTTCGAATGAGGATTATGATAAAGCAGAAGAGATTATTAAGCAGGCTCAAAAACAATTTAATAATGAGTCAGCTATCTACTGCTGGATGAGCAAAATACAGGTGCTGAACAAAGAATATTACAACGCTGAATATTCTTTAAAAGATGCCATCAAATACGATGATCAAAATGCAGAAGCTTACTACCTTATGTATCAACTTCAGCGCGATTTTATCAACCCCAAAAAAGCTGACAAATACTATCAGACCGCTGTACAAATAGATCCGTCATACAAAGAACAGTAGCCATAAAATTAAATTTACCCTCAGAGATTATCGGGTATAACTGTGATAGCTCCTTTACAAATTTCTCCTGTTTGAGAGATCTCAAATAAGAAATAATAAGTCCCTCTGGGTACTACATCAGTATTATCATTGTCCTTCGTACCATTCCAGGGGAAGGGTCCATCATACATCAATCCTCCCCATCGATCAAATACCTTCACATTTGCCTGCCCACTAAAATTACGGATTTCCCAGGTATCATTGAAGCCATTGTTACCAGGAGTAAAAATCGTCGGAATCTCTAACCCATCACAAGTAATTCCATCAACAACACATTCCTCTACCGTGAAGACAGCTCCTACATCACTAAAATCCAAACAAATAGATTGAGCGGCTACAGCATCTCGTATATCTTCAATAGAAGTCTGTCCAGTAACAATGAAGTCAACGCTAAAGGTACCGGGATCATAAATCAATCCGTAAATCGTGTAAATGCCAACCATGTCTACTTCAAACTCAGGGCCTTGATCTTGACCAAGAATTGGAGCACTATCATCTGAAGACAAGAAATACAATTCTTCGTATCCCGGAGGGATGGTAGCCGACACATCTGCCATGATCGTCAGCATAGGATTTGACTCATCCAGACAATCATCATTTAGCGGTACAGGTGTCAATGAAGTGAAACTAGCCTCGCATTCACAAAGTGGAATCTGAAAGGATAAACCATTGTCGGCAATATCTGCACAAATGGTATTATCCGCTATAAAGGATTCAATTTGTGTGAGATTGCTGCTCCCCAATGGGAACAGGCTTAAATCCAGAAAATTGGTATCATTGGGATTACTTGTGTATACAATAGGAAATATAGCATAAGATCCTGGAGTACTTATGGTAAACTGAGGATCGTCCTGTATATCTAGGAGTGTCTGCCCTGCTACATCTACGAGAAGATAACTGAGTTCATACCCTTGAGGGATCTCATCGTCGCCATTGGGGGTAGCTGTTACGACGACATTATCCTGAATACCTGGATCTATACAGTCCTCAGTGCCTAGCGGAATAAGTGTCAATGTCCCTGCTGAAGCATCGCATACAATACATTCATTGACTATAAAAGAAACGCCTTCTGTGTCGATATTGAAGCAGACAGCTTGCCCATTCACCCTACCTTGAAAGGTCTGCCAGTCTGTAATCCCCAGTTCCAAAAAACTCAGGTCCAGAAAATTGGTATCACCTTCAACGGGAAAGTACACGAGTGAGTATATCCTATAGGTACCTGTAGCATCTACGAAGAATTCCGGGGAATCATTTTCCGCCAGTATGATCTCGCCCCCACCCTGTTCTCTTGTAAGATAGAATACATGTATATAACCATTGGGTATAATAGCATTCCCATCCAACTCTGCGGATAACTGCAAGTTATCCTGAATATCTGGATCTAAACAGTCTTCAGCAGTTAAAGGGTTAGCTGTGAGTGTACCTGTAGACACATTACAGTCACATGACAGTACTTCGATAGTTACTCCTTCTTCATCTAAACTCGCACAAATGGGAGTTTCTGTAATTCTATCAAGTAACTGAGATATGCTAACTTGCCCGAAAGCGATGATCCCCAAATCCAGGAAGTCCGGGGCTGTAGGGTCAGCATTGTATACCAGTGTATGTATGCTATATGTACCCGGTTCTGAAACATCAAAACTTGGTGTAGGGGAAGTTGAGACAATAGTCTGAGTAGTATCTTGCGCGAGAAGATAAATAACGCTGTATCCATCGGGAATAACCTGATCATTGTTGATCTCGGCAGATATCGTAACGGGATTGCGGTTTCCAGGCTCTATACAATCTTCTTCATCCAACGGAACCGCTGTCAATGTGCCTGCCTGAGCATCACAATTAATATCCGGTTGTTGAAATCCTTGGGTAAGTACATTTACAGGTTGTGTCTGTGTGTAGATGATGGCTTCACCAATTGTGTAGCTCATTTGAAAGCCCCCACCAGAACCACTATTACCCATAGACGAAATTACATCCCTGCTGATGGTTTGGGAGAAAGAACAAAGGGAAGTAAAAATGATAATAATCGAAAGAAATAATGATTTCATGGGATGCAAGTAATAACTGAAACCAAGTTAAACATTAGTTGACAAGAATTCCTATGCTAGCTTCGAAAATATTGCCCAATCCAGCGGCTACTCCTACCTGATTTCCATAGGCAATTCCCAGTTTAAAATAGGTATTTTTGGACTTTTTGCTATAAGTGGCACCCGTAATTACTCCTGCTTCTGCTCTCCAGTGTGAATTATTATTAAATCCCAATCCCGCCCAGAAAGGAAAATCACTTTCTATAAAGTACCATAACTTTACATTAGCATCCAGTAGTGTAGAGGTAGCCGTAAAATCGGATGTACCATTGGAATGTTGAACCCAAAGAGAAGGCTCTAATAATATTTGTGAATTAGCTAGTGGTACAAACCCTCCTGCAGTGATGTAGTACTGGTCTGAGAAACTTCGAATTTCTGCTGGATCTAAAAATACAAGATAGGGGATAGAAAGGCCTGCGTAGAATTTGTTACTAGAATAAAATATGCCAAATCCAGGGGCAAGAAATGTGTTAAACTCCGCATTTTCAGTAATGGTGGGATCGTTTTCATCGTAAAACTGAAGCAGATCACTCCCCAAATCCAGTGTATGCTGAAAGTATGTAAGCGAAATTCCCCCACTAATGGCCTGATTATTTTTTAAATTCTTGGTCACAGAACCCTTTATACCGATACCAGTAAAAGATAGTGGACCCGTTTGATCAGTAATTGCAAAAGCCCCTGCCCACAAGGGAGAATATCCTATTTTTTGTTGAATATTAAACGTTCCTGTCTTTGGGCTATTCTTTTCAAATGCCTGCCACTGGAGCCTTCCCGTGATCATGGCAATTGTTTTAATCTGCTTCTGAGGACTGGGCCTACCTTTAAATTCAATGGGAACTGGAACAACCGTCATAGAAGGATTGATGAGAAACCCGTTGTCTCGATTGCTAAAAAAAAGTGGGAACTGCTGACTGTAAGCATTTCCCGACCATAATGTACTCACCACGAAAATCAGAAGAGTAGTGTATAACTTCATCGGTTGAATTAAATAGAAGCAATAGGCGTGATATAATCAAATATCAGGGCAAACGCACCAAATTTTATAAATAATTCATTATTAGTTAATTATGATTAAAATATTTATATATTGAATCAACTTAAGCTGCTGACTAGCAGCTGTTAATGATTTTAGTGCGTTTGCTCTGATCAAATATAGGAAACATTTTAATAAATTAAAATAATCCTTATTTTGCGTATAAGTCAGTATCTACTGGTAATTCCTTCTCCACATGAAGCTACGCTACTCTCTATTCTGGGTCCTGATATTACTCCTGAATGTTGCCTTAACCCATAATGATAGTATTTGGAGTAATGCTCATGATCCTGCTATTTCTTCCAATCACTTAAGCAATTCCTCCTCAAATATTCCATTGTCTGTTCATATTCAAGACGATGTTTCTTTGTTGGATTCCTTCACTGTGATTCTACGCATCAACGGTATTGATATCCGGAACACAGATACGATCTACGGATTTTGCAGAACGGAACACATATCCTTATCAGTAGACACATCCTTACTCAGTGATACAGCAACATTTGAATGGTTTATAGATGATAATACCTTAGGAGCAGGAACTGATACCCTTTTTCTCACTGATTCTATCATGGTTGAGATCAACGAGGAGTTTGCCCTGGATAGTGTATTCAATGTAAAAGTAGTGGTAAATGACAGCAGCCAGAGTTGTGAGAATGAAGTAAATCTGGTGTTTCATACGGTACCCACCTTATCTATCATAGATCAAAATGATACTATCATATCAAGTTCTCTTGTCATTTGTAGTAATTCGCTTCCTGATACCCTACTTATTGAGTCAAACGGGCAGGTAGAGATGTTAACGAATATAACGGGCATTTCTCTATCGGAAAATAATTCCGTAATCATTTCAGATTCAGTGCCTGATTCACAATCTCTCCTGGTATTTCAGGCTTCTAATGGAGGATGTGGCGTTCGGGATTCTTTACAGCTTACCATAAGCACCTTGAATGTGGAGCTGGGAATAGATACCCTGTATGTCTGTGCAGATTCTATTGAATTAGATACCAGCTTGATTCCTTATCAAAATATGGGTCAGGGTGTATGGAGGCAAGTATCAGATGCTGGAAACCTCACATTTACCCAAGGGGACTCTTTGTTACATACTGCGATACAAATTACTGATAGTGCGTACGGCTTTTATAGTATAGTCTGGGAAGAAAGACTCGATTCTTGTTCATCTTCTGA
Organism: uncultured Bacteroidia bacterium; assembly: GCA_964652565.1. Classification (GTDB taxonomy): domain Bacteria; phylum Bacteroidota; class Bacteroidia; order J057; family J057; genus JBCCTX01. The sequence goes on from CAZZEC010000072.1 coordinate 25,862, forward strand.
TACACTTGTTTTGTCCTTTAGCTCGTTTCCCGTTGCATTCGCAGGTACAGATACCACCATATGCATGGGAGACTCTATTCAAATAGGTACGACTACAGAAGAAAACTTCATATACTACTGGGAACCCACCTCAGGTATCAACGATACTACGATTTCCAACCCGATTGTATCTCCTTCATCTACTACGACCTATACATTAATTGTCTCGGATGAGCGTGCTATCTGCCAAAGTAGCGATGAAATCGAAGTAGGTGTAAATCCTACCAATCTAGGTATAGAACTCATAGAACTCAGTTATGATCAACAAGAGCAAATGCTCATTTGTGGCGTCCAGCCAGATACATTGACAGGGAGTGGTACACTCCAATTAAATTTTCTCCCTGAAGACGAACAGGCAAGTGTCGGTTGGATATTGGAAGCCATAGAGGGGAACATTGTTATTCCCGAAGATCAACGAACAGGCATCCATTCCGTTACCCAGACTATTGTGTTAGATCCGCTCACCCCATTGATCAAATTGTCTTATCGGGCATGGGCTGGTATAGAAGGATGTCCCCCTCAGGATTCCAGTTGTGTAGTGGAGTTGGTAATTGTCTCCGAAGCAGGTGATATTAATATTCCAGGGGTTATCACACCCAATGGAGATGGATATAACGATCGATGGGTATTTGAAAATGCCAGTTTGAGAGCTACTTATGAAGTAAGAGTATTCAATCGCCAGGGAGCTATCGTTTATGAATCTCAAAATTATCAAAACGACTGGGATGGAGGTTCCCTTCCTGAGGGGGTATATTGGTATATGGTGGAGGCTCGACAGGGAACCCCTGCTACCTACGAAGGCGCATTACTGATTCAACGAAATCCTAGATAGTGTAATAATTCAATAGGTGCGGAATTAATTCCGCACCTATTGAAATGCATAAATCATCAAATAATATTGCCCAAACATCATATGCTGAGCATTTCTACATACAAAAAATTAATACATACGTATTTGTTGCTATGTACTGTCTTCGCCGGATTGCATACACACGCTCAGCAAATACCTACCATACAGCAATACGTATTGCGTCCCGAGCTATATAATCCCGCTGCTTCAGGGGTTGACGGAACACCTACCCTTCATTTGATGCATCGGCAATACTGGAACGGATTCAACGATGCTCCCTCTTCCTCCCTCGTAGCCTTTCAGGGTATGCCTTTCATCAAACAGCCATTTAGTTTGGGAGCGACCATTGATCACGATCGCGCCTTTGTATTGCGTCGTACCAGTATCTCCATTTATCCCTCTCTTCATCTCACTTCCAATACCTATCACACTTTCTCATTAGGAATTAACCTGGGTGTAATCAATTATAATATAGACTACAGCCAGATCATCGATAACCTTCTGAGTGAATTTTCCAGGCAAGATCCCCTCTTGAATTCGGGCGATTCCTATTCACAATACAATCTCAATGCAGGAGTAGGCATACAATATAGATATGCCAAAGATCAGACGATGATTAACATAGGCGTGGCTGCTCAGCAACTGGCGGGTAGCCAGCCCGACAATAGCAGTGATCCATTCTTTGATGCGGTTCCTCATATCCTGGCAGGTGTTAATCTACAACTTCCTTTATCTACGGTGATCTTTGAACCGTCCTTATTGTATAAGGCAGTGTTAGGAGAATCTAGCACTTCACTTAATGATAACACCTCTCTTATTCTTGGAGGCGGCGACCTTGATGTATTGGCAGCCTTCACCTTTCCCAACTTCGCTGGACTCAGCCTGGGAGGGGGCACCAGATGGGACATCACTCAGGAAGACAATACACCCGGAAGTAACTTTCGGGCAGTCAATGGGATGGTGGGGATCAATCTCACCCCCCAAACGCGATTAACATTCATCGGAGAAATACATCAGGACTTACCTTTAACCTTTGAAGCAGGTATTACCTTCCAATTTGGCACTACGAGTACGCAAACACAGGCTACGGATTGTTATCCTTTGTGGAGGAATCCCGAATGCCTGCAAGACAACTTACGTCAAGTCCAGGGGCTTTCCAGTGGAGCTGAGGTTACCACCCTGATTGGATCAAGAAGGGTCATACTGACTTATGCATTTGAAGATAACAGCAATCCCTATAATACCGCTCAGTGGTCAGATGCAGGGGCTTTAGCAGCCCATATTATACAAACGGTGCAGCAGATGCTCTTGAACCAGGAGGAATTGTTAGGTATTCAATCCATTGATATCTCTGTAGATCTTCGAGACAGCCCACGCATTCTGGAGCTGGCATCGCTGGTAGGCTACGACGGTGAATTTGGTAACCCTACCACTATCCAGTACAGCATTGCTCAAAGTTTTGAAGAAGCATCCATCGCTAGCGGGAATATCAACCGGAAAGAGCTGGCCCTGTTAAAATTACTTGCTATTCAACAGGAACTCAATCGCTCATTCAACCTTTCTTCCACGCAATACAGCTACTCCCTCGACGCCGAACAACCGCTTAATTCGCTCCGCAAATTTGAAATTCAGGTGGTCTTTGACCGGGCGCAGTAGTAGGGGATGGTTATTGATTCAATATATGCATTTCCAGAGAAAGGTTTTCACCTAAAAATGTAATGGATCAAGTAATTGAGTGGTGTTAACTTGCCCGAACTTTGCGCGATGAAATATAATT
>CAZZEC010000073.1:0-28421 GCA_964652565.1 uncultured Bacteroidia bacterium
ACCGCTCTCCATCTACACGAACAGCTCTGCAGGGAGGAAATTAAGTTATATATATCTAAATATGTCGTACCACTTACTTCTGTAGATGATTTTGTACTATGTCTTGGAATTGGGTACATCTTCTTGATGATATACGCTTGATTCTGGTAATTCAAGAACGTCTACAATCATAAGGCCATCTAGTGAATCATTAAACTGAGGATCGACATTGAAGCCAATGATCCTTGCATTTTGACCTATATACTTTTTCAATAGTATAGGTAAGTTCATGTGTGAAGGTTCGATATCACTAATAATTTTGTCTACTTTTTTAAGATCAGCACCTACACCTTCTAACAAAGTCTTAGTATCTACGGGAAATTTATTCTTTTTCACCCTGAAAGCATGTCTGGGTTGAATATAACTGGCTAAATTATAATCAAAATAGTATGCTTCTATGTATGCAACGATAAAATTTCGGGATACTTTGGAATAGCTATTACTAATACTTACAGGACCAATGATATATCTAGATTCGGGATGATTTTTTAGAAAGTGTACAATACCTCTCCACAATAAAAACAAGGGTAGGCGATTTTTCTGGTAAGCTTTTGTGATAAATGATCTTCCTAACTCTACAGATTGAGATAAAATAGGGAGAAAACCGTCTTCTATTTTGAATAGGCTATGTATATAAAAGCCCTTTTTCCCAAATCGATCTATGATTTCGTCTCCTTTGCCAATCCGATATGCACCTACAATTTGATGTTCTTCGGTATCCCACAGGAAGAGGTGATAGTAATAGAGATCATATTCATCTGTATCCAGAGGCTCATTGGTACCTTCTCCTACTTCGCGGAATGTTATTTCCCTCAATCTTCCCAATTCAGGTAATATGTGTGGTATCTCATTAGCATAGACGATAAATGCTTCAAAGTTTTTTTGTGTAAATACGAGATTGTGTTCACGAAGGTGTTCGATCTCTTCCAGTATTTTTGTTTTTTCCTGTGGAGGTGCAACAGGTTTCGATGCTTTTTGGAAGCGAGGTCGCTTAATTGGAGGGCTGTAAAATTTATGTACTTCAAGTGCAGATCCAAGTGCGTAGGTTTTGGCTCTCAGGAATCTTCCAAAACGATCCAGATCCTTAAATCCCTTTTGATCTCTTAGAGGTACTGGATTTCCGATTCTCACTCTTATTACTTTCTTTTTCTTTTTAAACAATTCAGCAGGGAGTATGGCCGTTCGAATCCTGGGATTGACTAATCCTAATAGATGAAATATTGCACTATTACTACCTTGAAAATAAATGGGTATAATTGGGACTTTGGAAGATTGAATCAGTTTAAGTGCAGGTCTTTGCCATGCGCGGTCAGTAATTTGCCTAGATCGTTTTTGAAGGGTAGAAACTTCCCCGGCCGGAAAAATTCCCAGTGCATTTTTATTCTGTAAATGTGTTACAGCTCGACGCATACCTACAAAGCTGGATTGACGGCTGATATCTTCTTCAAATGGATTTACAGGAAGGAGATAATCTTTTATGGGATCAAGATGTTGTAGAAGATAATTGGCCATGATTTTATAATCGGGCCTTTTATTGGCAATGAGCTTGAGAAGTATCAGGCCATCTATAGCTCCGAATGGATGATTGGAGACAGTAATAAACGATCCCTGTTTAGGGATATTTTCCAACTCCTCTTCATCAAAGACTATATCAATTTCTAATTTTTCAAATAGAGCCTCTACAAAATCTAATCCTTCACAAGGCATTAAACTATCATACAAGGCATTTAATTTAGCGACTCCTGTCAATCGCATCAAAGGGTGAGCTGCTTTTTCCATTTTCAGCTTATGCAGGTTCGTCGCATTGATAAATTCTTCCTTGTTTATAATTTCTTTCATACTTAATAATATCAATAGACAACCAAACTGTTAAAGATATAAATATTACCAGATAATTTGTCAAGTGATTGTGTTCCTCATATGAATTTATCATGAAATGCACTAAAGTAATAAGGACTAATAAAGTTTAATTTTTTGGTAACGAAATATTCACAATTTATTATTTGATAAAATGAAGAAGTTTAGTAATATCGTTATAAAATATCCATGTTCTTGTATTTAATGAATTATTATGAGTATTCTAGACAAAATGAAAAAATGGTTTGGCGGAGCTTCTCAATCCGCAGATTCTACTATGGAGCAAGGTAAAGCCATGGCAGAAAAGCTTTCTGATCAAGCTGAAGATGCGGCAGAGAAGTTTTCTGAAAATGCAAAGGATAAAGCAGATGCTGTCATGTCAAAGGCCTCGGATGCTACAGAAGGGTTAAAGCAGCGAGCTGCTGATGCAATGGAAAAGGCAGAGGATCTCGCGGACAAGATTGAAGATAAATTGGAGGAAATTGCTGAAAAGGTAGAGGACAAAGCAGAGGAATTAGTTGAGAAAGTTCAATCGTCTTTAGAAACAGCTGAAGAAAGCGTTGAGCAAGCTGTTGAAGATGCAGAAGATACTGCAGAGGAAATGGTTGATGATGCAACTGCAGATCAGGAAGAGAAGAAAGAAAGTTGAAACTTATATTGAATAGTGCCTGGGTTATTTACCCAGGCAAGCTTGATATTTTGCAATAGTTGTTTGCAAACCCATATATAATGCATCGCTAATCAAGGCATGCCCAATAGAGACCTCCTCTAGCTCCGGTAGTTGTGAAGCAAAAAAATTCAGATTTTGTAAGTTTAAATCGTGTCCTGCATTCACTCCCAGACCAATTTCAGCAGCAAATCTCGCTGCCCTTACATAGGGTTCAATAGCATCATGAGGATTCTGAGGGTAATGATTTGCATACTCTTCGGTATATAACTCAATGCGATCAGTACCAATTTCTTTAGCCATACCTATCATATCAAGGTCTGTTTCAATGAAGATAGAAGTCCTAATATCAGATGCTTGTAACCTTTGAATGATTTCTAACAGATAGTGTTTGTTTTTGATCGTATCCCATCCTGCACTGGATGTCAAGGCCTCAGGTGGGTCAGGAACCAACGTACACTGAGCGGGTTTTACCTCTTCCATCATGGATAAAAATGCCTCAGAAGGGTATCCCTCCACATTGAATTCTACATCCAGAGCACTTTGCAATGCATATACATCTGCTTTTCTGATATGTCTTTCATCAGGTCGGGGGTGTACTGTAATTCCATCTGCACCATATGTAACACAATCTTGTGCGACCTTTAAAATATCTGGAAGATTTTTTCCTCTAGAATTTCTTATAAGTGCTACTTTATTAATGTTAACGCTTAAATTTACCATGTATCAAATTATAAGTATAGATCAAAATCTTAATTAAGAGCAAAATATTATCTCAGCTATTTATTTAATAATACACCTTCACTTCTATTTAAAGCTAATACATGAAATTATGCCACAATCCTTAATTCGCAAACTATTAAACGAATCAACTTACACACGGTTATCAGATTTGAAACTTCCCAGGAGAGCTTCCTATACTCCATCACCCGTTTCTTGGCAAAACGAAGTAATATATTTCTTGATGATCGATAGATTTAGTGATGGAAAGGAGCATCATGAGAAATTGTTGGACCGCACTAGCATTAGGGAACTGAGAGGTGAAGAATGGAACTGGAAAGATTGGGCCTATTCTGGAGCACATCGATGGCAAGGTGGTACATTAAAGGGCGTGATGTCTAAATTGGACTATCTCGAACAATTAGGTATAACTACCTTATGGATGAGTCCTGTCTTTAAACAGAGAAAGCACAAAGAAGATTATCATGGATATGGGATTCAGAATTTTCTGGAAGTAGATCCACATTTTGGTACTAAGGATGATTTGATACGATTAGTGGACGCAGCACATGAAAAGGGAATAAGAGTAATTCTGGATATTATTTTCAATCATTCTGGGCCTAATTGGAATTATCCTGGAAACGAAAGTCTCCCGCCTTATATACATTATCCCAATAGGTATGAGTTTGGAAACTGGTTAGATGGAGAAGGCAATCCCATTGACAAGATCCAATCCAAGGAGGATGGGGTGTATCCTGAAGAACTTCAGGATACAGATTTTTATACCCGAGCTGGAGTTGGAGATTTAGGTGCCGGTGATACAGGGGATAGATTTGCTGAGCACAAGAGATCCGATTTCTATTCATTACGGGATTTTCACGTTAGTAATGATACTACCTTAACATTAATCGCAAAATGCTTCAAATATTGGATTGCATTGACGGATTGTGATGGATTCCGACTGGATACATTAAAGCATGTATCTACAGAAGAGGGAAGAAATTTCTGTGGTACTGTGAAAGAGTTTGCCAACAACATTGGAAAGGAAAATTTTTTACTATTGGGGGAAATTGCCGGTGGTAGTAATTTTCAGGCACAATACTTAAATGCTATCGAGCATAACCTGGATGCGGCGTTAGATATTGGGGATATGAGACCCCGACTTTCTACACTAGGAAAAGGACTAGCCAATCCTTTCGTCTACTTTTCGGGATTTGAAGGATTTCCTGATTCTATGGGTTCTCATCGGATGCTGGGAGATAAACATGTATCCATACTCAACGATCACGATCATGTCATAGGAGAAAAACTGAGATTCTCAGTTGGAGTATCACAACCTCATCAAGTAGTTGTACCTGTTGCCATTCAATTGTGTACGTTGGGGATTCCCTGTATATACTATGGAACTGAACAGGCATTAGCAGGTCCGGAGGCTAGTGAATGGAAATGGCTTCCTGCATGGGGGGGAGGAGACCATGCAGACCGCTATTTGAGAGAAGCCATGTTTGGTCCAGATCATCCATTAGTTGAAGCGGGTAAGGATTATACACATGATGAGACATTACCAGGGTTTGGGCCTTTTGGTACAGCAGGATATCACTGTTTTGATGTCAATCATCCGGCATACGTAAGGATACAGCAATTGACAGCAGTAAGGCGAAATTATCCCGTATTGAGATTTGGGAGGCAATATCTTCGGCAAATATCATTTTTGGATGCCCCATTTGATATTTACGGGAATGGTGAAATAGTCGCATGGTCGAGGATTTTGGATGAAGAAGAATGTCTGGTAGTGGTGAATGTAAATGGAGTTGAAAAGCGAGGAGCAAAGATCATGGTGGATTCATCCTTGAATTTCCAGGATAGTACCTTTCACGTCTTGCTCAACACATCAGTAAACCTCGAAGATTATCAATCTATATATGTAGAAGGGGACGAAATAAGGGTACAAGTGGATCAAAATAATAATCACTACATAGAGATCTATCATCTAGATCCCTGTGAAGTGATTATCCTCAACAATCGTTATGAGTAAAAAATATGAAACAAGCAGGGGAGGTAATTATTTACCTTCCCATTCTCTTTCTTCTTCAGTTTCTTCTTGAATTCTAGAGCCTTCAAGGGTTTCATTCAGCGACTTTAATTCCACGCTAAATTCGATACTTTCTTTGCCACGATAGGCTGTGATTTTTATTTTATCACCTGGGCGATACTTACTCACCTGTTCTTGTAGCTCAGAAGTATTCCCTACTGGTAAATCATTTACAGCGATCAAAACATCTCCTTGTTGTATACCTGCTTCTTCTGCACCACTTCTTCTATTCACTCGATTTACATAAGCTCCTTTTAAGACACTTAAATCAAAATTTTCTGCTACTTCTGCATTGACAGCGGTAATGCTTACCCCAAGTAATCCTCTTTTTACCTCGCCATACATCAATAAGTCTTCCATTACTTTTCTTGCGATAGAAGAGGGAATAGCAAAAGAATATCCAGCATAGAACCCTGAGTGAGAAGATATGGCTGTGTTGATTCCAATGAGTTCTCCATTGAGATTTACAAGCGCTCCACCACTATTACCTCTATTGACTACTGCATCTGTCTGTATAAATGATTCGATGGCGAAATCCGAATCTCTTTTGAGTAGTTGTAGGTTTCGTCCTTTGGCACTAATGATACCTGCGGTAACAGTGGATGTAAGGTTTAGGGGATTTCCCACTGCAAGTACCCAGTCTCCGATTGCAGTGTTATCTGAATTGCCAAATTCGAGGTAAGGAAGTTCATTGGCATCTATTTTCAACAAAGCGAGGTCTGTATTGATATCTGCACCTACAATCTTCGCTTCAAATTCCCTATTGTCAATCATTGTAACCGTCACTTTATCAGCGTTTTCTATGACATGGTTATTCGTAATAACGTAACCATCTTCTGATATGAGAACACCAGATCCAGACGCTCTACCCTTGTGTTCGTCCGGGTCAGAAGGTTGAAAGAGCTGGAAAAGATTTTCTCGATCTCCTTTTTCAGATCTGACACTTACAACAGCTGGGCGAGATATTTGTGATGCATTCGCAAAATTTGGGAGTGAGCTGTTAGAAGATACGTCTTTATCTATATAAGAAAATGAGGGTTGGGCGGTTTCTCCACTTAAATAGACAGTTTTAATAATACTATGTTCATTTTCAAAAAAATATGTATATATACCGACTCCTATCAGTGCACCCAAGGTTGTAAATATCAAAGTACTGAAAATTTTTCTCATCTTCTTCGAATTATAAAAGTGGAAGTTTATAAACTGTGCTTTAGAAACGAATATAATTATATATATGTTTCGTTCATAATCTTTCTTTGATTATCGAAGCAAAATTTACAGGATAAAGGTAAAACTTTGACAATATTTATAATAACATTTCGAAGTTACTTCAAAACATAGTGCATTTTTTTTGAGATGATACAAATTTGAATTACGATCAACACATAAAAATGAACTATTGGCAATTAATGTTGGTTGACTGAGGTGAAATATTCGCTGTTTTCTTTTTATTCTCAGGACTTTTCATTATGATTGCAATCGTCAATTTCCCTTATAGACATAATTTTTTTTCATCTTCATAATAAAAGGTTTTGACAGGTTGACGTTAGTCCGTCTTCTATTGTAACATGCTATATATTATACTTAAGTGTAATAGGGTTCTATCTTGTTATCGATTAAGACGGGTTCCAAAGCCTGTATTTACTCTAATTCATCAACAGATTTATTTCATTTTATAGCGTCATGTTTATTGCGTTCTTATATCAGTTATTGATTGACTTGTTATCTCAGCAAAGGACTTACACTTATTCTGCTTTTATCAGAGATATAGTAAGGTCGCGAGATATACAAGACTTTCATAAGCTTGGAGAATTTTGGGAGTCTGAATTACACAAGCTTCCAGTAAATGATAAAAAATCTTCGAGCTATTTTTTCTTTATATTAAAACAAGCTCTTCTCTATTTTTTTCATCGCCGATCGCCCAAAAAATTCCAACAAATCGTAGATCTGGCAAAACATCGTTTTGAATCATTTGACGATGCATCAACTCCAGATATATCTATGGAATCATGGAATGCATATATCCATTTGATTGAGAAGGCCTTCAAAAGGATTTTGCGTCATATACCTATAGATGAATACGAAGCTCATTTAGATCAACTGGATTGGGACCAGTTGGATAAATCTTTTATTGCTGATATCTCATCTTTAATTGGTTTTACCTATTTAAATGAAGAGTCTAAAGACCAGAAGAATAAGGCAAGATTGTGGATTTATAAGGCACTGAATGAAAATGTATTTGCTCACAATATTTCCAACTATCTCTTCATGGCTGAATATCACTTCCAACATGATGATGAAGACCAGTCAACTCGTATAGAGGGTGTTTTGGAAGCGCTGCGGAAAGGTAGGGAATCTATGAAAAATGCGGCGGCTGAGGATGTTGTTCAACTAGCTATGGAAGATCTCGAGGCTGCCTTCTTTACTTACAAAATACATTTATCAGAACAACAGCCTGAAACTTTCCAAACACTTAAGGAAACGATAAAGCATTACAGTATTGTTTCTAATCAAAGTGAATACAAGGAAGTGCCAGCATTCTCACTTGCACACCGTTCGTCGGTGTTGGCAAACGCATGTCAGAAAATATCAATGAAAGTTGATGATACGCAGGAGAAAAATCGCTTTATCCAAAAAATGTCGGAAGAGATAGATTTTGCAATTGCTAAGTCTAAAGATTTAGGGGATGAACTCTTATCCATGCATTACCGTTTGTTATCTGCTAGGATGAGCATTGATCTAAAGCAATCTCTTACCGAAAAGGAATTAAAAGAAATTATACAATATTATCGCAAGCAAAATGACTATCCCTCTTTTGTATTAGCCTCACATACCTATGCATTTCTCCTTATTGATGGTAAACAGCCCGGAAAATCATTGGATGTAATACTCGATGTGTTCAAACTTGGTAATAAAAACATAGACGAAGGGGGATTTTTTCTGTTGTACAAGGGCTTTAAACTAGCTAATGATGTGTTTTTAGTAGAAATAGAAAAGCCAGGGGTTTCTTGGCTGGTCTCTGTCCTGGATGTTTTCTTTGCTGAGATAAGTCAGATTATTGACAGGATTGAATCGCTCATTGAAATATCAGGAAATGAACTATTAGAACTATTTAGAATAGAATACATCAGATTTGATCCTGTCGCTAATTTTAACATTAAAGTTTATTTTCGTTTCCAATTGTATGGGATCAAACTCTTGTATCTGGGAAATCTTCTTAAGCAAGATAACATCGGGATCGCTTTAGGTAATAATATTATAGAAAAACTCGAAAGTGATAATAACCCTCTTCAACTCATAAACGGAGACTGGGAAGATTTTAAAGATATACCCAATGAAGTTCGCAATAAGACGTTAAATAGATGTATAAACATTTCAAAGGGAGATCTTCCGCTTGCTGCAGAACATTTGGATTTTTCTTATAGGAATCTTCGAAGTTATATTACTTTTAAAGAAGTCAATAGATTGGGATTTTTTCTGGATCTCCAAGAGACAGACAACAAACAATTGGAGCAGGGAATTAGATATATCTTTTATGATCTGTATAAGAAAGGTACCATTTTTGAAGTAGTATTTGATATGCCGAAGTTCTTAGTAAAGTATTCTAAAAGTGGATTTTACTCTCAGGATTTGGAGAATGAACTTCATATCAAGGGAACGACAGCCAAGAAATATATCAAAATAATGATAGAAATTGGATTGATCAGGCAAGATAAAACTACAGGTAGAAAGCATTATTACAGATTGATAAGAGAGAATGTCATGAAGCGATTGGGTAGAGAGCAAAATATGTTGATTGAATAGATACTATCTTAGTCGGCTAAAATTTTCTACTTTTGTTTTAAATGAGTAATTAAAATTGAAGCACTATGGCTGGACATAGTAAATGGGCAAATATAAAGCACAGAAAAGGAGCTCAGGATAAAAAAAGAGCTAAAATATTTACAAGGCTATTAAAAGAAATTGCTGTTGCAACGAAGGAAGGAGGGCCTGACCCCGATGCAAACCCCAGATTGAGGTTGGCAATCCAAAATGCTAAAAAAGCAAATGTACCCAAAGATAACATACTAAAGGCCGTAAATAAAGGTTCTGGAGATGATGGGACATCCTATGAAGAAGCGACATTTGAGGGATATGCACCTCATGGGGTCGCAGTATTTGTTGAATGTCTTACTGATAACAATAACCGTACAGTAGCTAACATAAGAAGTTACTTCAACAAGTATAATGGTAGCTTGGGAAAAAGTGGTTCTGTAGATTATATGTTTGATCGAAAAGGGATATTCATCGTGAAAAAAGAGGGGTTGGATGAAGAAGAACTCACACTTGAATTGCTTGATGCAGGATTAGAGGACATAGACAAAGACGATGAAAACTTCATTTTTAGCTGTATGTTCGAAGACTTTGGGAGTATGAACACAAAGTTTGAAGAATTACATATTGAACCTGAAAGTGCAAACCTTGAGCGAATACCTAGTACTACTGTGAATTTGGGATTGGAACAGGCCCTTTCTGTGATCAAATTGATAGATATCATAGAAGATGATGATGATGTACAAAATGTCTACCATAATCTCGAAATGACAGAAGAAATAGAAGCATCACTATCCGAATCGTAAATATGAAGGATCCTCATGAAATATTGGATAACAAGAATCAAGAAGCGCTAAAGGGTGGAGGAGATGACAGGATCGAAATACAACACAAGAAAGGTAAGCTTACGGCCAGAGAGCGCTTAATGATACTCTTAGATGAAGGGTCATTTGAGGAAATCGGAAAGTTTGTCACGCATAGATCTAGCGAATTTGGATTAGATCAACAAAAAATTCTTGGAGACGGGGTTGTAACTGGATATGGAACTATCGCTGGAAGATTAGTATATGTGTACAGCCAGGATTTTACGGTAATGGGAGGTTCACTCTCTGAAACCCATGCCGAAAAAATCTGTAAGATATTAGATCTCGCACTTAAAAATGGGGCTCCTGTGATCGGTCTAAATGATTCAGGAGGAGCTAGAATACAGGAAGGTGTCGTATCATTAGCTGGATATGCAGATATTTTTTATCGCAATACTCGTGCATCGGGAGTCATTCCTCAGATATCAGCAATTATGGGACCATGTGCTGGAGGGGCAGTATATAGTCCTGCTATAACTGATTTTATATTTATGGTAAAACAAACATCTTACATGTTTGTGACGGGGCCCAATGTGGTAAAAACTGTTACTCATGAGGAAGTAACTGCTGAGGAGCTTGGGGGGGCTATGGCACATGCGAGCAAAAGCGGAGTGACACATTTTGCATGTGAAAATGAAGTGGACTGTATACAATCTATCAAAAGATTGCTTTCATATCTCCCTCAAAATTGTGAAGAAGAGCCTCCAACATTTGAAATCGATAGATCTGATGATCTTCGTCCAGCATTAGATCATATCATCCCTGAAAATGCTCAACAGGCCTATGATATGCACGAAGTGATAGATTTGATCTGTGATGAGGGTTCATTTATGGAAGTACATACATCTTATGCTGAGAATTTGATTGTAGGCTTTTCAAGAATTGGTGGGCAGAGCATTGGTATTATCGCAAATCAACCCATGATTTTGGCTGGAGTGTTGGATATTCAAGCTTCTGTGAAAGGAGCGAGATTTGTCAGATTTTGCGATTCATTTAATATTCCTTTATTGGTATTAGTAGATGTACCAGGATTCCTACCGGGTACAGACCAGGAGTGGAATGGGATCATCACTAATGGGTCTAAACTTCTCTATGCTTTTTGTGAAGCTACGGTTCCAAGAGTCACGGTAATTACGCGTAAAGCTTATGGCGGGGCGTATGACGTTATGAATTCCAAGCATATTGGTGCTGACCTCAACTTCGCCTGGCCAACAGCAGAAATCGCAGTAATGGGCCCACAAGGCGCAGCGCAGATCATCTTTAAAAGAGAAATTGCCACAGCCGCGAATCCAGAAGAAAAACTCCGGGAAAAAGTATCAGAGTACTCAGAGAAGTTTGCCAACCCTTACAGAGCCGCTGCCAGAGGTTTTTTAGATGAAGTCATTTACCCTAGAGATACACGAAAAAAGCTGTTGAGGGCATATCAAATGCTACATCAAAAAGCAGAGAAGATTCCCCGCAAGAAACACGGTAATATCCCGCTGTAATGTTATACTACTGATAAATAATTTCTCTAAGTAAGTGGGTAGACAATATTAAGTATAATTTTCTATGCCTTAGCCAGAATGATATTCAATGGCTAGTTCCAGGGGGTATCATGTATTAGCATCTTCGTCGTTCCACGATCATCGTTAGACAATTTGCGATTGAGAGATTTGAATTTTTCCGCAAATACTATGCATGCATAGTATTTTTTTTGTTATATTCGTAACTGAAAGCTATGCATGCATAGCAATATCATGAATCACAGTAACTAAAAAATAGATATATGGAAGTTGTAGCTAGTAAAGATGCATTAAAAGGAGGGGAGTTTCTCATTAGAGAGACTAATGCCTCTGAAGTATTTATCCCTGAAGAGTTCAATGAAGAGCAAAAGATGATGTCTCAAGCCTGTAAAGATTTTATCAATCAGGAAATATTACCTATAGCAGAAAGGATAGATAATTTTGAAGAAGGGTTAATGGAGTCTTTGATGAGCAAGGCTGGAGAAATTGGTTTGCTGAGTATAGGGGTTCCCGAAGAATATGGGGGGCTGGGGATGACCTTTAATACTACCATGCTTGTAGCGGAATTCTTAGGGAGTGGTGGCTCATTCTCAACAGCTTTTGGAGCTCATACAGGTATTGGAACACTTCCCATCCAATACTACGGTACAAAAGCACAAAAAGAAAAGTATTTGCCGCTGTTAGCGAGTGGAGAATGGAAAGCCAGTTATTGTCTCACAGAACCTGATGCAGGCTCAGATGCTAATGCTGGAAAAACGAAGGCAGTATTAAACGATGAAGGAACCCATTATTTGATAACAGGGCAAAAGATGTGGATTTCCAATGCAGGTTTTGCTGATCTCATGATAGTTTTTGCAAAAATAGATCAGGACAAAAATCTAACGGCGTTTATTGTTGAACGTTCGTATGATGGGATCTCCATGGGAGAAGAGGAGAAAAAAATGGGGATTAAGGGTTCTTCAACTCGACAGGTATTTTTTAATGAAACACCTGTACCTGTGGAAAACATGTTATCTGATAGAGAGCAGGGTTTTAAAATAGCTGTTAATATTCTGAATATAGGGAGGATTAAATTAGCTGCATCAGCTTTGGGAGGTTCAAAACTAGTTCTGGGCGAATCTGTTCGATATGCAAATGATCGCAAACAGTTTGGACAATCTATTTCGAGTTTTGGGGCAATCAAATACAAGCTTGCTGAAATCGCTACGAGGACTTACGCATTGGAGTCTGCCTGCTACAGGGCAGGACAAAATATCGAGGATAAGATTGCCGATCTGATAGAATCTGGGATGAATGAAGAAGAAGCGAAACTCAAGGGGGTGGAACAATATGCTGTAGAGTGTGCAATACTGAAAGTTCATGGATCTGAAGTTCTGGATTTTACTGTAGATGAAGGTGTACAAATATTTGGGGGGATGGGCTTCTCTGCTGAAGCACCTATGGAGCGCGCCTATAGAGATGCACGTATTACGAGAATTTATGAAGGTACCAGTGAAATCAATAGAATGTTACTGGTGGGTATGATTTTGAAGAGAGCTATGAAAGGTGAACTCGATCTCATGGGACCTGCTAAAGCAGTAGCAGAAGAACTACTCTCTATGCCTAAGCGGTCCAATGGCAAAGAAGGGTTGTTAGCCGCAGAATATGACATCATTGAACGTTTGAAAAAGGTGATATTGATGATTGCCGGTAAGGCTGCACAGGACTTGGGAGAAGCGTTTAAAGAAGAGCAGGAGTTGTTGATGAATGTAGCAGATATGATTATTGAAGTATACATTGCGGAGTCTGCGTTATTGAGAACTGATAAGCTCATTCACTTAAAAGGAGAGTCAGAGGCAATGACACATGTAAACATGACGAAAGTATATTTCCATCATGCAATAGATATCATACATCGTGCTGCGAAAGAGGCAATTGCAGGGTTTGTCAAAGAAGATGAACAAAAAATGATGCTCACAGGGCTCAAAAGATACACCAAGGCAACCCTTGAGAATACAACTGCGTTAAGAAGACAGATAGCAGATCATATCATAGAAAAAGAAGGCTATCCCATATAAATAGTAACGCAACTAACCCAATTACTGATATAATCCTCTTTGTACACGTACGAAGAGGATTTTTTTTTACCAGTTATGCAATAAGATCGTAAGTTGAAGTTCAATTCATTCTCTGAAACAATTTGATTCATTTAAATTTACCTGACCAACTTTACCAGGTCAAATGCACCAAAATTTATCAATAATTCATCATAAGCTACTTATATTTTTAGTGCATTTGCCCTGACAACTTTACTATTTCTTTAACTTATGATCATACAATTTAACATACATTATTTCACGGAATGGGGGGAAGAAATACTCCTCATGGGAAACCAAGATATTCTGGGAAACTGGAATGAAGACGACGCGCTTACCATGTCTTATCAGGGTGAGGGTAAGTGGGTTACACAGATCCAGGTATCTCCTGAAACGCCTACCATCTCATACAGCTATCTACTGAAAAAGAAAAATGGTGAAATCGTTAGTGAATGGGGAAATGCAAGAGCTATCTGCACGGACAATCCCGAGGTAAAAAATATCATTTGTCATGATCATTGGTTTATGCCATCACCTGAGGAAAAAGCCTTTTTTTCCAGTGCATTTACTCAGGTTATTTTCCCAAAGTCTCCACAGGATGTAGATCTCAAATACATGGGTAGCCAAGATTCAGCAAATGAAAATATTTTTATTTTTAGAGTCTATGCACCCTGTGTGCCCAAAGGCTGTGTAGTTGGGTTGATAGGAAATCATAGGGAAGCAGGGGAATGGAATAAGCCCTTTGCGCTGCTGAGTTGTAATGGTGCATCCCTTTGGGAATATAAAGGTTCTTTGAGTGATCCTTCTTCACTGGAATATAAATATGTTATCTATCATTTGGACAAACAGGAAATCATTTCCTGGGAAGGATTTGATAACCGTAGGTTACCTCAAGAATTACATTCTCATTCATCGGACATCATATATATCCACGATGGAATCTTCAAGACACGGGATTTTTGGAGAGGTGCAGGAGTTTCAGTGCCTGTATTTTCTTTAAGATCACAAAAGGGAATGGGCATTGGTGAATTTTCGGATTTAATACCATTGATTGACTGGGCAGATCAGGTGGGGTTAAGGATGGTCCAGATTCTCCCGATTAATGATACTACTGCAACATATACATGGAGGGATTCTTATCCTTATGCCGCGATCTCAGTATATGCACTTCATCCTGCATATGCAAGTTTAGATCAGATGAATCACTACCACTATCTTAAGTTGGAGGAAAAATTTGCAAAAATACGGGAAGAACTCAACGCATTAATGGAGATAGATTACGATGAAGTAATGCGGGTGAAAATGAAATTCTTCCGAGAGTTATATACTGCTGTAAAACAAACACTGGACAATGATCCTGACTTTCAGGATTTCTGTACTCAAAATGAAGAATGGTTAAAAGACTATGCCGTATTTTCATTTTTAAGAGATACTTATCAAACAGCAAATTTTGTAGAATGGAAAGAACATAGTATATATGATGCAGAGACCATAGCGGAATTTCTAAAGCCCGGTTCAACAAATTATGAAGAAGTGAGATTGTATTATTTTATTCAATTTCATCTTCATATGCAGATGAAGTTTGTGTCAAATTATGCCAGAAGTCGGGGGATTGTGCTTAAGGGGGATATCCCCATAGGAATATACAGGCATAGTGCGGATGCATGGGCGGCTCCTCATTTGTTTAATATGGATAGTCAGGCAGGTGCTCCACCAGATTATTTTTCCAGAAGCGGCCAGAATTGGGGCTTCCCAACCTATAACTGGGAACAAATGGCAAAGGATGGATATTCCTGGTGGAGAAAGCGACTATCCAAAATGGCGGACTATTTTGATGCATATCGAATTGACCATGTGTTGGGCTTTTTTAGAATCTGGGAAATTCCTTATGAATTGATAGAGGGTTCTCTAGGGTACTTCAACCCGTCTTTACCTTTTACTGTAGATGAATTGCGACATAGAGGGCTTCCATTTGAGCATGGCAGATTCTGTCTGCCATATATAAGGGGTCATGTGTTGGATGAAATAATACCTTATGAGATCCGCAATTGGGTTGAACAGACCTTTTTGATTGAAGACGAACCAGGATACTATCGATTCCGTCCTGAATTTTATAGCCAGCGTGAGATAAAAAGTACCCTTGAAACTTCTTCTCTTACAGATGAGCAAAGATCAGTACTTAGACAGAAACTGTTCGCGTTGGTTGGTGAGGTATTATTTATCAAAGATCCCAAAGTTCCGTATGAAGCATACCATCCCAGATTTGCACTACATTTTACACGATCATACCACGAATTAGATGATTATGCTAAGTCAATATTGAATGAACTATACAATGATTATTTCTATCACCGACACGAGAATTTTTGGCGTGATCAAGGGATGATCAAGCTACCTGCCATTGTTGCTGCAACTGACATGCTGGTCTGTGCTGAAGATTTGGGAATGGTTCCCAAGTGTGTTCCTTCCGTGTTATACGATTTGGGAATATTAAGCCTGGAAATACAACGAATGCCCAAACTCGCTACGGATGATTTTGTGTATAAAGACCAGGTACCCTATTTATCTGTTTACAGTCCTTCTTCTCATGATATCGCACCACTTCGTGCATGGTGGGAGCAACATAGACCAGATGCCCAGAAGCTATATAATAATGTACTGGGAAAATGGGGGGAAGCTCCTTATTTTTGTGAACCTTGGATTGTAGAAGAAATTGTTAGACATCATCTTGAAGCACCCAGTATGTGGACCGTAATTCCCATTCAGGATTTGCTGGGGATGAGTATGAATCTAAGGCGGGAGAATCCCTCAGAAGAACAAATAAATGATCCCAGTAATTCTCAACATTATTGGAGATACAGAATGCATATAGATATCGAAACAATTATTAATACTTCTGAATTCAATGATTTGTTAACAAGCATGATTCAGAATAGTCATAGAGATACATTACGCTAGAAAAATTATGGATAAAGAAACGTTTGGGCTAGAGGTCATTGCAAAAAGTCAGCGTATACCTGTAGTTGTAGACTTTTGGGCCCCATGGTGTGGTCCTTGTAAGATACTGGGACCAGTTATTGAGGAATTAGCTGAAGAAGCTAATGGCAATTGGCAGTTAGTAAAAGTGAATGTAGATGAGAGCCGAGAAATATCTACTGAGTTTAATATCATGAGCATACCGACTGTCATGTTATTTCATCAGGGTAAAAAGGTAGATGAATTTGCAGGGTCTTTGCCCAAGTTTCAAATTCAGCAGTGGTTAGTTGACAGATTACCTGATGAGAGGAAAAATGAATTAAATGAGATTTACGCGCGAATTCAAGGAGGGATGTATGATAAGGCAAAAGCAGAATTGGAAGTATTTGTAGAAAAATATCCTGATTTATTAGAAGCTAAGGTGTGGCTTGCTGCTCAAATAGTAGGAGAAGATGTAAATCGTGCAAAGTCATTAGTTGAAGAAATTAAAATAGGGCATAAGTTATATGAAGATGCTGAAGATATACGGAATTTAGTTGCCTGGATGAACTGTGAAGATGATAGTATAAAATCGTTGTATGATAAGATTACTCAAGCTAAAACTTCTTACAAGAATTACGATTGGGATAATGCCCTGGACTTGTTGATCCAATCCATCTTGATAGATAAATCCTATTGTAATGAAATTGCCAGGCGGGCTGCCATTGCCATATTTCACCAACTGGGAGAGGGACATGAGATCACCAAAAAATATCGCCCTCGGTTTAATATGGCATTGTACTAAGGTAACTCTGTAGTGATACTTGAATTCACTACAGAGTTTACGTTATATCTACATATCAATGTGTTGCTTGATTTGTAGTAGAAGTTTATAATTCTCTAATCCAGATATTCCTAAAACTTACGGGATTACTGTGGTCCTGTAATTTAATGGGTAATTTACCCTCATGAGCTTCGTACCATTGTAGCCCTTTGAAGTGAGTGGTACCTCTTATGGCAACATGATTTTGAACGAGTACTCCATTGTGAAGAACAGTAACAGTGGCAGGGGTCCTGATGGTTCCATCCTCCTTAAAGATGGGTGCCATAAAAATAATATCATAGGTTTGCCATTCTCCGGGCCCTCTACTGGCATTGACAAGAGGAATGTGTTGTTTATAGATACTTCCCGCCTGTCCATTGGAATACGTTTTATTATTGTAGGAATCCAATACCTGCACTTCATAGGTATTCATGAGAAATACGCCGCTATTTCCTCTCCCCTGGCTTTCTCCCGATACTTCTGATGGTGTTCTCCATTCGATGTGTAATTGCATATCACCAAAAGCTCTTTTTGTCATGATATCTCCCGTCCCCGGCTTAACAGTCATCGCACCATCTTGTACAACCCATTGAGCTTCTCCACCACGAGCACTTTCCCATTCAGATAGATCTGTTCCATCAAATAAGATAATGGCATCAGAAGGAGGTTGGTGACGCTCACCTGGGTCAACCTTAGGAGGTACAGGTTCCCATCGTTCTGTCCAATGAGGGTCGATTTCATTTCGGTCTACTTGTTGGCTGAAAAGGGATGTTCCCCAAGTGCTCAAAATAGTCAGGAGAAAAATTGTGCTTAATTTTTTCGCTTGTTTCATAATAACAGTAGTTATAATCAATTAACAAATTTTTAGGATAGATGTGACTTGAAGAAGTTTATTCAATCTAAAAAGTGAAAATAAGAGAAATTCAGCTAAGCGCCAATTAGCCGTTTTCTAGTTATAAAACATCATTGGGATTAGGAAGGAAGTGGGTGTGAGCATCCATCCTTGGTCAAAACCCGGCTTTTGCTGGGTTTTTTTATATTAGCTACACATTAATTAAAAAATTATTCTTAAATTTGCCACTCATTTTCCAATACGAGATATAAAGTATAGAATCATGCCTAAGATGAAAACAAATTCCGGGGCTTCTAAGCGTTTCAAACGAACCGGAACGGGGAAGATCAAGCGTAAGCAAGCATTCAAAAACCATATTTTGACAAAAAAGTCAAAGAAGCGTAAATCCAAGCTTACTAAATTTGTGGTTGTCCATAAATCTGATACTAATCGTATCGATCACATGATCAAGTAAACTTTATATTTATCGTTACTAAATAATTACAAGACATAATCAATCATAGACCATGCCTCGTTCAGTAAATCACGTTGCCTCCAGAGCACGTAGAAAAAAAATGATGAAACATGCCAAAGGATATTTTGGCAGAAAGAAAAATGTGTGGACAGTTGCAAAGAATCAGATAGAAAAGAGCTGGTTGTATGCTTATAGAGATCGCAAGACCAAAAAGCGAGAGTTTAGAAAACTGTGGATTCAACGAATCAATGCCGGTGCTCGTGAGCATGGTATGAGTTATTCTGCTCTAATGGGGAAATTAGGACAGTCTGATATACAACTCAACCGAAAAGTACTTGCCGATTTGGCCATGAATCATCCCGATGCTTTTAAGGTAGTAATAGAGACTGTGAAGTAATATATACAGGGTGTATATGCATTTAGAGACAGTAGGTGTCTCATCCTGGAATTGATCATAAAGATCAATTTAAATATCGTCCGCTAAAATTCTTTTTGCGGACTTTTTTATTTTCTCCATAAAAAATCTCTGAAAATAGTGTTGTGGATCGGGATTTGCTGTTAATTTAAAGTTTGCCTATCTTCCATTCTTGGAAACAACAGGCGCATTTCTTACGTATCACATGGAAGCAGTTGTCGCAAAGCTTAAAGAGCTTGTAGTAGATATCATTCCTACTTTTAACTTATCTAGCATATGAAGAGCTTATTCAGAGGTTCGGTTTATTTTTTGACCATTTTTTTGTTATTCAGTTCTTATACATTTCGACCATTACCCACTAGTCAGGAGCAGATGCTCCTCAAGTATTTAATGACAGAATTGCATAGATATCACTATCAGCGTCAAGATATTGACGATGATTTTTCCTATAAAGCATTTGACTTATATCTCACGAAGCTAGATCCACTCAAGGAGTTTCTCACGTTAGAAGATGTTGAGCAATTTGAATCATATAAGAGTGAGATTGATGATCAAATTATCTCCTTGAGCTTTGACTTCTTTGATCTTTCCAAAGAAATTTATCTTCAGCGAATTGAAGACGCTAAATATTATTATCAAGATATTCTTTCCCAGCCTTTTGATTTTGAGGTTGAAGAAAATATTGAAACAGATTTTGATAAACTGTCATTTGCTGAGAATGAGGCTGAGCTGAAAGACTACTGGAGAAAGCGTTTGAAGTATGAAATACTTCGAAGAGTAAATCGAAAACTCGAGGCGCAGCGCAATGTAGAAAACCAAGAAGAAGTTCTTTCCTTTGAAGAAATAGAGGCGGAAATGCGTGAGGGATTGAAGAAAGATTATGATGAAAGGTTTGATCGCTTATCCAAAATCAATGATACAGATATTCGATCTATATATTATAATTCTATCGCTAATATTTATGATCCACATACTGTATATTTCCCCCCAAAAGAGAAGGAAGATTTTGATATACAACTGTCAGGACAATTTGAAGGTATTGGAGCAAGATTGGTTGAACGAGAAGGTTTGATCGAGGTAACCGAAGTAATAGTGGGTGGACCAGCCTATAAACAAGGAGACCTGTCAGTAGGAGATAAAATTATCAAAGTAGGGCAGGGAGAAGATGAGCCAGTAAATGTGGTAGGGATGCGTGTCGATGATGCTGTACTCATGATACGAGGCAAAAAAGATACGGAGGTCAAACTTACTGTTCAGAGAAAAGATGGTAGCGAGGACATTGTATCGATTACCCGAGGGGTGGTTCAGCTTGAAGAGGCCTATGCGAAATCTGTCATGCTGAAAGAATCTGACGATGATAAGGGCATTGGATATATCTACTTACCAAAATTTTATGCAAACTTTGACGATCCTAAAAATGGAAGGAGATGTGCGGTTGATGTGGAAAAGGAAATAGATAAGTTGAAATCTGATGGGGTAAGGGGTATTATTCTGGATTTGAGAAACAATGGAGGGGGATCTTTAAATGAGGTTGTCGACATGACCGGACTGTTTATTGAAAAAGGGCCCATTGTACAGGTTAAATCTCGTATGCGTACACCTTACATATTAGAGGATAAAGACTCAAAAGTGCATTATGATGGTCCTCTGGCTATCCTGGTAAATTCCTATAGTGCTTCTGCCTCTGAGATTTTGGCAGCTGCCATCCAGGATTATGAGCGAGGAGTAATCATTGGAGATGATACATTTGGTAAAGGAACTGTACAGCGTTTGCTCAATCTTAATAGATATGATCCCAATGGACCACAATTAGGAGGATTGAAGTTGACCATTCAAAAGTTTTATCGGATAAATGGTGGTGCTACTCAGAAAAAAGGTGTTATACCTGACATTGTACTTCCGTATAGAAATAAATACCTTCCTACAGGTGAAAAAGAAGAAGAATATTCTATGGCCTGGGATGAAATTGAGCCTGTACCCTATAAAAACTGGAAGAAAGGTTCTGTTGACTTAGATGAATTACGCGCTAAAAGCGAAGATCGTATAAAAAGCAATGATGCCTTTAGCTTGATCGAAGAAAGTGCATTGTATTATAAAGAGCAATCAGAAAGATCAACATATTCATTAACACTCGACGGTTTTCAATCGTATCAGGAGGAAGTAAGGGAAAGATCCAAAAAGTATAGATCCATAACCCAGCAGATTGAAGGCTTTGAAGCTTCGCTTTTGAACAAGGATATTCCAGTTGTGGAAGCTGATACAAATACATCTGAGCAATGGAATAACTGGATGAAAAAACTGGAAAAAGATCCTTATATCTATGAGGCTTTCCAAGTGATTGAAGATATGATCGGTGATAATAAGTTAAGTAGTGTAACTCCTAAAGCAAAGTTAGAATAGGTTAGGGGATATACTAACATAGACAAAATGCGTGAATAGATTCCTATTGAACATATTCACGCATTTTTTTATTTATCTAATTAAGCAAAGTAGTGAGTGGATATATAAAAAATCATTATCTCATTCTTACTTAGGCAGACTAAACGCTACATACGAACTCCCTGACTTGGTACCCATTTTTCCTCCTCCACACGCAATTACAACATATTGTTTTCCATCAACAGAATAAGTACTAGGAGTAGCATATCCACCAGCAGGCAATTGGGTTTCCCATAAAATTTCTCCGGTGTGTTTATCAAATGCACGAAATTTTTCGTCTCGGGAGGCTGCAATGAAAATGAGATCACCCGCAGTAACAACAGGCCCTCCATAATTTTCAGTTCCAGTAGGAGGAATACCTTTCTTAGTGAGTTCTTCAAATTCTCCTAAAGGTACTTTCCATACGATTTCTCCCTTGTTTAAATCTATCGCATTCAAGGTACCCCACGGTGGTTTTATAGCGGGATAACCATTTTCATCTTTAAAACGATTGTATCCAGTATGAGCAAATTGAGGAATACGATTTGTAGGGGCTTCCTGAGCGACTTGTAAGACAGGATTGTCTTCCACTTGAGATTCAATGAGGAAATCGGCAATGGCTGTAACTCGATCTTCTCCCAACCAGGGAAAGCCAGGCATTACACCTTTCCCATTTAGGATCATTTGCATGATCTCTTCCTTCGTCTTTTTTGCTTTCACATTCTCAAGACTAGGTATTTCACCCATATAAGATCCTCCCTTCCTGTTCAAACCATGACAGCTGGAACAATATCTGACATAAGAATTTCTTCCTAAACTCATCGCATTATTTTCATCATCAGGGAATATCTCAAACATAGTTAGTATCCACGGCATCTCATTCGCATTTACATACAGCCATCCAGAACTCGGATCAAACGCAGCTCCTCCCCATTCACCACCTCCATCAAACCCAGGAAATATTACTGTACCTTCTAAGCTAGGGGGGATAAATCTTTTCCCCGTGCGTACCTCTGCCAGTCTGGCTTTTATCTTTTCATTTACCTGTTCAGAAATGTCGGATGCATCTTCTGCATTGAAATATTGTCTGGCAAATGGTGGTGGTGCCAATGGAACAGGTTGAGTAGGCCAGGCTTCTTCTCCTTTCAGATCAGAATTGGGCACAGATATTTCTTCAATGGGAAATAAGGGAGTCCCATTATCTCGATCAAATAGAAATACGAATCCAGATTTAGTGATTTGAGCTACTGCATCGATCCTCTTACCTTTATGCGTAACTGTCACCAGATTAGGGGGAGCAGGAAGATCTCTGTCCCAAATATCATGATGCACAGTCTGAAAATGCCATATTCTTTCTCCTGTATTAGCGTCTAGCGCTATGAGGCAATTTGCAAAAAGGTTTTCACCTTTTCGATCTCCACCATAGAAATCCGAAGTAGCAGATCCTGTAGGTACAAAAACGATCCCTCTATCTTCATCAACGCTCATTCCCGCCCAGGCATTAGCACCTCCCGCACGTTTCCATGAATCTTCTGGCCATGTATCATATCCAAACTCACCGGGCTGAGGAATGGTGTGAAAAATCCATTCTATTTCTCCACTGATTACATTATATGCTCGAATATGTCCTGGAGCCGCTGGGTTTGTTTCGGAAAGTCTCATTCCCAATATCAATAGATTGTTAAAAATCACGCCAGGTGTATTGGCCAATACATCAAGCCCTGTTACATCTCGTTCGAGTCCTTGATAAAGATCTACCTTCCCATTCGTACCAAAAGTAGAAATCAGTTGGCCGTTTTCTGGATTCAGCGCATATAACCAGGAACCCGTAGCGCAAAGCAGCCTTTGATCGTCTCCTGATTTCCAGTAAGTCAATCCTCGGTTCACTCCTAAACTGGAAGCTTCCTGTCCTTCATATGGATCAAAGGTCCATAAAAGGGTTCCGTCAGCAGCATTTAGAGCAAAAATTTTCATTTTTGGAGTACTTCCATATAATATTCCATCTATGATGAGAGGATTACACTGTATTTGAGATCGATTTTGTGGATCTCTTTCTCCACTATCATATTCCCATGCTTTCACTAACTGATGGACGTTTGTGGAATTGATCTGTTTAAGGATCGAGTATTGGCTACTTCCTTTATTACCGAGATAGGATGGCCAATTTTTTCCTGCATGATCGTCTTGATGAGGGGGTTGGCACGAAGCCATGCAAATGCCTGCAAGCATTAGCAGCATTTGGTAGTAGTTTCGAGTATTCATATTTACTTGTTAATATTCCGCTGGGTTTGTGATTTCCAGGATAAGATGTTTAAACTTATTCTATCATAAACAAGCTGAGTTATTTATCTAAAATACCAATTTAAACTCCGAGATAAAAGAAGTGGAGCCAAGATAAGATGTAGGTTACCATCCTCTGTAGCCAGGTGGAGTGATATTATTTATTCGAAGATAGACGACTAACTGGCCTCTATGGTGCGTCATATGATCTCTGATCAGTAGAAAAATACCTTTCTTTGTTGTTGGGTCAGGGCTCCAGAAATTTTCGGCGGGTGATTGTAATTCTTCAGGAGTTATCTGGGAAAGACTTTCATCGATAAGTTCAAATGCTTGTTGTAATTCTTGTAATACTTCTGACTTACTCAATTGCTTTGGATCGGGTTTATTCCAGGTTTTTTTGGGGGGGGTAACATATCTTCCATGAAGAGATAGAATATTTCCTGCAATGTGAATCAAGTGCTCCTTGAAAGTCATAGTCTCAGGAGTAGGAGTGTAATTATAAAGATCTTCGGGCATAGCTTCTGCTACTTCAGTAAGATACTCGGTAGCACGTTTCCATGTGGGAAGAAAGCTTGTTACAAAATCATCTTGGCTATGTCCTTGGATGGGATGGAATGTGATCCCTAAAAAAATCATGATTAGCAAATTTTTCATTGATATTACCAATTTGGCTTTTTGGAATTAATAGGAAGTTCTCGTGGACTTTTTGTTAGTTGTTGTATGTATTGATATTCCTCTTTCTGAATCCTTTCTAAAATTTGTATAGCTTCAATAATATTGAGAGAATCTGAAAAGAAGGTTAATTCACTATTTTCTGTGGGAATGTTCTTAGACGAGGAACTGGTACTTGATGATCTGTTAGAGGAAGGAGGCGATGCGGAGGGTGAAGAGGAACCTGTATTGGATTCATCCACAGGAGGTGTATTACTTAGCAAGCGTTTATATAAGAGTTCGTAATTGAAGCTAGCTTCTTCGTGAGTGGGATCTTTGATGAGTGCTTGTTTGAAAGATAATAAAGCTTCTCTATATAATTGTTGATGGATATACATGTAACCCATAAGGTTATAAATATCTGGCTGTATAGCGTGATTTACAGTCGGTAATATTTTTTTCGCCAAAATCAATGCACTGTCATGGATCCCTAAGGTCAAATATATCTGCATCATATTATATGAGATATCGTCTCTTTGTGACGGATATAGGTTCCATGCCTTTTTGAAATGTATGAGACTTTCCTGGTATTCTCCCGTTTGCCAGAAATTCATAGCAGTTTTCATGGGGGTTTCTGGTTCTGATCCACTCAAGATACTAATGACGAATACGAACAGGATCTTTTTCACGAGAAATAGAGGGTAAATTAAAAACTTCAATTATAAATACGATAATGCCAAATAACAGAAAAATCTGGTAAGAATTGAAGGGTTTATATTCGTTTTGATCATCTAAGATAGCAAGGCTGATTTGATTAATTTGTTTTACAAGTGGCTGAATGTCAATATTCGTATTATTATAAATAAAATATTTAGAGCTCGATTTTCGAGCGAGTAGCCTCAAATTTTGATCTTTCCGTTTACTGATTACAGGTCGATCCTTATCATCAGTAACTGCTTTAAGTGGGTGGTTAGATGTAGGGTCGGGGATATAGTCTCCTTTTTGAGTGCCAACTCCAATAGGGATAATAGACGTATTCGCATCGTTAAATCTATCTATCAAAGAAGTGTATTCATCCCCATGATCTCCCCCATCTGAAAGTATGATTACTACGCGTTGTCCTTTATTGGAAGATCTTTGCGTATGAAAAAAACGATCTAGAGCAGTTGATAACGCTGTACGGTACTGAGTGCCTTTTCTGGAAAACTGCCTTGTATCGGACATATCCAGAAATGTTTTAAGGAGGCTTACATCTTTGGTAAGTGGGCATTGAACATAGGCATCATCGGCAAAAACGATTAGCCCCATTTCATCTCCTTGATAATAATTGATCAAACGATGGATAATACGTTGGGAATACGCTAATCTTGAAGGAGTTAAATCTTTGACATTCATGCTGGCAGAAACATCCAGTAAAAAATATATTTGCCTACCTTTTACAGGGAATGATTGAACCCAACCTGGAAAATAAGGGCCTGATAGTGCAACCAGCAGGAAGAGGAAGCTAATTATTCTTCCCGTCGTTTTCCAACGAAGTATGCTGAGTGGGGGGAGATATGACCGGGATTTCCAGTTTTTGTGTAATATTTTTACGTGGCGGAAGTAGAGTATTAACAAAAATACACAGAGCGGTAACAGCATCCACCAGAGGAAGTATTTAGGATAGGCAAAACTCACAGAGGATAAATATCGGCAACTTGTTTTACCTGATCAAGGTACCTTTTCATTAATCTTACATATTGAACAGCTTTTCGTCGATATTTTTCAGTATCAATAGCATGAGGGTCTATTGCTTGAAGAATATTAACTTTTGCTCTGACATTTGCCCGATACATTTTATAATATCGAAAAAGCGTATTAGCCCCGGGAGTGTCAAAGCATGGACAGTGTCTTGTATATTGTGTAAGTAGTGTCTGAGCCAACTCAAACTCACCATAATATTCCAGGTCCATAACGAGAAAGGCGAGATCATTTAGTACATCGATTTCTCTGAAATCGTCATTAAATTCAATACAATCAAATATGACAGGAGGGTTGTAAAGAAAGATATTACCTGTATGCAGGTCGCCATGAACATCTCTCACCCAACCAAGATTCACACGTTCTTGAAATAATGAGGCCTTTTCTTCTACCAAGGCATTCATTGCCTGCTCACTTTGCGTGATAATGTGTTGTTCTTCTGTATCAAATTCATTGATATGCGGGATTAACTGATGGAACGCGTTTCCCAGCATTTTTTCTGTATAGTTTTTTCGGACAATTTTAGCCTGTTTATGAAAATTGGCCAATACATTCGCTATCTGACGTATGTGATATGTACTTACTTGATGTTTACTAAGCATTTCAGGCATGTGAAGATCGGCCTGCAAATTTTTCATCATAACGGCATAATCCACGATTTCTCCATCGCCTTGGCCTATATAGTAGGTCCCTTGATTGTTCATTACTGGGATAACACTTAGGTAGACATCTTCTGTCAACCGAGTGTTGAGGAGGACTTCTCTTCGACAGTAGTATTTACGCATATTAAGGCTACTAAAATCCAAAAAGCCAAAATTTACAGGCTTTTTAATTTTAAAGACATAGTTTTGAGCCTTGATTACCCAGGAGATATGTGTTTCAATGAGCTCTGGATTATGACAAGTATCTGGAAAAGAGCGATGATCTAATATATATTGAATTTGCTGTATATTCATGAATTTGAGTTAATGTATTGTTGAGCATCATATATCATTTCTTGTAGAGAGCGCTTTTCTGAAGAAATTTCTAGAAATGGTTCTTGAATTGGTTCAAATTGCTCTTTAACAGATTGATATACTTGGAAATCAGCTTCGCTATATGTTCTGTTTTCCTTCAAACGCTCTTTGATGGTCTGGGAGTTAGCATTAATATAAATAAGACGATAGGGAATCGATAAGTTTTTGGCAATCTCCGTGAATCGGGATCTTAGATAATCTTTGTAGAAAGTAGCATCTACAATGACTGTCTGACCAGAAGCGAGAAACTTCTGAGTTTCGTGGTATAGTTCCCTATATATAAGCAATTTTGTCTCCTCGTCGTATTGCCCTCGTTTGTCTAACTGAGCGCGAATGATGTCGCTATTGAGGTGCCTGGCACCTATAGATTTACTGAGTGCTTGCGCAAATGTTGTTTTGCCACTCCCTGGTAACCCCATGACCAATATAAGTAGTGGAAATGTATCCACTTTATGAGAGGATTCACGCAAGTGGGTGTGTGTAGATATCTTCATCTATTCCGGGTTGATCTTAAGCAATTTACAGGTAAGTCGGTTGTTGTATGATGAGTTGTGCGATCATTGATGATGACAGAAGTCATTGATATTATGTCTAACTTTATAGTTAAAAAAATATAACAAAAAGTAAACGACATTTGTTTTTTGTCTATTTATATAACGTCGTTATGAAAGGATCATTTTGAGAAGGAATATAGATAGAATTGTAGAAGGTGAAATGGCAATACCTGCTTGTAGGTAAAATGGGATAAATTTATAATTTTTATAGACAATTATATCATTCTTACTATCTTTGCCAAACCAAAAAAAGGTGAGGTGGGTGAGTGGCTTAAACCAGCAGTTTGCTAAACTGCCGTACCTGTAAAGGTACCGCGGGTTCGAATCCCGCCCTCACCGCTGGAGCCAGTATATCTGGTATTTCGAGGTGTAGCGCGGTCTGATTAGCGCATCCCGCGTATTGGTACACGGGAGGGTCGCAGGTAAGATTGAGTTACTCTTAACGTTCATACACATACTAGCTATAATAGTAGCAGATCGAGGTGTAGCGCAGCCCGGTTAGCGCACCTGCTTTGGGAGCAGGGGGTCGCAGGTTCGAATCCTGCCACCTCGACACCAAGAAGGTCCCATAGCTCAACTGGATAGAGCAACTGCCTTCTAAGCAGTAGGTTCCAGGTTCGAGTCCTGGTGG
>CAZZEC010000074.1:0-11888 GCA_964652565.1 uncultured Bacteroidia bacterium
TCAATAAGTGCGGAATTAATTCCGCACTTATTGATCAATTATGCACTTATTGATTCCAACCATCCTACTCACCTCACCCACACCTTCCTGCTATGCTCCCAATCCTCACCCTGCATTCTGAGCAGATATAGTCCAGCATGCAATTGATCCACGGGAAGCGCATAGCTATTTTTTCCTGAAAATGCCTGGAAGCTGTGCTGACTGACAGTCTGTCCCTGTAGATTCGTCCAACTCACACTTACACCAGATGGACGTTCCAATTGGAGGTCCAATTTCATCGATTGATCCTGGGATAGGGGATTGGGATAGAGGCTCACAAGTGATGTAGGGAGTATATGTTTCTTGCTACTCACCGTGCTGGGAGCCTGAAAATAGGTCTCTGCTTTTTTAAAAGCGTCCATACCAATATCTATCCCTGCCAGTCGGCCGGGGATATCATCTGCGGGAGGGTGTATGCCTCCCCAAATACGAGAGAGACTGCACTGATCGGAAGCATCGCGATAGGTCGCCCATTGAAGGACGATATCTATACTCGGTCCCTCCTCAAATACGAGAAAGTCATTTTTAGGTGCGTCAAATTCACTCATGCCTCCGGGGAAATAGGGATCTCCTGTTAGTGCAGTCAACACCTCCGCCGCTGCACGGGAATAGGTCGAATGCCCGGATACATACCCTGCAAAAGGAGGAGTCACGAAAGAAGGTCGTTGGTAGGGCCACCAGTTTTCTGCTAGAATCCAGCCTACCCCTGCATCGTCCGTTTCGGGATCTTCAATATAGTCGGGCCCTCGCCAGCTATATAGCTTGATTTTTCCTACATTCCGATCACCCAGCCCTGCAAGCGAATCCCCTTCCATGACGACTTCTATGATACCCGGAATAAGGGGAATACCATCTACATCGAAATTGGGAAGGTTGGGATCAGAACTCTGGCCCAAATCTGCCATCGCGCGGATGGCAGAGACCGGACGTATATAGTCGTACCAGCCCTTGATGCCCCAGGCGGTGATCGCTGCATCGTGCATCGCACCTCCCAATGTCAGATAGGCTTTGACATCCCATTCGAGGTCATCCAGAATAGGACCTTCTCCTTTGAAGCGCTTTTCCATTGCGGGATGATCGTTAACGTAGTTGAGAATGGTAAACCAATGTCCAGGAGGCGTCTCAGAATCGGGACCGTCTGCCCAAAATTCAGCGACTACGCGCGCATAGTCCCCACGGGGAACAAGTTGAGGTTCGTAAGGCTCACCCGTGTAGGGATTAATGTCATATCCCTCGCCTATATCTAACCCATTTTCCAGGTCGTAGAATTCTTGCAAGCCTTCAATGGTTGTAGGATACTGCTCAACACTTATATTTCCCAGGGAAGCAGGGGAAATATCCCACATCACGCTATCTGTCGTGCCAAGATGCGATGCCCATGCTGCGACCAATGCAAAGCCCCATTGGTATTGCTCAGAGCTTCCACCTGTTACGCCCCTTTCCAGATAGGGTGGAGGACCGGGATCGTGGTATACCCAATATTCTCCATCGTCTCTATTATAGATCGTCAGATCTTCTTCGCTCAGCGCAAAGGGGTATACTTGTCCCCACTCTGGACTGAGAAAGTCCGGAGTGTCAAAGGGTCGTAAGTTTCCACTTTGATCGATGAAAAAGTCTAAGGTCAGTGACTGCCAACGGTTGTAGTCAAAAATACGTGGATTACCCGGCTGCGCCATGACGAGCGGGGAATTGATGGGCTCATAATGGAGATTTTCGTAATCATTGGCTTCGTTAGAGCCATCTTGCATGCCATATTCGATGATCTTCTTCGCGATATAGTTACCGAGTGCAGCAGGAGAACCCGATGTATATACTGTATCGGTATTTTCTACAGGATATCCCCAATCTCCCATGAGGGTAAATATCCTGACAAAGGTTCTTCCATATCCCGGAGAAGGACGAAAACGATGTACCATCAGGCGATAGGCGGCGTAGCTCATCGCTTCTTCCTGTGCGGCTCGTTTGTCTTCTGGTTGGGGGAAACTATCTAATTCGCAGGTAAAGCCATTGAGTGTTTTTCCCAGGAAATAGGTATCGGCAGAGTCTTCGTACACAGCCCAGGCATCATACAGGGCAATAGAGAGATGAAACAGGTTCCTCGCATGCACCGTAGGCCGTGCAAAATCGTTGCGTATGCCTGTCAACAAGGCCTCATTCCATTCTCGGGCAACGGAGTGCGTTTGCCCCTTCAATGGCTGAGTAGTTCCTACGATTCCTATCCATACAAGCAAGCAAGCAATTGTCGAATATTTTTTCCTCATAACGTAGCGTCAATGAATGTGAAATATATAACGCTTAGGGTTTTTTCTCAAGGAAAATATTTATCTGATATAACAAGGAGGGGATTGGAAAATTGTTAAATGGCTATATGGTTGTATGGTTGTATGGTTAAATGGCTATATTGTTAAATGATTGTATTGATAAATGGTTAAATGGTTATATTGTTAAATGGTTGTATCGTTCATTGATATATTCTGACTGAAATAAAACCACTAGATAGTGGCTTTAAACATCCGTCGTCTATTCTGTCGTCCGTCGTCTATTCTGCCGTCCGTCGTCTATTCTGCCGTCCGTCGTCTATTCTGCCGTCCGTCGTCTATTCCGTCGTCCGTCGTCTATTCTGCCGTCCGTCGTCTAATTCACACCAACATATTAAACAGCATGGGATCATCGTTGATCAACTGATAATCTACTCCCCATTCGTCCATGCGAGCGAGTAGGTCATCATAGTCAGACGGTTTCTCAAGCTCTATACCTACCATTGCAGGACCTGTAGAGCGGTTGTTGCGTTTGGTATATTCAAATCGAGTGATATCGTCGTTGGGGCCAAGGACCTGAACGAGAAACTCACGCAATACACCCGCACGTTGGGGAAAGCGGATGAGGAAGTAGAGTTTGAGTCGTTCATAGAGCAACGATCGCTCCTTGATTTCTTCGGTACGCATGATATCGTTGTTTCCCCCACTCACTACACATACTACTGTCTTACCCTGGATGTGCTCCTTGTAAAGGTCTAACGCTGCCAGTGTGAGCGCACCTGCGGGCTCTACGACGATGGCCTCCTCATTGTATAATTGGAGAATGGTAGAGCATACCTTCCCTTCTGGAACCAGAATGATATCATCCAACACTTGCTGGCATATGCGAAAGTTGATGTCGCCTACGCGTTTTACAGAGGCGCCATCTACGAATTTATCCACTTGATCTAGCGTTACCGGATGTCCCGCTTCCAAGGCAGTTTTCATGGATGGAGCTCCTTTGGGTTCCACGCCGATAATTTTAGTGTGAGGACTCAGGTGTTTAAAATAACTTCCTACTCCTGCACTTAACCCTCCTCCTCCAATAGGTACAAACAGGTAATCTATGCGCTCCTGAGCACTGGCGATAATTTCTAAGCCTACGGTACCTTGTCCTGCGATAATCTGTTCATCATTAAAAGGATGAACAAATATACTGCCTGAAGTCTCTCGTTCTTCAAGAGATGCTGCATAAGCATCATCATACGTATCTCCCTGTAAGATTACCTCTACTTTATCCTTCCCAAACATCCTAACCTTGTTTACCTTCTGCTTAGGTGTAGTATTAGGGACGAATATTTTACCCTGGATACCCAATCGATAACAAGCAAAAGCTACTCCCTGCGCGTGATTGCCAGCACTTGCACATACGATACCCTTTTTCCGCTCTTCATTCGTCAGCTGGCTCATCTTGTTATAGGCCCCTCTCAGCTTGTAGGATCTCACTACCTGTAAATCTTCGCGCTTAAGCAGAATTTTACAATCATACGTATGGGACAAAGTGATATTTTCCATCAGCGGCGTGCGCAGTACGATACCCTCTAGTCGATGGTTAGCTAGCACTATCTGGGAAGGTGCGAGTACATTTAAGGTGTTAACCGTTGTCATATCTCCAATTCCATTGATTACTGGCAGGGAAATTCCTCACGATCTGAATTATCTATCGGTACTTCTCTACGTTTACTTCGACCAAATATCAAATTTATCATTTTATACTCAAAATGATAAAAAAATTATATCGTGAATTTGCTATGTAAATATTGTCTTACCACCTATAGATCTTGTCATGTTAATAAGGCTACTACGTGAAGCCCCCGGTATTTAGTTTCTCCTGGAAGACGGAGAAAGCGCTATTGCGGTACGCCAACGGGGATTTTTGATTTCTCCATATTTGTCGGAATGAAGAAGTTTAAAATCAGCAGAATTGGATTTTTCCCGATAAAATACAAAGGATACATTCGACTGGTTATCCAGTCTGTTATAGCGCCAAATTTCATGGGCGCGACTACTATTATCAGAGGGATAATATTCCGTATTATCAGGGGCTCCATATGTGAGCATGACTCGTCCTCGATCGGTTTCCCAGCCTGACTTTCCAGATATGCTATATTTATCGTTGACAAACTTCAGTACGGCCAGATAGCCTTTCCACAACTCCATGATGCTTTCGCCTTCCTGCGTTCTGCGATTCCAGAAACTGTATAGATAATTTCTGCGCTGTTCGTATGTGCGTAACACACCAGCAAATCGGATTTCCTGTTCATTGCTGATGGGAGCTAACATTTGGATGTAATCAGCAAGCGTCTCATTGTCGTATTCCTTGAACAAGTCTCCGGAGTAGACATTGACAAATTGTTCAAAGTCAGGCTCTTGTCTTGAATTATAAACATAAAACTTATTGCTGGTGCTCCGCAGCACCTCCTGCGTATTTTCATCTACAATGTCTACTACAAAATGATAGGTATCTGAAAACAGATCCCGGATATCGAATGTATGGATGAATACCTGATAGTTTTCAGGATCAACCTCTTTATCTTCATAGGGTTTTTTTACATTTTTTCCTTGCCGAATAATCCTTGCTCGTTCGATGACATCTCCATCGGCGACTAGTCTGGGAAGATTGTATAATTGTACATAAACGATGAGCGAATCTTGGTTGATCAATGCATGGTTGGTAATCAGGGGGGTGAAGAATTTTCCCAGTGGAGGTTCTTCATTGGTTCGCAGTCTTTCAGGTTTGGGAACATTTTCAAGAAAAGCAATATCGCTAAAAGCAAAATCGCTGTTCGCAGAAGGAGGCATGATAAAATCACGGGTATACTGACTGACTCGGGAAGAATTAGTGTTCAGGTCTCTTACCGTGATATTCAAATGGTAATTTCCCCGGGGGAGTTGAAACTCCTGCTTATGGACGATCTCGGGCAGTTGGGAGGACTCCTGCTGGGCAGGGACAGGATTACCCGTGAGGACAATCCGCTCGTGATGCAATTGAAGGCTATCACCCATGCCATCTAGTCGGTATATATCGAAGTCTGCCTGAACAACAGCCCGTTTTAGGCCTCGATTGAGTTGAGCATATGTGAGCGATTCCCCTACGACACGAAGGAATACCTCTACTTTGGGAAACTCTTCATAACTATTGTTGCGCAATTGCTGATAACGCCAGATATCTACAAAAAATTCCGGTTGCTGAGACAAGGTCTTTGTACTTGCGAGCAAGCTGGTAAACAGAAATATCAATAAATATCGGATAAGCATTGCACAAAAATATGAAATAGAATATACTTAATACTATATGAATGTATTTCCCTTGTATTACTTCCCGCCAGTTCCATGGTTTGCCGCTGCTATCCAGGAATCGCAGCTATTATTGGATATTCAGCAACCCTATCGCAAACAAAGATATTTTAGCAGAACTATTATACAAGGTGCCAATCAAACTCTCCCTTTGGTTATTCCGGTAGAACGCCGCAGTAAGCGGATTGCTTTGGCGCAAAAACAAATTTCTTATGCAGAGAATTGGCAAACCCAGCATTGGAGAAGCATTGTTTTTTCATATAAAAACTCTCCATATTTTGAGTTTTATCAAGATCAATTGCATCCACTTTTTCATCATCCTGTATCCGGATTGACTGATCTGCTCCTTCATGGCCTGACGCTTACCTTCCAATTACTTCAACATCCTATCCGCTTCTCTACTACTACAACGTATTTACCTGCCTCAGCGTATGACTACGATTATCGCAAAGATTTTAACCCCCCGATGAATGAACTTCCCTCCTGGTATCAGCAGGTGAGTTATCCGCAGGTATTTGGCGATTTCAGGGCAGAGGTTTCTATACTAGACTTACTGTTTAATATGGGACCCGAAAGCAAACAGGTTTTGGAACATTCATTCAAAAAAATCGTTGGTCTGTAAGTGGACATTTATATTCCTTTGGGAAATATACATTCGTATCCATTGACTTCCTCCATTAGACATAATATCTTAACCTTAAGTATGAGGTGTTCGTTTCATCTTAATAAAGACCCGAAATTCAAACTATAACTGAATGGATCCAATACAACTAGATACAATAGAATTGGCGATTGAAGATCTCAAGCAAGGAAAGATGGTCATTGTAGTAGATGATGAAGACCGGGAAAATGAGGGGGACTTTATAGGAGCTGCTGAGGTAGTTACGCCGGAAATGGTCAATTTTATGACTAAAGAGGGGAGAGGCCTGATATGCGTGCCCATGCGTGATGAAAGGTGTGAGGAATTAGAACTGAATCTGATGGTAGGGAAAAATACGGCTTCTCATGGAACTCAGTTTACCGAGTCCGTGGATCTGTTGGGCCATGGTTGCACTACAGGGATATCGGTACACGATCGAGCGAAGACCATTCGCGCATTAGCTGATCCTAAGACTCAACCAGAAGAACTGGGTCGTCCTGGACATATATTTCCGCTGAAAGCTATGAAAGGAGGGGTTTTGCGACGTGCAGGACATACAGAAGCTACTGTGGATTTGGTAGAAATGGCGGGTTTTAAACCTGTGGGCGTGCTCATCGAGATTTTGAAAGAAGATGGTTCTATGGCCCGATTACCCGATCTCCGTAAGGTTGCAGATAAATTTGATCTAAAACTTATCTCCATACAGGATCTTATCGCCTACAGGTTGAAGCATGAGAGCCTGATACAGCGAGAAATAGGGGTGCAGATGCCTACGGAATATGGAGATTTTGATTTGATCGCATATAGACAAATGAATACAGATGAGATTCATCTCGCCTTAGTCAAAGGTTCCTGGGAGCCCAATGAGCCTGTATTAACTCGAGTTCATTCGTCATGTCTGAC
This sequence comes from uncultured Bacteroidia bacterium, assembly GCA_964652565.1. Lineage (GTDB taxonomy): Bacteria > Bacteroidota > Bacteroidia > J057 > J057 > JBCCTX01. Next base: position 7,177 of record CAZZEC010000074.1, read on the forward strand.
AGGGGATGTCTTTGGCTCTTGTCGCTGCGATTGTGGACCTCAATTGTCTACGGCGCTAGAGATGGTAGAAAAGGAAGGAAAGGGTGTGGTGCTATACATGAACCAGGAAGGGAGGGGCATTGGCTTGTTGAATAAATTAAAAGCTTATAAACTTCAGGAGATGGGTCGGGATACCGTGGAGGCCAACCTTGAATTGGGATTTAAGATGGACGAACGAGACTATGGGGTAGGTGCTCAGATCCTCAGAGACCTCGGTGTACGCAAGATGCGTTTAATGACCAACAATCCCAAAAAGCGCGCAGGTCTGATCGGATATGGACTGGAAATCGTAGACATCGTCCCTATCGAGATTGCACCGAACCCCCACAACGAACACTATCTCCTAACCAAAAAGCTCAAAATGGGGCATACGATTTTGAATTCAGAGGAGGGGTAGGGGAGGTTATTGTTAATAATTGTTTCATTGTGGAATTGTGAGAATGTTTATATTGATAAATTGTTGTTTCCATAACATATTTTTAATAGTCGATAGCTCCACCTGTATGAATCAAGCGAAAGATTTTATTATATCATCCAAATTTCTGGAAAAAGTTCATATGACTGTTGAGGAATTAGCGATAGAGCTATCGGTTTATCTTTATGCGCAAAAAAGACTTACGATGGGACAAGCTAGAGAATTAGCGAATTTAGATCAACTTTCTTTTCAACATGAATTGGCCAAACGTGAAGTATTTATTCACTATGATTGGGAAGATGTCGAAAAAGACCTCAAAAATCTTGGGATTACGCTATGATCGTTGTGAGTGATACATCACCTATCACGAATTTATTGAAAATTGGTGAAATAAAGTTACTCAATGAGCTATTTGGACGTATTATCATACCCGTTCATGTTGAGAAGGAACTCAATCGCATCCCCTTTCAGAAAGAATTTTTAAAGATGTCGGAATGGATTGAGGTAGCATCTATAAGTAATAATGACCTCTTTAATAGGTTAATTACTGAAGTGCATAGTGGAGAAGCCGCAGCAATGGTTCTCGCTATTGAATTAAGGGCGGATTATTTATTAATCGATGAACAGAAGGGACGAGCTGTGGCAGAGAGCCTAGGTATTCCTGTGACAGGTTTAATCGGAATTTTTATTTTGGCTAAAAAGAAAGGTTTTATCTTGGAAATAAAACCTTACTTACAAAAATTAGTATATGAAGCAGAATTTTATTTGAGTCCTAATTTGTTTCAAAAAGTGATAAGGGCGGTAGGTGAAAATTAGTTAATATTTATTAACTTTCCTTATCGAACCCTCACCCCAACTTCCGAAACACCTCCCTCGCATTCTTATTCGTAATCTCTGCAATTTCATTGTATGTCAGGTCATAGAGCTCGACCAGTTTGCGAGCTATGTATTGGGTGTAGCTGCTTTCATTGCGGGTCCTTCGATGGGGTGCCGGAGCCAGATAGGGACTATCCGTTTCGATCACGATGTATTCAATAGGAACCTGTTCTACTACCTTGGGGACATCCTTGCGATAGGTTACGATTCCTCCTATACCTAGTTTAAAGTTACCCAATTCCATAATCTTTTGGGCCTGTTCCAGCGTACCGTCAAAGCAGTGAAAGATGCCCCAAAGGGTTTCATCATGGTGTTGGGCAATCATCTCATAGGTTTCATCAATGGCGTTGCGTGCGTGCAGGATAATGGGAAGCTCGTAACGCTTGGCCCATTGTATATGTACTTCCAATGACGCTTTTTGACGGGGAAGCGTGTCTTTATCCCAATACAAATCCAACCCTGTTTCTCCCACTCCAAAATAGATACCTTCAGATAAGTGTTGTTCCATCTCTTCAAGAAGGGGTTCGAAGTCTTCAGGTACGTAGACAGGATGAAGTCCCATCATAGGATAGCATAGGTTCGGAGCCTTACCGACTAGCATATGCATAGCGTTGATGGAGGCTGCATCAACATTGGGTAATAGTATCGCTTCATTGATTTCTGCCGCTCGTGCCAGCACTTCTTCCTCATCTTCCTGAAATTTTTCTGAATATAAATGTGAATGGGTATCAATCAACTTCATGAACGCTGTAATTTTCCAACATAAATCGCGTAATTTACGCCCCCAAAGATAATATAATTGTTCGGGGAATCACGGAGAGTTATTTCTCTCATAAGAACATGTGTACAAATCCCCACCAACAGAAAATTTAATGTAATAAATTAATGAACGAACTATTTCTTACGGATCAGGAGCGCGAACGAAGAGATGAACTGGAGCGGCTGAGAGCATTGGGTATTGACCCCTATCCGGCCGATGGTTTTGACGTGAACATCACCACCCAAGAGATTCAAGAGCAGTTTGAAGAAGGAAAAGAAGGATTTGAAGAACTGTCTCTGGCGGGAAGAATTACGAGTAAACGGATTATGGGAAAGGCCTCTTTTGCCGAATTACAGGATAGTAAGGGAAATATTCAGATATATGTTCAGCGGGATGAGATTTGCCCGGATGAGGATAAAACGCTCTACAATGAAGTCTTCAAAAAATTGATCTCATTGGGGGATTTTGTGGGGATCAAGGGATATGCATTTATCACCAAAACAGGAGAAAAAACGGTCCACGTTACCGCTCTCAAGATCTTGTCCAAGGTGCTGCGGCCCATTCCATTTCCCAAGGAGACCGATGGTAAATTGTACGATACGTTTACAGATACCGAGCAGCGCTATCGCCAGCGCTACGTAGATTTGGTGGTACATCCACAAACCAAAAAGGTATTTGAGCAGCGTTCGCAACTGGTACAGACCATGCGAAATTTTCTTAATGACAAGGGATATCTGGAGGTAGAGACACCGATTTTACAGCCTATATATGGTGGGGCTGCTGCACGCCCTTTCAAGACGCATCACAATACGTTGGATATGACCTTGTATCTGAGAATAGCCAATGAATTGTATCTCAAGCGGTTGATCGTTGGAGGATATGATGGCGTATACGAGTTTTCCAAGGATTTTAGGAATGAAGGGATGTCTCGATTTCACAACCCGGAATTTACACAAGTTGAGCTGTATGTAGCTTTCAAGGATTATGAGTGGATGATGAGTCTGGTAGAAGAAATGATCGAACAGGTAGCTATAGCCCTTCATGGAACCACCCAGGTTCCAGTCGGGGAACATGTGATCGACTTTAAGCGCCCCTGGAAGCGATATACGATGTATGAGGCTATCGAAAAGTATAATGGAATTGATATTTCGGAGATGGATGAGAAAGATTTGCGAGAGGTATGTGAAAAACTCAATGTAGTCATGGATGAAACTATGGGTAGAGGAAAGTTAATCGACGAAATCTTTGGAGAGACCGTAGAGCCCCATTTGATACAGCCTGTTTTTATTACAGATTATCCTATTGAAATGAGTCCTCTAGCCAAAAAGCATAGAAGTGTGGAGGGACTGGTCGAACGGTTTGAAGGGATCTGTAATGGGAAAGAAATCTGCAATGCATTTTCTGAATTGAATGATCCTATGGATCAGCGAGAGAGATTCATGGCTCAGTTGGAGTTGGGAAAAAGAGGCGACGAAGAGGCTATGGTATTAGATGAAGATTTTCTACGCGCCCTGGAGTACGGTATGCCACCTACAGCAGGCTTGGGAATTGGTATAGATCGATTGACCATGATCATGACCAATTCTCCTTCTATCCAGGATGTGTTATTTTTCCCTCAGATGAAGCCTGAAAAACAATTGGAGATGTCCAGTGTAGAAGAATTTACCGAATTAGGAGTCCCGGAAGATTGGGTACCCGTATTGTATAAGTCGGGAATACTTACGATAGATGCATTGGCAGCAGCTAATCCCAACAAACTATTTCAAGACCTTTGTTCTATCAACAAAAAAATGAAATTAGGATTAAAAAATCCTGCAAAAGAAGAAGTTAACTCCTGGATAAGTAGAAGGGGCTGATCTGTTTTTGGGAAGTTGTAATTAAAATATTTAACTTAATACGAGGAATTCAACAAATATTCAGTAAAATTTAAGGAAAGAATTGTTAATATATAACAAAAAAGATTTTCCCAGATTGAATATTTAGTAAATAAATCACGTAATTTCGCTAGTATAAAACTAGATTGCTAAGGCCTAAGGGCAAATTTGTAAAGAGAGTCCCATGTTGTTTGAGAACGAGTCCACGAATCTTGACGATTCATTGAAACAAGCGGAAACCGATCTGTCTACGTCAGGTAATGATACTGAGATCACCGATGAACAGAATGTCGATGAAACCGACACTCCTACACAAAAAGAAGTTTTTGATGAAACATCGGAGGAAAATGAAACGGAAACCCCTCAGGATGAAAATGCTGAGTCAGTAGAAAATGAGGTAGAGACAGATGATGATCCTGCTGAAAAGGAAGCAGATACTCCAGAAGAGCATACTGTGGTAGAAGAGGTGAAGGCAGAAAGTCCTGCCTCTGAAGAAGAGTCTGTCCCAGAAAAAATTGAAACCACAGAAACCGAAGAAGCTTCACCTACTACTCAATCACAAACAAAAGCTGAGGTAGAGGAGACTACTCTTGATGCAGAATCTAAACCTCAAGATACTGTATCTGTCTCAGAAAATGTTGAAACTACAGAAACCGAAGAAGCTTCACCTACTATTCAAGCGCAAGCAACGGTTGAGGTAGAGGAGACTACTCTTGATGCAGAATCTAAACCTCAAGATACTGTATCT
>CAZZEC010000074.1:11988-21929 GCA_964652565.1 uncultured Bacteroidia bacterium
GAAGCTTCACCTACTATTCAAGCGCAAGCAACGGTTGAGGTAGAGGAGACTACTCCTGTAGTAGAAGCTCAACCCGTGGATCAAACAGCATCTTCTCAAACTGTCCAAGAAGAAACAAAAGTGAACACTCCTGTAGGAGATGATAGCAGCTCGGAATCGTCTTCAGATGAAGAAGATTCGAAGATGTGGTCGAGTTGGGGAAACTTAGACTCAGAACAGAAGGAGTTATTGGACAAAGTGGATGAAATTCTGGATGAAGAACAATCTGCAAGATTACTGGATGCTAATCCTGAGGATTTAATCGCATTGTTGGAAAAATACGTCGTAGGAGACATTTCAGATAATATTCCTAAAGTAGGACTGTTGAAACGCAGCTTCGATGCGATCAGGGCGCAGTCCGCAGTATCTGAAGAGCATACAGAGAAGTTTAGAGAAGCACTGGCCAATTTTAATAAAAAACGAGTAGAGCTTCAGAAGGAACAGGAGGCTAAAAAGGTAGAGAATGCCAAGAAAAAGCGAGGATTGATAGAAAATCTCAAGGCGATCGTGGAAACGGAAGATGTACATAAGATACAAGAGGTGCGAGAGATTCAAAATGAGTGGAAGTCCATAGGTCATATTCCTAAGAAGGATATGGAGTCTTTATACATGGATTATCGTACGTTATTGGATACTTTCTATCAGCGTAGAGAGATGCATTTTGAGCTGCTTGAGTACGACAGAAAAATTAATTTGCAGGAGAAGGAAAAGCTGATACAGGAAGCTAAAACATTGATCCCGCCCGAAGAGGATCGGGATAACTTAGGTGTCTGGACACAGAAAATGGATCATTTTCGGGAGATTCAAGAGCAATGGAAGAATATCGGGCATGTACCTAAAGAAGATCTCGATCGCATACGCGATGACTTTCGAACCGTTATTGATCAGTTTTTTGAGGCAAGACAACAGTTCCTGGAGATTCTGGATGGGCAAAAGGAAGAGAATGAAAAGAAGAAAGTAGTATTGCTGGAAAGCATGAATAAGTATGCAGAGTTTACAGCAAGAAAACCCAGGGAATGGAATGAAGCAACCCATGAATTCCGTGCGCTACAGGAGGAATGGAAGGCTGTAGGTCCTGCCCCTAAATCGGTGAATAATGAACTATGGCAGCAATACAGGAATATTGCAGATACATTTTTTACTAACAAGTCTGCATATTTCAAGGAATTAGATGAGAAACGTGCGGAGAATTTGACTAAGAAACAAGAACTTTGTGACAAGGCGGAAGAACTTAAAGAAAGTGGAGATTGGGAGAAAACGGCCAGGGAGTTGAAAAGGCTTCAAAATGAATGGAAGCAGATTGGACCTGTGCCAGAAAGGTATTCCAATAAAATTTGGAATCGCTTTAAGACAGCTTGTGATAAATTCTTTGAACAACGCAGGTTGCATTACCAGGCGCTCCATGAAACAGAAAATATTAATCTGGAAAAGAAGAAAAAACTCATTGAAGAAGTGATAAAGCTGGCAGAAGACGATGAGAAAGATGTAGATCTGGCTATTGAACGAATCAAAGAGCTTCAAGCAGAATGGAGAGAGGTCGGAAAAGTGCCTTACAAAGAGAAGGATAAGATATGGGATGAGTTTAGAAGAGAAATAGATAAGTTTTTTAATGGACTTTCAGGCAAAAGAGAAAAGCTCAGGGAGATTCGTCTAAAGACAACTATTGAAACTATTTCAGATCCCGATCAAAGAGCACGTCAGATAAAAGCTAAGATCTCCCGAATCAGAAAAAAAATACGTAAATCAGAAGAAAAGATTGAGCAGTACAGCAATAATATGCTATTTATTGCCAAAGGAAAATCTGGGGATCCTTTGCGAAAGCAGATTCAGGAGGAGTTGGACCGGGAAAAGGAACAGGTACAAGAATGGAAGGGAAAAGTCAAGATGCTGAATGAGATGCTTAAAAATCCACCTAAGGATATGCCAGATGAACCAGATGATGACGATAACGAGATTACGGAAGATCAGCAGGCTCAAAATCAGCATTTAGAGACTGATCAGGATGATCAGGATACTGCGAGTAATGAGAAAATTGCTTCTGATGAAAGACAGGCCGAAACAGAAGAGGCTCAAGTCGAAAATTCTACAGATGAAGATGATCAATCTGAGCGTGAGCCAGTAGAAGAAAAGAAAGAAGAACAATCCTCGTGAGCAATTAGAGATTAGGGCGAACACATCAAATTTCATGAATAATTCATTGTCAGTTGGTTACGATTAAAATATTTATATATTGGAATAATTTAATCTTCTGATAAGTAGCTATAAATAATTTTATTGCGTTTGCCCTGATTAAAGATATATAAAAGTAGAGCCTGGATTGGGAAATTTGTATCTTTATGTAGCAAACTGAAACTCCTTGAAAAGAAAAAATTTTGACTTTGATATTCTGACTCTTGTATTGTTTCTCATCATTGCTGCATGGGGTTGGATTAATGTGTATTCAGTATCATCTGATGGTGGAGCAGTTTCTATCTGGGAACTAGATAGTACTCACGGAAAGCAACTTATTTGGCTGGGGGTTTCTTTATTTGTAGTTGTCATCACCTCGTTTCTTGACTATAGATTAATCTTAAGTTCCAGTTATATCCTCTATGGTATTAGTATCCTATTACTCGTTCTTACACTGCTAATTGGTAAAGAAGTAAATGGAGCAAAAAGCTGGTTATACATAGGAGGAATCTCAATACAGTCTTCTGAATTTGCTAAGTTCGCTACAGCTATGGCATTAGCGAAATACATATCAGAACTCGGGTTCTCACTCAAAAAATCGCGTTATCTCCTCAGTGCAGCAAGTATTATTTTAATACCTGCAGGGATCGTGATCTTACAAAATGATACAGGTTCTGCGTTGGTATTTGCCAGCTTTTTCATCGTGTTATTTAGAGAGGGATTAAATCCACTAATCCCCGGTTTGCTGATCTTATCCGCAGCAGTAGCATTGCTTACATTGGGAATTGAAAAACAATGGGTAGGTTGGGCGATCATCTTAGGAGTAACTGTATTTTCTTTTCTCGTATTTTACAATAAAAAAAATGTATTGCGGATTCTAATTGGACACGTTATAGCTTTAGTCTTTTTCCTGGGACTGTCGCTCAGTACAAAATTGATTGTTGAACGTCTTCCAGAACATCAACAAGATAGAATTGCTGTGTTATTTAATCCGGAGGAAGATCCCTTGGGCAAAGGATACAATGTGATTCAATCTAAGATTGCCATAGGATCTGGAGGGATTTGGGGAAAAGGATACCTGGAAGGTAATTATACAAAATATAAGTTTGTTCCAAAACAGGAGACAGATTTTATTTACTGCACAGTGGGAGAGGAATGGGGATGGATAGGATCTGCTTTCACTATTCTTATTTATTTTCTCTTCTTGTGGAGAACACAATTTATTGCCGAAAATGCTAAGACTCGTTTTGCCAGGGCATATGGCTATGGGGTCTTTTCCATATTTTTCTTCCACATTATGGTAAATATCGGAATGACTGTAGGGCTCGTGCCTGTGATAGGAATCCCTCTGCCTCTATTTAGCTATGGTGGATCTGCGATTGTGGCATTTACACTTTTAACGGCAGTATTGATCAACTTGTATTCCTACAGGAAAGCCGTATTGGGGTCTAAATAATACTAGATCAATCCCAAGCCAACAGCAGCCATACCTCCGAGAAATCCCAAAATGGCGAAGCTCAATACGAAAAGCGTAAAATAAATAATTTCTGCTAGTATAGTTAGAACAATTGCTTTTAAGACGTTGAATTTGTAAAGATCCATGAGTGTCCAAGCCATGAAAGATATTGCAAATGGAACCGTTAGAAAACGGAGGTTGCTGCTATTATCCATAGGATCTACAAACAAGAATAATGGTAGCCCTATGAGTAAATTGAAGCCCTGTACATAAAATGAATAAATAAGTTGCTCCCCATATGTCCTCTTTTGTCTTTTGACCATCCAATGAATCCCTAGAGCTAAAAACGGTATGGCTGCTAATAGCAACAGGTTGAAATTTTTTCTCATCATTAGAAAAAGTTTCAACTGAAATTCCTGGACTCTCTTTTCTGCTTCTAACGTCTTCTCATCTTTTTCAACTGCAGGATTATTGGGCTGATTTGAGTATATCTCCTCAATTTGATCATTAGCAGCAAGTACCTTTTCCGCATCAAAATCTTTTGAAAGTGTGATGAATATAAGGATGGAAGTCATCACCAGGAAGTAGTTAAATGGATGGTAATAATGTTCAGTTTTACCTTCCCAATATCCTTTTATTACTTTTGAGGGATGTAATAAGAGATCTCTGGTAGTAATGTAATATATATAAATGTCTTCACGGCGCTCACGATACCAATTGTGAAGCATACCTCTGAAAGTGATTCGACTTTGCTGGAACTTTTTTCCACAAGTAGAACAATATATCTCAGGAACTTCAGAACCGCAATTTGTACAAATTTTGAGGGTTGAGGAGGCTCTTTCAGTTTGCATATGCATTTACTAAAAAATAAGCTACTAGATAAAAGTTAAATAAAGTTTGATTTTTCTGATTAATATTTCATATTAGTGAGACGAAACAATTTAATGAAATAACTGAGCAATTAGTATTTTAATCATAAATGTTTATTAATCATACATATCTACTACTGACTGAGCTATCTGACTAGATGATTTCAGGTTGAGCGGTGGATATGAAAATATATGAGCCATTCTCAACGGGGAATGGCTTTCTTGCTAAAAGGGGCGATTTTTATTGTTATTTCTAAGGAATTAGATTATGCAAGGAAAGGACAAGGTTTTTATTTTTGATACTACTCTCCGGGATGGAGAGCAAGTTCCAGGTTGTCAACTCAATACAGATGAAAAAGTAGAGGTAGCACAAGCACTGGAAGAATTAGGGGTAGATATTATCGAAGCAGGCTTCCCCATTTCAAGTCCTGGCGACTTTAACTCAGTAGTTGAAATATCTAAGGCTGTGAGTTTGCCAGTGATATGTGCGCTATCCAGAGCAAAAGAAAAGGACATTGAAGTTGCAGCACAAGCGCTGAAATATGCGAAGCGTAAGCGGATACATACAGGTATTGGAAGCTCAGATATACACATTAAGTACAAGCTTCGAATGTCAAGAGAAAAAGTACTGGAAATGAGCCGGGATGCAGTTAAATTTGCCAGAAACTTTGTAGATGATGTAGAATTTTATGCCGAGGACGCGGGACGTGCAGATCTGGACTTCTTGGTAAGGATGGTGGAAACGGTCATTGACGCTGGAGCAACAGTAGTCAATATCCCGGATACTACAGGGTACACTTTACCCTGGCAATTTGGCCAAAGAATCAAGTACGTATTTGATCATGTTCCCAATATCGACAAAGCCATGATCTCCGTTCATTGCCATAATGATCTAGGCTTAGCCACTGCTAATTCAATCTCTGGATTATATAATGGAGCCAGACAGGTAGAAGTAACTGTAAATGGCATTGGAGAACGTGCAGGAAATACTTCTTTAGAGGAAGTAGCTATGATCATGAAGAGTCATTCTGATTTGGGTCTGCATACAAATATTCAATCTGAAAAAATCTATAATATTAGTCGCCTGGTATCTCGGCTGATGAAAATGCCTGTACAACCCAATAAAGCTATCGTAGGTAAAAATGCCTTTGCCCACTCATCAGGCATACATCAAGACGGCGTTCTGAAACATCGAGAGAATTACGAGATTATAGATCCATCAGAGGTGGGTGTACATGCATCGGAGATCATCTTGACTGCAAGAAGCGGTCGTGCAGCCTTGAAACATCGTCTGGAATTACTGGGGTATTTATATGCCAAAGAAGAATTGGATGATCTTTATAAACGTTTTCTTGCATTAGCAGATGAAAAGAAGCGCGTAGAAGATGAAGACCTGAGAGAGCTGGTAAAAGCTAAAGAAATGGCAAGAGTGAATGTGCGCTAAGGAGCAGCATATATAAAATTGATCTCACAACATATCAAAACATATTTAGCAACCACAACCATTAAACTATGGGTAAGACGCTTTTTGAAAAAGTCTGGAATGAGCATGTTGTACATCAAATACCCGATGGGCCAGATGTATTATATATTGATCAGCATCTCATTCACGAAGTTACCAGCCCTCAAGCCTTTGACGGATTGAGAAGAAGAGGTTTACCTGTTGCAAGAACGCAGCAAACGCTGGCAACTGCTGATCACAATGTTCCTACCAAGGATCAGCACCTACCTATTAAAGAAGCACTCTCCAGACTTCAGGTAGATACATTGACAAAAAATTGTGAAGAATTTGGTGTATCTCTATACGGACTTAATCACCCCTATCAAGGAATCGTACATGTTATTGGGCCAGAACTCGGGATTACCAAACCTGGCATGACACTCGTATGTGGTGATAGTCATACATCTACACATGGTGCTTTTGGTAGTATTGCATTCGGTATAGGCACGAGTGAGGTTGAGCAGGTATTAGCTACACAGTGTATCCTGCAAAATCGCCCCAAAACTATGAAAATAGAGGTCTCAGGGACGCTACAGCCAGGTGTATTTGCCAAGGATGTGATCTTATATATCATTTCACAAATCAGTACAAGTGGAGGAACAGGATATTTTGTAGAATATGCTGGAGAAACCATTCGCAATTTGAGTATGGAAGCCCGAATGACCATCTGCAACATGAGCATTGAAATGGGAGCCAGAGGTGGATTAATCGCTCCTGATGAAACTACCTTTGAGTATATTAAAGGGAGGGAATATGCACCTAAGGGAGAGGAATTTGACAAAGCCGTTGAGTACTGGAGAACATTGCCTTCAGATCATGATGCCTCCTTCGACAAGGTGCTCCATTTTGAAGCTTCAGATATTGCGCCCATGATTACTTATGGTACTAACCCGGGAATGGGGATAAGTGTGGACATGCATATCCCAAAATCCGAAGAGCTAGGTCATCCTTCCGAACAGAGAGCATTGGCAAAGTCATTAGCGTATATGGGACTATCAGAAGGTCAGCCGATTAAAGGACAACACGTAGATTACGTTTTTATTGGGAGTTGTACCAATTCCAGAATTGAAGATTTACGTCTGGTAGCGGATTTTGTCAAAGGAAAACAAAAAGCCCCACATGTAGAGGCATGGATTATACCCGGATCTCAGCAAGTTGCAAAGCAGGCACAGGAAGAAGGACTGGATCGTATTCTTGCATCTGCAGGGTTCGAATTCAGGGGAGCAGGCTGTTCTGCTTGTTTGGGTATGAATGAAGATAAAATCCCCCAGGGGAAATATTGTATTTCTACTTCTAATCGCAACTTTGAAGGAAGACAGGGACCTGGTGCCAGAACTTTCCTGGCTAGTCCCCTAAGCGCTGCGTTAGCAGCTATCAAAGGCAAGATAGCGGATATTCGAGAACATATACCAACTCCAGTGGGAGTGTAACGATTGCAATTATTATTTAAATGGAAAAATTTATCAATATCGTTTCTACAATGGTCCCACTGCCAAATGAAAATGTGGATACGGACCAAATCATTCCAGCTCGTTTCCTCAAAGCTACAACGAGAGAAGGCTTTGGCGAAAATCTCTTCAGAGATTGGCGATATGATGCAGAAGGAAACCCCGTACAGGATTTTATACTCAATGATTCAACGTATACCGGGAAAGTCTTGGTAGCAGGTAGAAATTTTGGAAGTGGGTCTAGTCGTGAACATGCTGCCTGGGCATTGTATGACTATGGATTCCGTGTGGTCATATCCAGTTCTTTTGCTGATATATTTCGCAATAACGCTCTCAACAATGGTCTCCTACCCGTTCAGGTTGAAGAGCCTTTCCTACAAAAATTGCTACAACAGGTACAAAAGTATCCTGAAACAGAGGTATCTATAGATCTCGAATCACAATTACTGGAAATTCCGGATATGAATGAGAAACACACATTCGAAATCGACGCCTTCAAAAAGTCATGTCTACTTCAAGGGTACGATAATATCGACTTTTTGGTGAGTCTTAGATCGGAAATTGAACAATTCGAGCAATCTCGTACGCATTTTTTTCCTGTGAAAGCCTAATTTAATAATCTTAAAGCTAAATTAGTGCCTACAGTTAAGTAAGAATTCAACATGAAAAAAAAGATTGCTATACTACCAGGTGATGGTATTGGACCAGAAGTAATCCATCAGGCAGTAAAAGTGTTAGACATGATCGGAAGTGTTTACGGTCATGAGTTTGAGTACCACAAGGGATTAGTAGGAGCAGTGGCGATAGATGAAACAGGGAATCCGTTTCCCAATGAAACACTGGAACTATTGAGAAGTGTAGATGCTGTCCTCTTTGGAGCCATTGGAGATCCCAAATATGACAACGATCCCTCCGCCAAGGTGAGGCCCGAGCAAGGTCTGCTTGCCATGCGAAAGCAGTTAGGGCTGTTTGCCAATGTGCGTCCGGTGGTAAGTTATCCTTCCCTGTATTCAGCATCGCCCTTAAAAGAATCTATTATTGCTGAGGTAGATTTTGTCGTATATAGAGAACTGACTGGGGGAATATATTTTGGAGAGCCTCGGGGACGCTCTGAGTCTGGAGATAAGGCTTTTGATACGTGTGTGTATCACAAAGAAGAGATAGTTCGCATTGCCCAAAAGGCGTTTGAAGCAGCTAGCAAAAGAAAGAAATGCGTTACATTAGTCGATAAGGCCAATGTACTAGCGACTTCCAGGCTATGGAGAGAAACGGTCTCGGAATTCGCAGCCAAAGAATTTCCAGATATTACACTGGATTATATGTTTGTAGATAATGCGGCGATGAAGTTGATTCAGCAACCTCGTTCATTTGATGTAATACTTACCGGAAATATGTTTGGTGATATTATTACAGATGAAGCATCTGTAATTACGGGTTCCTTGGGAATGCTGCCTTCCGCATCGCTGGGTGAGACTGTGGATCTATTTGAGCCTATACATGGTTCCTATCCACAGGCAGCGGGAAAAAATATTGCCAATCCAATAGGAGCAATTTTATCTGCAGCATTGATGTTGGATATGGCATTAGACATGCAGCAAGAAGCACAATCTATCTGCGCAGCAGTAGACAAAGCGTTAGCTGAAGGTAAGGTTACTTCCGATATTGATCCTACGTCTACACTCGGTACTGAAGCAGTAGGGGGTTTTATTGCAGGGCTGATTTCTCAATATATTACTCCTGCAACTCAGGAGCATTAATTTGATGAAGAAGAAATGCTATCCACGGAGTAGGGAGCAAAAGAGTGTCCGATTCTTCCATATCTTTGAGCACTTGCTTGAGTAGGTAGGGTATTTCCAATATAAGAAACAGTTTGTGATAGTACCAGGGATCTATTTGATAACGTATAGATATATCTACTAATTCTTTTCGCTTAAGAAGTTTTATTATAAATTCCCATACCGATTCAGGAGTAATAGCTTTTGTTTGTGAGGTGAAAGTATAATATGTAAAATAAAAGATATCGAAAAGAAGGGGTAAGCTCTCGTTCATATTTTCCCAATCATATAGACAAAGTTGACGTGAAGTTAGGTACATATTGGAAGGTACGAATTGTCCATGTGTAAGAGAGACCTTTAATTCAGTATATGGGGAGACTGAGTGAAATAATATTTGATACTGTGTGAGTATATGTAAGAAATCCTGTTTGGTATTATCAGGTATAGATGTACTATCATCTTCTATTATCTCTCTGATATCTGTTAGCACATTTTCCAACCCCGTGTACAAAGAAATATCTTGCATTTCTCTTACGTGATGAAACACCTTATACATTTCTCCTAATGCTTTGAAATGTATGGATTCAAGATGCATCGACCTGTAGCCATTTTTAGCGGGTTTTACACTAGAAATAATGATCGCATGGTCTCCTTCTGTATGACTGAGAAAAGGATGGACCAATT
>CAZZEC010000074.1:22029-23464 GCA_964652565.1 uncultured Bacteroidia bacterium
GAAATAATGATCGCATGGTCTCCTTCTGTATGACTGAGAAAAGGATGGACCAATTTTCTCAATCTCCTTTGAGATAGGATTTGTAATCCATATACTTCATTATAAATTAATTCTGTTGCCTCATTTGTATGTGCTAGTTTAATGAAGTGACTAATATATTTACCCTGATTCAATGCTATAACACTCTTTCTAAAGTTTTTCGTAGTATTGGTTAATATGGCAAAGGATTCGTGTGGAACAGAATTAATGAGGTCATACAAGGGAAAAATATAATCTTCATTCACATAAAAACTACCCGAAACAATCCACTGTTTTAGCCCTAAGAAAAAGCTCAACCTAATTGTCCTTTTTTTGATAGGAGGTAACGTGTGGAGCTCATTTTCTATTGATAAGAAGACTGGATAGCGAGTTGCCTCGGGAAAAATCCATTTTAGGCGACCCCGTTTGTCAAGGATGTAATAAAACTTGGCCCAATTTTGTCCCTTTTGAGGTAGATCCCATGAAAAGATAGTAGGATACAAATCAGTAAGCGTAGGAGGAACGTTGAGAAAGAAAATGGAAGAGATGAGTTTTCGATCTTCAGAGTCTAATATCATATATCCAGTTTCGTAATATTAGCTTATCATAATGGGCAAATGTGATCATGAAAGCATACTTCTTGATACCTTAATATATCATAAATAAACCAACATTGCTTAGTATAAACAATAATTAGGTTTATGCTTTGATAATCAAGGCTTTAGTTAAAGCAGATTAGAAGAAGGAAGTACATTGTAGCTCCATTAATTTTTTCCTGATCAATAAATATACGATTTATAACCATGAATATGGATATTTTTTGTGATGATCGTTAAACTATTGGTAGTATTAAGGGTCTAATCATTAAATGGTGGCAACGGCAGAACAGCATCTCATATCAGAACTGGGTAATCCCAGTAAGAAAAGATCAGTATTTGACGCTATAGTCAAAAACTATCAACAGGTTTTGTATTATCATATTAGAAGGATTGTCATTGATCACGAAGATGCAAATGATGTATTACAAAATACCTTTTTGAAGGCTTGGCGAAATATAGATAAGTTTCGAGGAGATGCCAGTATTAAAACCTGGCTGTATAGGATCGCCACCAATGAGTCCATTACCTTTCTAAAGGCGAAACGAAAAAGACAGTTTACTGATGTTGAAGACATTCAGAATGATTTAAGACATAGCCTGGAATCGGGTAAATACATAGAGGGGAGCGAAATTCAATTGAAGTTGCAAAAGGCCATTCTTACTCTTCCCGAAAGGCAGAGACTCGTATTTAACATGAGATACTTTGATGAGATGAAATATGATGAAATGGCAGATATATTGGATGTTTCAACCGGAGCCCTGAAAGCCAGTTATCATCATGCCGTAAAAAAAATAGAAAAATATCTGGAAGATCAATAA
>CAZZEC010000074.1:23564-28283 GCA_964652565.1 uncultured Bacteroidia bacterium
GTTTACTGGGAACAATTTAATACGTCGCTGAAAGCTAAACTCGATAAAGCAGTTAATCCCTTTTTACATGCCTCATTTGCAAGAGAGAAGGTTAGCTTTCGAAAGATATCTTATGGAATTGCCGCAGCAATCGCAATATCACTCATGGGGGTGTGGTACAGAACTGTTGAGCAACAAGAAATCTTTTCGCAGCCAGAAGCACTAGAGGTGTCTCTTGCTGGGATTCCGACGGAAACGCTCATGAAGGAAATTAATGGCAAGACATTTAGCGACATTGATAATATGGCCAAAATGCTCAAACGAGAGGGAATTGAAGATATACATTTAGGATATTTACCGCAGGAATGGTTATCAAATGAAGAATCGGAATTATTACTGGAAGATCTGGATGTGTCAGATATTAAAGAGGAATGGTTTCAATGACAACCAACCGATCAATGATAGATAAGCTTGGATTAGAATATAAGATTAGAGCCTTAACCTGGACACGAATTTAAAGGAATAGAATGAAGAATATACTTATCATCTCAATGGTGTGCTTATTTAGCATGACTATGCTAAAAGCTCAGGTGGGGGGCAACGGTGGTCCCTTGCAAGAACGGCTCAATTCATTGAAAATCGCCTATATTACTGAACAGCTTTCTCTCACTAGTGAAGAAGCACAAAATTTTTGGCCTATTTACAATGAATATACAGATGAGTTAGAAAAGCTTAAGAAAGAAAATGAAGATCGCAGGGAGCAATTAGCCCAGAAAATGATGGCTTCTGATGACCAGACATTAGAAAAATTAGTGGATGGGTTTATTGCCTCTCAAAAAAAGGAGTATGAGATCAATCTTGCATACCATCAAAAGTATAAAGAAGCATTACCCATACGCAAAATTGTCCTTCTATATAAAGCAGAGAATGAGTTTAAGCAAAAAGTCTTTAGCGAATTGGCAAGGAGGAGGATGCAAGAACGTCGAAATGGAGGCAATAAGTAATAACCTTCTGAGCAAGCACCTTTTTCATATATTTGACTTCCCGTTAAACAGTGTACAATCCCTTTGATTTAATCCTTAAGCTAACATCTTAACTATGAAATTTTTTGCTTTCATTATATCTGCTCTTTGCCTATGTATAGGTTGCAAAAGCTCTAAGAACACTGAAAATACAAATGACTCGCGTTCTTTAGGGCTGTTGAAGCCAAATCAGCAGAATATCGTTGATATAGGATTTTACAATGTGGAAAATCTTTTCGATACCCAAGATGAACCGGAAAAAATCGATGAAGATTTTCTACCCAGTGGGAGATATCAATGGACTTCAGACAAGTATAAACGAAAACTTTCTCAACTGGCGGGTGTGATTACTAATTTGGGAGAAGAAGGCCCTGAAATTGTTGGGTTGGTAGAGGTTGAAAATAAACGCGTCGTTGAAGATCTGGCACGTACAGGCGCATTAGCATCCAAAGGGTATCAGGTAGTTCATGAGGAATCGCCGGATATGCGTGGAATTGATGTAGCACTTATGTATGATCTAGATGTGTTTACCTATACGGGTCATGTGCTGTGCAAAATGACTTATCCAACTGATCCAGACTATACCTCCCGAGATGCATTGATTGTGGAAGGTACTGTCAATGGAGAGCCTCTGTATCTCATTGTAAATCATTGGCCTTCGAGAAGGGAAGGGGAAAAAGAAAGCGAGTTTCGCAGGGTGAGATCTGCGATACAGGTAAAAACACATATAGATTCAATCTTTGCACTAAGAGAAGACGCAAATATCATTTTAATGGGAGATTTCAATGATGATCCCTTCAATAAAAGTATGGCCCGTGTTTTGGGAGGAAAGAAAGATATACAGAAGGTTTCGAATAGAGGGTTTTACAATCCCATGTATAATCTCCTTGATCCCGATGAAACAGGCACATTGACATATCGGGGTAAATGGAATCTATTTGACCAGTTCCTGATCAGCGAAGCACTACTTAGGGAAGACAATGAGTTAACTTATATCAACGGATCTGCTCAAATTTACAGTGAAGGGCTCAATGTAGGATTTGGTAGGGGAGCGGAAAACCCTCGAAGAGCTATTTTTAGAGGAGAATTTGATCCGGAAGGCTATAGCGATCACTTTCCTGTATATGTAAAATTGATTGTAAATGAATGAGGTCTATGAATCCATTACTTCCTTTTCCGCTATCTTTTTTGTAATCTTGGTATAGTACGAGCACAAGGTTAGAATGTCCAAAGACTATTACCAAGTTTTAGAATTAGATAATACTGCAAGCGCCGAAGAAATCAAAAAGGCCTACAAAAAGCTTGTTCGCAAGTATCATCCAGATATGAATCCTCAGGAAGATACTACCATCAAGTTTATGGAGGTCAGGGAAGCATATGAGATTCTGGGTAATCCCTACAAGAGAAAATTGTATGATAATCGAGTCAGTGGGGCTGGAGCAGGGGAAGCCGCAACGCTTCGATATGAGCAAGTGAGGAGAAAGCGAGCGAGTCGCTATCGCAGGACGAGCTATCAGCGGCGAATGACTTATAGGGGGAGTTACAATAATTCACAAAACAGGGAAGAAAAATCTGGAGGATCTACGAATAGGGATTATGCAAAATCTTCCGCAGAACATGTGAGGTATGAATATCACCAGACCCTCTCACGCCAAAACGCTGCAAAAGCCTTTAGCTATTTTTCAGTAGGGCTAAAGATCATATTGGCATTTATTTTTTTGTACTGTGCCAGCCTGGTCATTGATATTGCGTTA
The DNA here is from genome assembly GCA_964652565.1 of uncultured Bacteroidia bacterium. GTDB lineage: Bacteria > Bacteroidota > Bacteroidia > J057 > J057 > JBCCTX01. Next base: position 26,320 of record CAZZEC010000074.1, read on the forward strand.
ACTAAAGAAGTAGAGAAAGAGTTGGTCTTATCCAAAAGAGATCTTCCCTGGACGTTGTCTGATCCAGGCATGGTAAAGGTACGTACAGAAAATTACACATTTAGGTTGAATCGTGTTTACGCCTACAAATTTTTTACCCATCAATATATCCGTATCAAAGTTACTCCCTTTCGCAATATAGTTACACATGTATTTATTCAGGAGCCCAGGATTTCTTACTACGTGAAGACGGGATATAATCTCAATGGCTTTTCCATATTATTAGTCTGGTTACTTATTTTGAGTATTCCCTTATTGTATTTTTTCACCTTAAATCCAGAAGTATCAGTATATTTAGGGACAACACAGATATTGATTTTTGTCGTATTATTGGGAATGTTGTCAAGAGGCTAAATCAACCTTTTTATTTGTATGGATTATATCTTCAATCTTTTTAGTGAGGTTCCATGGTGGGGTTACCTTATACTCGGTATACTTATCATAGCAATTAGGGACATTTTTATTAATAAACGACACACAATCCAGCACAACTTTCCAGTAGTAGGTCATTTCAGATATATGTTGGAGAGAATAGGTCCGGAACTTCGGCAATATATTGTTGCCAATAATCGTGAAGAATTACCCTTTAATCGGAGCCAGCGTTCATGGGTATACGCCTCTTCCAAGAAGCAAAATAATTATCAAGGATTTGGGACAGATAATGATATACATGCTCCAGGCTATATTTTTATCAATCCTTCTATGTTTCCCTACCAATTGAAAGAGGGACATCCAAGCACAAAAGATCCTAACTTTTTACCAAGTGCAAAAGTGATTGGATTAGCACATAACCGAAAGCGTCCCTATAGGCCCCGGTCTGTAATCAATATTTCAGCCATGAGTTATGGGTCGCTGTCAAAAGCTGCAGTCGTCGCGCTTAATCAGGGTGCGTTAAAGGCTGGATGCTATCACAATACTGGAGAGGGGGGGCTTTCTCCTTATCATGCACATGGAGCGGATGTTGTCTTTCATTTTGGGACAGGGTATTTCGGGGTAAGGGACGAAAAAGGAAATTTTTCTATTGATAAATTAAAAGCACTTGTTGAAAAACACCCTTATATAAGAGCTATTGAGATTAAACTGTCGCAGGGGGCTAAGCCTGGAAAAGGAGGGGTATTACCCGCCAAAAAGATTACAAAAGAAATAGCACAGATTAGAGGAGTACCTGTAGCACAAGATGTGATTTCGCCTTCTCATCATACAGCTTTCTCCAATGTGGTGGAAATGCTGGATGTCATCGAACAGATAGCAGAAGAGACGGGGTTGCCCGTAGGAATTAAATCTGCTGTAGGAAAAATGGATATGTGGTATGAATTGGCGCAGGAAATGCTGGAACGTGGTACAGGACCGGATTTTATTACCATTGATGGAGGAGAAGGAGGTACAGGTGCTGCACCGCCATCCTTTGCCAATCATGTGTCGCTTCCCTTTATATATGCATTTAGTGCGGTATATAAGATCTTTTCAAAATATAATCTATCAGATAGGGTTGCTTTCATTGGATCAGGTAAGTTGGGTTTTCCCTCCAGTGCCTTGATGGCATTATCCATGGGAGTGGATGTCATAAATGTGGCTCGTGAAGCGATGATGTCCATCGGCTGCATTCAAGCTCAAATATGCCATACGAATAGATGCCCCGCAGGCATTGCTACACAGAGCAGATGGTTACAGGCAGGTATCGATACAACGCTAAAATCAGATCGGTTTTACAATTATATTCGTACACTTAACAAAGAGATACTAGAGATAACCCATGCTTGTGGATATGAACATCCTTGCCAGATGACAATGATGGATGTAGATATTGGTATGGGAGACAATCACTACACTACTTCCCTGGCTCGTAAATTTGAATATGATAAAGTGACCGTAGACTTTGAAGGCATGCAAAAACTTTGGGATTGTCAATATCTGGGAGGTGAGTC
>CAZZEC010000075.1:0-1078 GCA_964652565.1 uncultured Bacteroidia bacterium
GCGTCCTGAATCGTTAATATATCCACTACTGCCTGTTTGGGGTCATTTTGTTTGAGGTAGTATGCTTTGCAAATGTGAAATCCCATCCAATACCCTAAATCTCTAGGGGCGTCTGGCATGACTGAACCCCCTCCATACAACCAGCCTTGATAGGATTTTTCAAGCATCTGCTTTTCAAAAATATTCCAAAGTTCCCTAGCTTTAGGAACAGCCCAGTCATCCAGGTGATGGGAAAGTTCTTTTCCCTGAATCAGGAGAGCAAGAAAATCTGCACTTCCTTCTCTAAGACTTTGATCTAGCAAGCTTTTACTTGATGGATACTTCTGCTGGAAATGAATAAGCTCATGAGCTACGATAGAGGGAATAACCTGATAATCAAGGATTGCATTTAACCCATTAGAATTCCCTTGAGGGCCAAACATTTCGGCTCCCATTATAAGTCCATCTTCTGTAATAGTTCCTCCAGTATTTTTCCTGCCTATGACAAAGTAAAGATGGGGAATGGTAGTCTCAGCATACCATTCCTTCATTTGTCGATAAATCTGGAGAATTTCCTTTTCAAAAGATTCTCTGATTGTTAAGGTTCCCGAACGTATAGATTCATAGTAGCTTTGATCTTTCTTTACCGTTTTTGCCAGTTTTTTGGTACTTACTATTCTAAGGGGAATGAAGCCCTTCACACCAGCAGACCCCTCCGTGATATATTGCTTAAAGGTAGAACTAGTTATTTTCCCTTTGGCCTCATCATAACATTGCCAGAAAAGATCAATATCTGAAGTAATGATGGTATGTGAGAGGTCCTTTTTAGGTTGTGAAAAAAGCACGTAAAGATTACTTGCCAAAAGGCAACATAAAAGTGAATGTTTCATAATGGTAGTTGTATTACCCTAGGTAGGGCTTATTTTATTTCGATGTAATAAATTAAAAACGATTAAGGCACTTCAGAGAGATAAAAAGAATAGTTTCCTTCCCGAATGCCCCAATCTTTCTGATGAGTTATCTCTTCCAATGAGCGATAAGACGATTTATCCAGGGAAAGAAAAATTCCTCCTTTATTTGGATGTCCTTTAGAATCAAT
>CAZZEC010000075.1:1178-28153 GCA_964652565.1 uncultured Bacteroidia bacterium
GTCCTTTTTCTTTGCCCGGTAAAACCTGAGTTCCATTTGGTAGGTTGGTTGCGACCTATGAAATCAACAGCTACTGTATCATGTTTAGGGAAGTCTTGTTCTTTAAGGACAGGAAGGGCTTCTAGTTTGGAAATGACGCTTTTATCAGCATCTACAACTGAAAACACCTCAGTAAGATACGTATTGAGCTTATCTTCATCATCCTTCAAAAAGCGTTCTTCTTTCAATAGCTGATGTTCCAGTATAACCTCCCACCATTCGGGGTGAGTATGTTGCTGAACATATTCATTGTTTTCCTGTAATTTTTCCGAAATCATAGGCAAAAACTTTTTTTCCCATTTGTTTGTACCCCTTGCTAGGAATATCCATTCCCCTTGTTTAAACCAAAACTCCAACATTTCGCCTTTAGTATACCATGATGATGAATTGGGCTTTCCATCGCGATAGGTTTGAATCATTTTACCATTATATGGTGCAGGAGTAAGTACAAGTTTTACCGTTTTATGTGATTTCCCTTTCCTTGTCTGTTTTAAAATGAGTAAATGATCCGACTCTTCAAACTTTAGATATGGATAGGTTAGAAGACCTTGGACCTGCCCCAATGTCCATAGCTGATAATCATAGCTTCCCTTTGACCAGGTTAAATATGTACCAACGGAAGGGTCAACAGATGCCGACACGGGTTCATGCTGAAGGGTTACAGCTTGTGGCATCGAAATGGGCGGATTACTGTTAGGAATACGATCCAAATTTGGAATTTTCTCTATGATTGTTGTTGGTACATTCATTGTTTCACCAGTAGCAATTGAGCTCAGGGTGTGATTTACATGCTGCTTCTCTTCCTCCTTTGGGGAGTGAAATTGTACTAAGTCGGCTTCTTTCATCATTTGCTGCAAGACAGGGATTTCTCTCGCTGGGGATATAGGACTTATCGCAGCTAATAATGGTATCCAGCATGCAAAGAGAAGTCCATAGTTAGTAAGTACTTTGCTGGAGGGCAGGGGAATGGATGGGTTATCATCCAGGAGGGCTTTAATCCGATTACGGATCTGGGAGGTCTTTGCCATTTGAACAGCTACATAATCAGTTAACGAGAATGGTTGAGTGAGTTTACGGGTTACTGCTATAAGCTGGGACGCATACTCAGTGGGCAACTTTCCACAACGGATCATTTGCTCATCGCATGCTTTTTCACGTTCCAGAACATGTCTGTGCTTAAGAATCCAAACAAAAGGATTGAACCAGTAGAGGCAAGTTGCCAGTAAATAGATTAAGTGCTGTAAAAAATCTTTTCGCTGAATATGTGTCCATTCGTGCATAAGAATCGTGTGAATTTCCTCCTTCCCTAGTGATAAAGCCGAATGGGGTAAAATAATCTCTGGCTTGAAAATTCCCCATGTCATAGGTGATATAACTTTGGGGCTTATTTTAATGGTAAGCGCGGCAAATTTATCTTGAGATTCTCGTAAAGGAAAAGGTATTATCTGAGCCTGCCTGCTGATTTGATTTATCCTGAAAATACCTAATGCTAGCCTAATAAAAAGGAAAATGGTTCCTAATGCCCATGATCCTAAAAGAATTAAGAATATTTGGGTTGATAAAGGGAGAGTAGAGGAAAAAGTAGTGTAATGTTCAGATTCTGAAGAAACTGAGGAAGGGTCAAAAGCTTTTTCAGTCTCCCTTACTTCCATTCCCGAAGAATGAGTCATTGGATAAGATGGAGTAATAGAGAGCTCCTGTACAACCTTTTCTGGTATGAGTGGTAAATCTGGTCCTAAGCTGATAGCTATAGGGAGAAGAATTAACCCTATGGCAGTTAAGCTGATCAGCCAGTGTCGTAAATGAGCAGTTTGATGGCGGAAAGCCCAACACAAGCCACATCCTATCGCAGCTATACATATACTTTTGATGGAGATTTCGATGAATAAGTTCATGTGAAGATAGGGTTATGGGTTTAAGTTGTTGTCTTTATTTTTCCTGGCTTGCTGAATAAGCGCTTCTAGTTCATCCAACTCTTGTGTGGATATATTCTGATCAGATTGATCAAAAAAAGTTGCAACTGCCTCAGATATGGATCCTTCAAAGAATGTAGCTAATACATGGTTCAGGTTTTTACCTTTTACTTTTTCTCTTGGGGTTTTGGGTTCATATATGAATTGTCTACCAGACTTGGTATGAGTTACTTGTCCCTTCTCTTCTAATATGCCTAATAGCTTTCGTACCGTTGCATAACCCGGAGGGTCAGGGAGGTTCTCCATGATTTCCTGTGCACTCAATGGACTTCCTCTGTAAAGAATATCCATGATTTGCCTTTCTCGTTTAGATAAATGGTGTATTTCAGATTTAGACATATAACTCGGGTAAGTGTGATTTATTTCACACTTCAAATGTGAAAAATTTCTCATTTAAAGTCAAGAAAAATGTGATAAAACTAATGTATCTCCAAGGAAAACACGTCCTTGAAGATACAATCTTGTCATATAGCTCAAATACCAATACTGTTGTAAAACAAGTAATCAGTTTCAAGATCAGAAATTGTGATGAACGCTGAACTGCATCTGTCCTTTAGTCCATGGAACAGTAGTTTGCTTCATCCAGCCAATTTGTGCCCTAAGTGATTTGTTCAATCCATACCCTAGGCCAAGGTACGTTCGGTTTCGATCAAATAATTGTACTTGACGACCATCTCCTATTTGTGTTTGACCATTGACGAATATTTCATTGTACAGAGCCAGATAGATAGCTTTCCTTTCTACTGCCTCTTTATTTAGTGGGACATTTAAAAACAAGTTATAACGATACCGGGTTCTGAAATCCTGCCCTTCAACCCATCTTTGTTCATACCTCATTCTATGTGTGAGGTAGAATCTGGAACCAATTTTTTGGGGAATCAGTGCTTCCTGGTATATACGATTTTCATTAACCGATTCCGTACTTTCTCCAAATGCACCTGTCATGATGAATGCATAGCCCAATGTAAACGTTATATCATTTGATTGTGGGCGATAAGTAACCCCTGTTCGAAGGAGTAATTGTTCCAAATCGCTTACCCCATCCCAGTAGCGGAATTGATAATCACCCTGCAAACCAAAGCGACTATCATTGAATTTCTTATTAAAGAAATACATATACCAAGCTCCTAATTGGTCACCATCTACTTCTTGCGCTGTTGAAACAAAGTAAGCTGGCAACATCAGGAATAATATGATCAATTTTTTCATAAAAGTCAGTTAAAATTATATCCCCTGGAAAAGAGCGTTTTTCCAGCTAGGATTTTATCAATGCTTATTATTTCTATATATGGAGAGGATAAAGGCACTGCTTTATCGCAGTGCCTTGTTATTCAGTATGTCTTGTGCAGATTAATTTGCGGCAAACCTAGGTAGGCTGGTTATGGTCTCTTCGAGGAATTCCACTTTACCAGTATGTAGATTATACACGGCTCCTACAATCAGTACATCGCCACTAGCAAACCTACGGCTAAGGACAGGTTCCAGACCTCTTAGCAATTCTACCTGCTCCAATACATTTTGTCTAATTGCCAGATCAAGTGTTGCATCTGGTTCCAGATTTGCATTCTTGGCGATAAGAGATGCGGGCTTAATTGCATTGATAAGCGTAACCACATGCCCTGGAGGATTCGCAGGGAGTTTCATTGCAGCCTGAACTGCGCCACATGACTCATGCCCCAATACTACGATCAGGCTTGTGTTGAGTACTTCAGTGGCGTACTCAATGGTTCCGTATGAGGCCTCTGCCATCACTTGACCCGCAGTTCGCGTAATGAACAAGTCCCCAACACCCTGGTCGAAGATAATCTCATTCGGGACACGACTATCTGCACAGCCAATGATCGTGGCAAATGGCTTTTGACCCAATTCGTTGTTTTTTAGGTCGGCATCTGTCTGCCGAGGTTTTATGCTTTTATTTTCAGCAAAACGCTTGTTTCCATATATCAGCTTTTTTAATCCATAGTACGGATCTAGATAGGCACTATCTCTATCAGCGAAGTACTGGTCATCTTCTAATTTAAGAAGCGTGTCTATCGAAGAGCTATTTTGACTGTATGATAATTTAGGTGCAATCACAGTACCTAAAAAAATGATCATTACTATTCTAAAATGCTTTAACATTTTTGTGTGAGTTAATTGTTTGAAATAATTAGTTACAGTTGGGACGAATCATGAGATGCAAATAGCATTAGCGTCCATCAGAATAGGTTCATTGAATGCTTAGAACCAATGATCTGGTAATCATTTTACTGCTCGGGGGGGATGTCGGGAATAGCTTTCAAGGGCGATTCATACACATGCTGTTGCACGGTACTATTTGTGAAATCTAGTGGGACAACAGAGTAAATAATATTTTCTAACAATGATTCTTCATCCGATTTCTTTTCGTCGAGTTCCATTTCCATATTGTAGGCATAACTTTTTGTATTGTTTTCTAAAAGTTCACCTAACAACTGTTGGTTAAAACAGCAACTAAAAAGTAACGTGTATGAAATCAATAATAATATTCTTGTCATTTTCAAAAATTATAGTAATAACATCGATTTTTAAAAAAGGTTCAAAAGAAATGTAAGAATTCACCATTATCGAGAAGATCAACTAGGTAATCCGCTATATGCTGGGCTTATTTTTTACAGATATACCAGTTATGCAAATGTGTAAATAAATTAATAAATTACGATAAGGGTAAGTGGATGGACCAAATTATATTATAGTTTATTCAGTTCTCAATAAGTGCGGAATTAATTCTCCCAAAGGGATGTAACACGCACTTATTGAAAAGCCACTATAGCTAGTATTTATTTTACAAAATAATATTGTCGTACTACTTAAATAGTTCAATTTACTTATGTAAATCGACATATTTAAATAATAGTTTTATTCTAAGAAAATGTGCTTTATTTAAGCATAAGTAACAATCTTGAAAAGTATAAACTATACCTAAAAATGTCATACTACTTATGTATAGAAAAATGATAAAATCCATTTGGACCTTGCTACCTTTATTCTGTTTAATAAGTTGTGAGGAGGATAACGTAACTCCTGCTGAATCATCAGAGGCTGATTTTCGATTTGTTGGAAGAGTTGTAAATGAACAAACGGGAAAACCCGTTCCTGATGTAGAAGTATTTGGGACCATAGAATTTGGATTAATCAACCTGAGAGACACTACATCAGATGATGGACGCTTTGTATTAGAGGTTGTGAATTATCAAGATTCTTTAACAAAGCGTAGCCTAAATGAAGACCTGATAGATCTTAAAATTGCCAGCAACGACCTTAATTTTCATTTTGGTTTACGAGCTTCTGATTCATGCAATTGGATTTCCACAAGTCCTTCTACACCATTATCGGATGCTCGTGTCATCAATTCTATACCATACAGGTTGAGCGTAAACTATGTAATAAATCCTGGTTCAACCCTGAACCTACGTGTATTGGACAGTGCCGAAACGAGAAATGCTCAAACTAATTGGGGTATGGAATTGGAATTGAGAGTACTAGGGAAAGTAGATCCCTTTCATATAAGCAATTATCCAAGCCTGGAGTTTCGGTCGGAAATATCAGAAGAAATATGTTTTCCTTTTGGCGAGTTGCTTGAAGTCACATATACAATTAGGGAGTATAGCGATGATACGAATGAGACGCTTTTGGGCTCCTCAACTGTTATAGATACCCTGGAAAGGAGTGGAGAAGAAATGACACAATACCTTATCCAGTGGTAGAATATATATATGATGTCATCGTAGCTATTACAAAAAAGTAATGAATACTTTTCTAATAGGCTCATTAGAAAAGTATTCATCATAAGGAGACTTAATAGTCTATTTGCTGTGATATTTTTTCTCTGAACCAAATAATTCCTGACAGCCCTGCTCAGCGGTTTTCTTTTTTGCTTTTCCATCCTTGCATGAAGGTGCTACCTTCTAATTTTTCTGGTGATTGAACCCATCCGAATATTTGACTAACTTACTGTAAATCAATTTTTATGAGAACCAAGCGGCGAAGTTTCATCAAAGCGGGATTAATTTCTGTAGTATATCCTTCTATGTTCTCTAATAGATTTTCAAAAGGAACGTCCAAAAGAAATGATCCTGATTACACTCAAATAGATCATGCACTTACTCAACCAGTCTTGAAAAGGGAATTGTTTTCAAGCCCCGTTATCATAGAAAAGTGTGAGTTGCTTGAATATCAAGGGAATTATATCTGTAGAGTACGTTCAACAGACGGTGCTGAAGGGTATTGTGTGGGGCATAATCTTCGAATGCCTCATTTATTTCCAATACAATTGATGCTCGTTAATCCTTTCTTCATAGGAAAGGATGCCAGAGAATTGGATAAACTGGTAGAAGATGTCCTGATGTATAAAAATAATTACAAATATCAGGGCTACACGCTATTTATTCCCATTGCAACTGTTGAGATGGCTATTCTTGATATGCTAGGTAAAATGGCTGAGAAAAGTATGGGAGAGCTTATCGGAGACATCCATCAAACTGAGATAGCCATTTATCGAGCAAACAATAATAGAGGGGAGTCAGCTGAAGAGAGTATAAAAAGAATAAAAGCACTTCAAGATGAAACTCAGGCAAAAGCCGTGAAATTTAAGATAGGAGGTAGAAGGAATAATCCAGAAATTCCCGAAGGTAGAACAGAGAGACTCATTCCCATGATAAGGGAAGCTTTTGACAAAAATATAACCCTGTACGCAGATTGTAATGGGAGTTACGATGCAAAGGAAGCTATCAGGATTGGAAAAATCCTTGAAAAAAATGAAATAGATCTGTTTGAACAGCCTGTTCCCACAGACTGGTACGAGGATTGGAAACTCACAGCAGATGCGCTCGATATACCTATTGCATCTGGTGGGGGAGAGGTTAGCTTGAGGAATTTCCGGTGGTTGATTGGCAATGAAGCCGTTCAGATGGTACAGCAAGATCTTTTCTATTTTGGGGGGATGATTCGATGTATGAAAGTGGCTCGGATGGCCGCCACCAAAGGATTTCCTTGTACTCCTCATATATCGGGAACAGGTTTGGGATATGTGTATATGATGCAGTTTGTTTCTGCTATCCCCAACGCAGGTCCCTATCACGAATTTAAAGGGGTAAGCAGAGACATACCCTTTGAGTGTAAAACCTCATCACTCATTCCTGAGAATGGAATTCTTCATCTTCCCAAAGGGATTGGTAGTGGAGTAGAAATTGACCCTGAATTTATCGCTAAGCATAGAACGCTATCTATGTAACAAATTCCAAGTTCAGCATCGAGGAAAGTCATATATGGTATATAGTAATTTAACCTACAATATAAAATACTCAAAACATGAAATACCCAAGCTTGCTTTACAGCCTTCTTTTTCTCTCATTTTCATTATTCTTGCGGATAGAGACTCATGCACAAATCAATCACTATCCAGATCATACACTCAGAATGAACCTAATCTGGCAGAGGGTTGCGGATGCATTGGGAGAACGTGGTTCTGTAGAAAGTGTGGAGTTTTCCCCGGACGGGAAATATATTGTAAGTGGAACAAAATTTGACTATTCTGTCATCATGTGGCGTACCTCAGATGGGGCGGAACTCTGGCGCAGTTATGCCTCCCAGGAAATCGAAAGAGTAGGTTGGTCTGCCGATGGAAATTTTGTGGCTTCTTGTAGTGAAGACTTTCTCGTGCAAGTATGGGATGCAAAATCAGGTGAACTCGTCAGGGAAATCCCACATAAACAAGGGATTGATGCATTAATTTGGTCTAAAAAGGAAAATATTCTTATTACGGGAGAGGAGGAAATAAAAGAGGAAGTGGATGGCAAAACCATTAAGCATGGTTATTTGAGGGTATTTCAAATGCCAGAAGCTAAACTACTTTATGAAAGAGACCATGGAGGGACAATTAATGAAATAATGTTTACAGATGATGAAACGTATCTTCTGTCAGCCGGACATGGGTCCGTTAAGGTTTGGAAAAAGGAAGATATGAGCTTGGTACGGGAATTGAAGCCTGATGACTATTTTACTTTCGTAACAGCGGGATTTTCCCCAGATGGCAAATATTTAGCTGCTGGAGGTCAGGATGGGATCATATTCTTATGGGAATGGGAGACTGGAAAATTGATCAGAGTCATCAATTATACAGGTAGAAAGATTGAATCGATAGCCTGGCATCCGAGTGGAGAGTTTCTGGTAAGTTCTGGCCACGGACCCTACTTGACTGTTTACAGGACCCAGGATTTACTGTCTGAAGTAAAAGAAGTACCAGCAACGCTACAGGTGTTTGCAAACGATGGAGCAGAATTCATAGACTTCAATGCGGATGGTAGCTTCCTCGTATCAGCGCATCAGGATGGTGTAATCAGACTCTGGGGTTGGAAAGGGGAAGACCCTTTATTGAATACAAAAAGACATCAATGGGTAAAGCAAAAGCAACTCGAAGCAATCAAGGAGAAGCCATGAGCTTGTTTTACTTGGTATTATATCAATTAGCTTTATGTACTATTTTACTATAAACAAATGCTTGGAAAATGTTAGGTCAAAGTTATTTGTTAAAACTGTATTTCAGTTTGGGCATTCTGTATTTACATGAAAAGGGTTCTTATTTGAAATCTCCAATTGCTACAGCCCAGTCTGAAGTATAAGGAGCTTCCCAGACTCCTTCATCATTAGCTTGTATGGAGATTTCCCGATAGGAAAGTTTGGTATCAATGGCAATCATGGGTAATGTTTTGGAGATATTCAATCCGATAAATGAAATCTGATCAGTATCTTCCTGATATAAAATGATTTTATGATGATCTGCTGATAGTAAACATCTTAACTCAGGTGAGTGGACTATTTCGATAACCTCAAGATCTTTAGAAAATCGATTGTTAAAAAACCGGGAATAAGTTTTAATCTGATCTTTAATATGAATTGTGTCGACATTATACGATTGAGAGCCCCCATTATTACTTTCTGGTAACAAGTTTCCCCAGATGTTGGCAATTCCACCAGCCATAGCGGAATTCCACAATCCTCTGCGGGTTAGTGTCGTGCTATAATCTTTATAAGTCCATTTAGGCGAATTCCTTAATCGAAATCGATCTTCTTCAAAAGAGGGTTTTTGAGGTTGATGCTGAATGGCTACTCGGTACCGATCATATTGTGGTCTATAACTGGTATATCCAACATAATCTCCTCCTAGCCAGAAACAATGCTCGTCTTTAATTTCAGAACAAAAATATTCATCATGCGCGGGTCTCGGTCCGGGGGGGCTTAATGCCCATAGCCCTTTTTCATCATATCCAACCCGAGCCCCAATAAAATGATCCCACCCCATTTGAGCTTCCAGATATGATTTCCATTCATTTAATTGTTCAACTGTAGCGACACCATTTTCAGTATCGATTCCATATCCCATGCTCCAACCAGGTATGGGTCCAATACGAGCAGATAGATAACGTAGATTTCTTCTATCCTTTTCGTTACCGGGAAGTTCAATAATACCCCTTGGACCATCTCCATCCTTTCTATCTCTCGGGCCGTCTGATCCCCACATCCAAATATGACATGCACCTCCAAGCGAATGGACTTTGGTAAGAATGACTTCCAATACTTGATACGTTCGTGGGTCAGGATTTTCAAACGGTCCATTTCCTTCAATATCAAACCATTGCTTACCTACACCGATATGAAAGCCCGTAAACCCATGTTCAATCACAAATTCTTGTACGTCCTTATCGATCTTATCGACGTCTACTTTTCCATGTTCAAAATCGTAGTAGTAATCTGGTGATTTACCCATTACATACTGTGGTATAAAGGCCTCTTCAGCCCCCTGCCAGCCCCAACGGCTGCCAAACTGTTTGATGAAACCATGTACAGTCGAATCTGAGTTGTGTGATACAATAATTTTCCCTTTCCTTTTATCCAACTCCTTGTGATCACTAGCGGTAATGAATCTCCATTCGCCGATGTTAGTACCCGTGAATCGAAAAATAAATGAGCTATCTCCATCAAAAAACATAGGAGTTACCCTGGATATTCCGGTACTATCATGGAAAAATGTGACCTCTGCTTTAATGTCAAAGGGATTCCCCTCCAAAATTATAGGTGTTAAAGTCCACTCAGTAAGTTCCCATTGGAGAATATTCCGATCTGTAAATTGACTGTAGGAGTATGTTGGGATAAGGATTCCAATTACAATACTCAAGAACAAGATACGTCTTTCGTGCATATTACATCAATTGGTTTCTATCCAATTTAATAATATGTGAACAATTAGCAATATGTACCCAGTGGTCATACACCTATGAATTTACTTTCCCATAATATGTTTATTATTTCATTAACGTATTGGATAATAGAGAATATCCATGACTGGACTGTGTATTCCTGCCTCAAAAACCGCTTAGTATTACTGTTATAAGCACACTTTTACCCCCTGCAACACCGTGTAAAAACGCGTTTGGAAGTATACATTGTTTACTTTAATTTCTTTACTGGGTTGTTTAACTGAATTTCTGTATAAAATGTGCTGGTAAGTTTGTAAAGATAAAAAGTAAAGAAAAGGAGGGTTTGGTTTACTATTATATTATGGCTGGTTGTGTTTGGATTGTGATTTGAGGGTTGCCGCTTCTGGAGAACATTCTAGGTAAAATTCGTTACCATATTAATAGAAATTAATGATTATCGTTATAATCATTAACATGAATATTTAAGTAAAAAATCTCAATTATACCAGTTACTTTTAGATTAGTTCAAGACTTTGTACAGAACTAACCTAGGTTTAGGGATAAGTACCCAGGACTGGACTCGAACCAGCACGGCCTAAAACGGCCACTAGCCCCTCAAGCTAGCGTGTCTACCAATTCCACCACCTGGGCATGTAGTTAAGATGCATGTCAAGATCATCTATACGTGAGGGGAAATGATCTCTGTATCTAATATGAGAAATGAACACATTCAAAAAATGCCAGCCGAAGCTGGCATTTTACTGTGATTCGGCAGAGGCTCGAACTCTGGACCCTCTCATTAAAAGTGAGATGCTCTACCAACTGAGCTACCGAATCAGCCTTTATTTTATTAACTTCAGATAGATGAAGTTTGTTATCAAAAAACGAATCGCAAGCACCGTGTAAACATACTCAGTTAGCGCTTACGTATTTTGTGGGGACAAAGATACAAGTACCCATAAGTAATGTCAAATTTATTGGAAAAAAACATGGCATCATGGATGTCGAAATATCCATGTATCAAAGCAGAATTGATAGATTGGTAAAAATAATGGAAATTTGTAAACTTAATAGATGTACATAGTAATGCATTACGGATATGTACATGGTTATGTAGATTTAAGACCTTGCTCATGAAGCGGAAAGTATCTTATGTAAAGGCTCGGCTATTTTTTGGCGGGATTGTCTTACTCGGAATCCTTATAGTAATAGGGTTCATTATTCATGCATTATTCAATCTCCCACCACTAGATGAGATAGAAAATCCAAAATCTCAACTCTCCACCCAACTCATATCAGCCGATGGAGTCATCCTTCAAAACTATTTTACCCAGGAAGATCGCGTAAATGTACAGCTCAATGAAATATCCCCTTACATCGTAGATGGCTTAATTGCTACGGAAGATAGACGCTTTTATCAGCATTCTGGTGTGGACCTGGGAGCTATTGCTTCTTTGGCTGTACGATATCTAAGAGGAACGACGAGTGGGGCAAGTACAATTACTATGCAGCTCTCAAGGAACTTGTTTGATGCCGTAGGAAAAGATCGAACAGTCATGCGTAAGCTGAGAGAGATTATCGTAGCAATTATTATTGAAAGAAATTTCACCAAAGAAGAAATACTTACTGCCTATCTCAATACGGTGAGTATCTACGGTCAGTCCTTTGGGGTAGAAATGGCTGCTCAACATCTCTTTGATAAAGATGCCAAAGATATCAACCTCGAAGAAGCAGCAACAATGATTGCTATGCTCAAAGGGCAAGGCGTGTATAATCCCTATCGCAATCCAGACACCGTACAGTTTCGCAGAAATGTTGTGATCAATAACATGGTGAGTAGTGGATTTATCCATTCAGATACGATCAATATTGATAGTATCAAACAATTGCCTGTTGAAGTCCTTCCCAGGGATCAGCGCCATGTTAGAGGCCTTGCGCCATATTTCAGGGAGCACCTCAGATTGTATTTGAGAGAGTGGTGTGAAGCGCAGGGGTATGATTTGTATACAGATGGCCTGCGTATTTACACAACCTTGGATTCACGCCTGCAAGCGCATGCAGAGGCTTCCGTGAGAGAACATCTCACAGAGATGCAAAAAACTTTTAGTGAACATATTGAGGGTCAAGAGGCATATCGAAAGGATACCTCTATCATTACCATGTTTGTCAAGCAGTCACAAAGGTATCAAAATGCTGTGAAAGAGGGTCTTTCTGAATCTGAAATCTACGAGCTGTTTCACACACCTGTAGATATGAAGATATTCAGTTGGCAAGGGGATATTGATACCACCATGACGCCTATTGATTCAATTAAGTATTCGGCGAAAATCCTGGAAACGGGAATGGTGTCCCTGGATCCTTCTACCGGGCAGGTAAAGGCATGGGTAGGTGGAATAGACTTTAGGTATTTTAAATATGACCATGTCTATACAGGACATCGTCAGGTAGGATCGACCTTCAAGCCCTTTGTGTATGCAGCTGCGTTAGATAATGGTCGCAAACCTTGCGACTTGGAACTTAATCAGCCTGTTTTCTTTGATATACCTGGAGATACTGCCCGTTGGGCACCTTCCAATTCTCAGGAGAACGTGGGAGGCATGATAACTTTGAGAAGAGCACTATCCACTTCACAAAATCTGGTTACAGCCCGGCTGATGAAAGAACTGGGTCCTAGTGTAGTAGCACAATATGCCTACAAGATGGGCATTCAATCCAAATTGGAAGAAGTCCCTTCTTTATGTTTGGGAACAACGGACCTCAATGTGCTGGAATTGACGAGTGCTTATTGTACGTTTGTCAATCGTGGACAGTGGATAGAACCCAATTTTATCACCCGCATTGAAGACAAAAATGGAAATGTCATTGAGCGTTTTCCCCCCGATTCGCGGCAAGCATTATCTCCGGAGAAGGCATATATGATGGTGGAAATGTTGAGGGCCACAGTTGACGATCCCGGTGGGTCAGCCTCGAGGCTACGATATCGCTATGATTTTCGCAACGAGATTGGGGGTAAAACGGGTACCACGCAAGAGCACGCTGACGGGTGGTTTGTGGGAATTACGCCAAATTTAGTAACCGGTGTTTGGGTAGGATGCTCAGATCGTAGGATGCGTTTCGAAAGTATGTATCTGGGACAAGGAGCTTCTACAGCACTCCCCATTTGGGCGATATACATGAAAAAGCTGTATGAAGATGAAAAGCTACAATTTGAACAGCCCGAATTTCGACGTCCTGCCAATTATCAGCCCTCCATGTTTTACTGCGATACCAAGCAGACCGCAGATTCCATACGTATGCGATTGAGAAGTATGGAACGCAAAATAGATACGAAAGTGGATGAATTAGAGGATTTTTAACAAAGTGTCATTTTGACATGGTAAGGATGGTTGTATTGATATATGTTTGAATTGTTGACAAAAGATAATAACTAGTTGTTATTTTTTTCTGTGGTCCGTGGTCTTACCCTCCTCCCTAATCCCCTGATAAAAATCCAGGAATAACTGATTGTCTCCATGGGAAATCGTAATGGATTCCGGCTTGCGAGGGGTAGAGGAATAGGGAGAGGAAAAACGTGGGTAACTTGTATCAATCACAGCTCCATTCTTACGAAATTCGCCTTGATATTTCAAATGTAGTTCCTTACCCTCAGTATGGTAAGTTAGTTCCTGGTTCTGATAGTCTGTAGGATTCTGTTGTATGCGAAGCATAAAATCTTCAAAACTAGCATCTTGCTCGTTTGTACTGATTTCAAAGATCCAGTAAGCATCTTTTCCTGGTTGTATAAGATCAAAGTCCGAGTCCTCACGGTAGGATAAATCATTATTACCGATGAACGAGAAAAATACGTTTCCTTTTTTGCCAAACGCATATCGACCCTTTACAAGAGTTGTATCCATCGCAGCCTGGGGAAAATGCGCATGGGTGAAATCAACGATGTTGCCTTCCATAAACCCGGATTCATTTGGGATCTGATAGATGCAAAGTAATACATGTTCATCCTGTACGGCATGGGGTAATCTGCCATTACCCACCCAATAATCTGGCGATCCTTTGGATTGATTTTTTGCAATAGACGGTTTCCCTGGATGTGTTGTAAAGATGCTTAACTCAGGAGCAATCACGGCATTCCAGATATGATGCTGATCTCCAAACATTCCAGGATGATAAGCTTGTGCTGTAGCTAATTGGTAGTATGGGGTTCTATATGTATAGGTATTTGCCCGCTGGATCGTTGTTCCATTCGTCGCCGAATTTAATGACCGACTTACAAAGGGTAGTAGACCCGATTTACGAAGTATGCCCAGGTTAACCAGTTTGAAGTCGTGAAGAAACCCGTTACCCAACATATTATGCTCGTTGATATAGTTGAGGGAATTTTCAATAACCTGAGGATGGGTAAAGGCTTCCATGGCCCATTGCATCATGATCTGCTGGTCTTGCATGCCATATAATCCTTCAGACCTCAATTCCTCCACATCTAGGCCATTAGAGGCTTTAACGATTACGATAGAAGTATCCAGCCCAATTTCTTTAATCACCTGAGGAACCTCATAATTATCTACATACATAAAATTAAGGTCCATACCCTCTCTCGGCGGGTAGGTATATCCCCAGCGACCCTTTCCCCATATATGAGCGATTACACTGCGCATTGAATTTCCTTCACCACTAAATTTACCCCCTCTATACATCCGCCCACTAGAACTAATAAACGTTCCTCTATATGACTGAGTCGCCACATCGTGAAGCAAGAGATCCAGGATGATGCTAGCTTTCTGAACGATTTCCTCATCTTCTGCAAAATCAATGAGGTTGGAGAGCGGAGCAATGTCTTCAACATAATATACATTGGAATACCATTCAGTAAATCCATATAGCCATCTTTGTTCAAGCCATATAAGAATGCGTTTTCTGGCCATCTCCATGTGCTCCTTTCCTGTTTTTCCATCATTGTGAAAAATTTCATCCTCCCATCGCTGACCAGCTAAGTATTCTGCTGTCGCAAATAAAAGTTGATGATTTTCTGACCAAAAACACATTCCGTCCTCCCCAGGCTGATCCATCCAGTATTTAAAGTGTATATAAGTATCCTTAATTTCTGCTTGCATGATAGGATCTATTCGATCCCAATACTTATACACAATACGAGTCAAAGACTGTAACCGGAAATCGGCTACATCATATCTATTGTTAACATACTCAAGCGACGACCTTAATTCTTGGAAATCTACTGGTAAGTCTTCTTCCAGAGCTTTTAGGATATGGTTTACCCTATTGCGATCTTTTTGTGCTGGAACTGAGGCAATTTTGTCAATCTGGTTATTTTGGACGATATCCCATATGATCCACCCTGTAAGTCCAAACAATAGGAATAATATTATATATAGAATTCTTTTGATCATTAGATATACTTGCTAGTGGCGTTGTCTTGAATGTGCAATTTGTTTCGTTGTGAAATATATTCAAACACAAGAAATGTTCAGTATGTCAAGATACTCTGCATTTTTGTAAATACCAATGATTTGGAATTCAATCAAATAGCCTTAGATCACTCACGTATTCCTAAACCTTTTGATTTTCTATGATTAATTTCTTTCATTGACTCACAGATATCCCAAAACACATAAAGTTTTTACATAAGTATGCATTCCAGAATACATTCATTCTTAGTTCTCTTATTTTCTTCTCACCTCATCATTGGGCAAAATGCATCTTCGGATACATTAATTGTAGGATATAAAATTTCTGCTCCATTTGTCTATAAGCAGAATGGAGAATTAACAGGTCCTACTGCATGGTTATGGGAGGAAATAAGTGATGAATATCATTTGCCGTTTATACTCGTAGAAAAGCCGTTGGATAGTTTGCTGCTTGGATTAAGTTCTGGTAGCATAGATCTGTGTATTTCACCCCTGACTATTACCAGTGAAAGAGCCAAAGTAATGGATTTTTCGCCACCCTATTATATCGCGCATTCTTCCATACTTTCTTCCGCTTTGTCGACGCTTGAGCGGAGTATGCTTTTTGTTCGATCATTTATCTCACTGAATTTTGTGCGTGCATTAGGAGCTCTTGCGTTTGTCATATTCATTTTTGGGATAATGGTATGGTTATTTGAACGCAAGGGAAATAAAGAAGAGTTTGGTAGTGGGTTTAAAGGTCTATGGAGTGGGTTCTGGTGGTCTGCTGTAACCATGACTACTGTAGGTTATGGGGATAAATCTCCTAAGACATTAGGGGGAAGAGTCGTTGCGCTAATATGGATGTTTACTGCAATCATCATCATTTCGGGATTTACTGCTAGCATAGCCTCTTCTCTGACCGTTAATAGATTGAATTTTACCCAAAATGATATAGAAGATTTCAAGGAAAAAAGACTGGGTACCATCAATGATTCCAGTACGGAGACATGGCTCAAAAACAATTTTTATACTAATACAGTCGCATACCCCAATCTCAATTCGCTAACTGACGCATTGCGAAAAAAAGAAATTGATGCAATAGCATACGATAGACCTATACTAAGCGACTATATTCGAGTAGATACACTGAAGGACCTGGAATTACTCCCCCTCACATTTAATGCTCAATTTTACGCAGTAGGGTATAATCGCTCCTTACCTGATACGTTGAAGGATATCATATCTACTTCTATTCTAGAGAATACAGAACGAATGGATTGGCAAGTTCAATTAGCGGAATATGGGTTAGAGATGGAGTAATCAGACTTTAAAAATAATCATGAAAACATTCAAATGGATATTGATTGGGCTAGGAATCTTTTTGTTACTTTTTTTAGCAGTAGGCAGTTGGTATCTGTATCAAATGGATAGATTCTTTGAAGAAATAGGAGACTGTACGCTAGATGCCGGCCCTTACTATGGGGAAGTAATAAGTGAAAATATTGATATACAAGAGGTAGAAGTATACATTCCTTACGAAGGAGGAAGGTTTGCTTTTTTGCACATCTCTGATACCTTGGCTCCCCTAATGATGAAATTAGATAGTGTAGATCAGCAACTGTGGGCTTTGAAGCTTTCAACGGATGATGACGTGGATCTATTGAAAATGGAAGATATTCGCCTAGAGAATCATGTGATTAGATTTTTTAACTCCAGCATGTATGAACCAGGGAGCATCTATCTGAATGAAAGATATGAATTCAAGTTTATGTGTTTAAGCTTGTTTTAAGGTAAGATGCTTCACATCCAATTTTTACTAGATGATTAGAGATTTTCAAATAGAAGATACAGCGTCCATCGTAGATATTTGGTACCAGGCCTCACTAATAGCTCATCCCTTTCTGGAGTCAGCCTTTCTTCAAAAAGAGAAGAAAAATATTGTAGAGATCTATCTACCCAATACTAAAACTACGGTATATGAGTCTGATAATAAGGTCACAGGCTTTATTTCTATGATAGAAAATGAGGTGGGAGCTATATTTGTGTATCCCAATTTCCAAGGAAAAGGTATTGGGAGGGCACTAATGGATCACATAGTAGAAAAATGGGACGAAATAGAGGTCGAGGTATTTGAAAATAATCATATAGGCCGTTCTTTTTATGCTCAATATGGGTTTGAGTTTGTGAAAAAATATGTACACGACGAAACCCAGCAAATGGTATACAGATTGAAATATAAAGTACGATAAACCTATATTACCATCAACTTATTATTCATGGCAAAATCCTCATCACAATAGATATAAACATGTCAGGACCCGATAAAGACACTGCATTTCCATTAACAGGGTATCATAGACTTTGCTTTCTGAAGAATATAATTCAAAACCAATGATTCCTTCCATACTACCTTCCCGTTCATCGTTGTGGTTAATATTAATCTTTTTCCCTTTTTTCTATTCTTGCCAGCAAAATCCAGGCAAACAAGCTGATGCAGAACAAGCAGAACCAACTATCGACCTCCGAACGCAATTTTTCCCCAAAGAGCAGGTACTAGCGGACAACTTACCATCTAAGGACAATTTTTGGATCTTTTTGATGGGAGGTCAATCCAATATGGCAGGTCGTGGCTTAATCGCACCGGAAGATACCATTCCACATCCCCGTATATTAACTATCAATAGCAACAATGAATGGATACTTGCGAAAGAGCCCCTGAATGTGTTTGAGCCGAGGATGCGGGGTTTGGATTGCGGTCTATCATTTGCCAGAAAGCTATTAGATAGCGTAGCTGATTCGATAACCATAGGTATTATTCATTGTGCAGTTGGTGGAAGTTCTATCCAACAATGGCTGGGAGATTCTGTGCACCGCGAGGTGAAGTTATCCAGTAATTTGAAAGAGAAAGCTGCTTTTGCACAGCGATTTGGTACGATTAAAGGTATTCTGTGGCATCAAGGAGAGAGCGATGCGAATACTGGGGCTATACCGGTTTATTATGACAAACTGCACCAGGTGATGACAGAATTCAGATCGAGTTTAGGAAATGATAAATTGCCCATTATCATGGGGGAGCTGGGATCTTTTGCCGTACCGGCAGTCAAACAAGCCAGAAGAGATACGATAAATGAAATCATCCATCGATATGCAGATGCGCATGATCATACCTATGTAATTGACACGGAAGACCTCACTCCCAAGTCAGATAGCACACATTTTGACGCTCCCTCTCAACGAATCATGGGAGCGCGCTATGCAGAGATATATTTGAAAGATATTTTGCCGGAAGAAATATATTAATCTTTAAGTAAATTAGGGGAATAAGTAAGTAGTGCGACAATATTAGATACAACAAACGTATGCCCCTTGCAGCCGAGAATTGTGCAGATAGAGTATGGGGAGGGTTAAGGACTGTAAGATGAAGAAATCATCTTCACTTTTTGTAATCACTCTCTCTAAAACCCATCACGATCAACACTCCCAGGAAAAATATGGCATTTCTCAACCCGAGTTCTACGCCACTGAAATGTTCAGATTGCCAGGACAAGAACCATTCTCCCCCTACAATGACAAAACCACCAAACCAGAGTACTATTCCCAGCATTATTCCTAACACTCCCCATTTTTTTGCAAGCGTAAACTTTTCTTCAGACATCTTTCTTGCACATATCATATGATAGACTCCATATGAACAACAAACACTCGTAAAAAACTCTGTTCCGATGATCAAACCAAAAGCAACTCTTTGAAGGATGGGGTGTTCTATACCACGCCAGGCTTGTGGGCTATCGGGAAATACATCCTCCATTGAGAGAATCATTTCAACAAATATGAGATTAGCCTGTGGATCAAGAATATTGTTGATGAATACCATAAAAGTGTATAGGGCCAGTAAACTCAAAAGGAGAATCTGTGATGTTCGGATACTCATGGTAGTAATCTTGGTAATTTAAGGGATAAGTTTAAACTGAGAGATATATTCAAGATAATCTACAATATGATCAAATTCACTCTCACTAAGGTGAGTAATCGAGGGCATTTTGCTATTATTTCTATACGATTGAGGATTCTGGGCAAATGCAATGATATCCTTCCTGTCCCAATATTCAGTAATATTTTTAGGCACATTGAATTCGGGACCAAAAATCCCTCCAATGGTATTGATTGCATGACATTTACCACAATTTTGTTGAAAAAGATGATATCCAACAGCTATCTTTTCATCAAATTCAGGAAACAAGAATTGTTCTACTGAATCCCTTTGTACCAATTGTAGGCCTGTCAACCCATACGGCCACACCATCTCCTTATTCTCATAAGGAAGATTATCCCACACAAGGTACAATGGATCGTATTTTGAAGCTACGTTGGTATCCCATTTATCCATCCCTTGCTTAGTATCCCTAAATGCCAAATACCCACCCCCATGAAGGTATATTTCATCTACACTACTAGTTGGCATATAGCCATCCTTACAAATGAATACTACATCAGTTTTTCCAGCATCCATCTGATTTTTATCAATCCAATATTCTAATAGCGGTTTAAGGGGAATGGCTTCATATTCCATCTCTTTCTTAAAGGAATGATCATATTTAACCGATATAAAAACTGTATCAACTGGTGCGTCAGAAGGTAGGCTCAATAGATTTAGGTATGCATCAGATGCACTGTGCAACACATCTATCGTATCAGCCTGAACCAAAGCTCTATCTTGATCAGTTTCATGAGAAGAGCATCCCAATCCTATAAATACATACATAAATATAAGCGATAAGGAAAATGGAGGAGTGATCAATGAACTGGCTCGCATGTAGTTTCTGTTATATTCTTCAAAATTATGATCAAATTATTAATACGCTCAGTGTTTAAAATGTACCACAGTTACATCGCAATCGATTAATTCTTCCATAAAGATAGGTTTCACTTGTTCCCATTGCCCTCCTGCTAATCCACAACCAATTAATGGAAGTCCAATTTTCTTCCCGGCAAAGAATCGATTAATTGATCGCATAGCATATCGAATGAATTCGTAACGATGAGCTTGCGAATCAGACACTGGGTTCTGATAGAAATTGATGGGAGACATGGATGTTGTTAGCTCATTGGAAAGACCGGGTGAAATTTGCGTGTATGCATTCACAATAGTTAATCCTGAAGGATATGTAACAGCACAAATCGTCCCTGGAATTGATCCTGATTCATCTATTAGTACTGCTTTGGGGAAAAATTTTGCAATTTGAGCAGCAATACCCGCTCCCATGTTTGCCTGGCAGTTACATCCATGTGCAATCACTTCAAAAGCTCCCTCCAGTGCAAGAGTGATCAGGTTGCCATGTATTTCTCTATAAACCATGATACTAACCCTTTTTAATATCCATTAAAAGATAAGAAACCTTAACAAAAACGTTATTCAGATCCTTTGTTTTTCTAGTACAAAATTTACAAACTTAGAGATCACGCGTACAAACATATATCATATGCTCAATCGTATCAACCCTACAACTACACATGCTTGGAATTCTTTGTCTCAGCATGTAAAAGATATAGCACATTTACAGATGAAAGACATGTTTGAAAGAGATCCTCAACGATTTGATCGCATGTCTATCCACTTTGAAGATATTTTTCTCGATTACTCGAAGAATATCATCACTCAGGATACCTTAAATTATCTATTGGGACTTGCTGAGGAAGTTCAATTGAAAGATGCGATTGAAAAGATGTTTGCTGGAGCTAAGATAAATGAGACAGAAGATCGGGCTGTGTTACATGTAGCGCTACGCAATATCTCGATGAATCCGATCTATGTAGATGGGCAAGATGTAATGCCAGAAGTAAAAGGCGTCTTGGATAAGATGAGGGATTTTAGCGATAAAATCCTCAATGGAGAGTGGAAAGGGCATTCAGGAGAACCAATTACAGACATCGTAAATATAGGGATAGGAGGATCTGACCTGGGTCCAGTAATGGCAACAGAAGCGCTGAAACCCTATTGGAATCCTCAGATTAACGTTCATTATGTTTCCAATGTAGACGGAACTCATATTGCTGAAACCCTTAAAAAAATCAATCATGAGACTACTATATTCATGATTGCCTCGAAGACATTTACCACTCAGGAAACAATGACCAATGCACATACTGCGAGAGAATGGTTTCTTAATCATGTAGGAGATCCTGAGCAAATCAAAAAGCACTTCATAGCAATATCCACGAATGAAGAGGGGGTATCAAACTTTGGGATTGACACTCAGAATATGTTTGGGTTTTGGGATTGGGTAGGTGGTAGATATTCCATGTGTTCAGCGATTGGGCTTTCTATTGCTTGTACGATTGGATTCGAGCATTTTTATGCCATGCTGGAAGGGGCTCATGCAATGGATCAGCACTTCCGACAGACACCTTTTGAACATAATATGCCTGTAATACTGGCACTTATTGGTGTATGGTATAATAATTTTTTAGGTGCAGAGACTGAAGCAATACTACCCTATGATCAATATATGCACCGCTTTGCAGCATATTTTCAGCAGGGAAATATGGAAAGTAATGGTAAATATGTGGATCGCAACGGACAAGAAGTAAGCTATCAGACAGGACCGATCATTTGGGGAGAACCTGGAACAAATGGTCAACATGCATTTTACCAGCTGATCCATCAAGGCACTAAGCTTATCCCTTGTGATTTTCTGGCACCTGCTATAAGCCATAATCCCCTGGGAGATCATCATCCTAAACTCCTCGCCAATTTTTTTGCACAGACAGAAGCGTTAATGAAGGGTAAAACTGCCGAAGAAGTGAGGGAAGAACTTACCCATCAGGGATTAGGGGATGACCAAATAGCAGCACTTACACCTTTCAAGGTGTTTAACGGCAACAAGCCTACTAATTCTATATTATTCAAGCAATTAACACCTAGGACATTGGGTAGTCTAATCGCGATGTATGAGCACAAGATATTTGTACAGGGGGTGATTTGGAATATTCTTAGCTTTGATCAATGGGGGGTAGAATTGGGCAAACAACTGGCAAAGAAAATCCTTCCAGAATTATCCGGCGATGACCTTGTTACTACTCATGATAGTTCTACTAATGGATTGATAAATTTGTACAAGCAAATGAGATCGTAGATGTGTAGTAGCACGTGGCAGCGTACTCTGCCCTATGGGCACATTTTCGTAATTATTCCATTTTTTCCATGGTACTATGTCTACTAACTGAATTACCTTTCAAAAGGAATGGCCTCGCGATAGTTGTCTGTTTCAATAAAAATACTGTATTCTCCTGGGAGTAGGCGCTCAATATTATACACCACACGAAAATCAGACTGCTGTATATCTTCTTTAGGGAAAAAAACCTGTTGTTTGCCTTTCATTATTTTGATATTGCGAATACGATTATCCAGTGTTTTTAGCGTAAGAGCATCTGCAATGATTCTTAGCGTAGTCTCATGATCCTTTGTTGGGGCCATTTCTGTCTGGTTGGTCTTTTCGACACGAAGGGTTTTGGGTCTTGGATCAGATGAGGGATGAGGGATCACAACTTTATTAAGATTCTCAGAAAATCTAAGTAGCGAATCAGCTTTTGTACTACTTGGGATTCCATATCCCAGCAGTGAGTCAGGACTAAAGGCAATATGTCCACTTAATCGTATCGCCTGGATAATATCCATGGCGGTCTTTGTCGGGTGAGCTTGAATTAAACAAGCTGCTAATCCGGCAATTAGCGGACTTGAATAAGAAGTTCCATTTCCTTTAATGATCGTCCCATCTGGACCTACAACGGCTGCTTCTTGACCCATCGCTACTACATCAGGTTTAACTTGCCCATCTGCCGATGGTCCTATGGATGAGAAAGGGGCTCTGTTTCCATCTCTGTCAATGGCTCCTACGCATAGAACACTGTCCCCATCGCAGGGAGCTGTGATGCGTTTCCAAGCTTTATTACCCTCATTCCCTGCACCTGTTGTTACAATTATTCCTTTTGAAACCGCTTTATCTGCTGCGATCGTAGTTAACGCATGTTGACCATCCATATCACTCCACCTATAATTTTCGTCTGGATTGTCAAAGGTATTATAGGAAAGTGAGCTATGAATAATATCTACCCCTATTGAATCTGCCCATTCTACGGCTTCAACCCAATTATATTCTTCCTGTCGTCGTTCCGAACGAGGGCGTTCAGTAATTGCAAGTGCGTATTGTGCGTCAGGTGCTGAACCAACATACATTCCTGGGAGCTGCCCTGCAAGCGTAGAAAGAACCCTGGCACCATGAGAGGAAGTAACATCTTTGGTAAAAATATCTTCTGTATTACGTACAAAATCGAACATACCTAAAATCCTCCCTTGCCCCCTCAAGGAATCAAACGCTGCTAGATTATCAGCTTCCTTAAAACCTCCATCAAGTACAGCAATTCTTACTCCTTTTCCTGTAAATCCTACTTTATGTAACTCATCTAATTTAATCATACGGATCTGATCATATGCCATCCCATATACAGAATCCATGGATGATTCGTTTAAATCATGTATAGAAGACAGATCTGCTTGATCATTTACCTGTATGAGTGAACGATTGACCAAAGGCTTTACAGATAAAACAAAAGGCAAACGTTTAATAGTGGGTATTACTTCTGCTGGAACCTGTACGACTACTGAGTTGAACCATTTAGATTTAGCGAGTATTACTTCGACATACTTCGATAATTCTGTAAGGTAGCAACTATTAATAGGAATATCAGAATAGTCTATGTTAATGCCTTGTAGTGCTCTTCTTTCCAATGCAGCTGTACTGAGATAATATTGTGGATGAGTTAAATAGTATTCAACAGAATCGCCTTTATCCACAAATGATACCCAAAAAGAAGATTGTCCCAAAAGTGGTAGGATGTATAGAATCGTAAGCGTTAAAAGAATGGTTCTTTGTAAATAAGCCTTCATACGAATAATTTGGGGTGGATATATAGTTATTACGCAAGTGCTTGCAAAATAGATGTGTTAAATAGCAATTATGAGATCACAAAATCCAAAAATATGTCTCTGATACGAATTGTAAGAATGGAATTTTCGCTAGACAAGGTAGAAGCGTTCTTGAGGATTTTCAATACATATAAACACGAAATAGCCTCATCACCAGGTTGCTATCATTTAGAGCTATGGAAAGATGCCACTCGTGATGGAGTGTACTTTACATACAGCATTTGGGAGTCGGAATCACGTTTGGAAGCCTACAGAGAGAGTGTGCTATTCCAAACAATCTGGCCGAAAACAAAAGCATTGTTTTCGGCCAGTCCCATTGTATATTCAACGTATCAGGTAATGTAATTTACCCCGTTAATGTCTATTTCTCAACATTTGTATGAATTCCTGTACAGCGTCATCATTCTTATTAATGGTGTCGTTGCTTAGGACAAAGCGCTCTATGATATTCTCGACTTCTTCTCGATTTTTGGAATTATTCACTTTATCAACAATGATTCTAAATCTCACATTATTGCCCTCAAACACTTTTTGTACAAATTGATATTGACGATGTATAGGGATATCGCTTAACCTAATTTCTTTCCCACCTGGAACATTTTGTTTGGTTTGTTGAGCCTGAATTTTTTCCGCTACAGTAGGAGTACGATCACTCTTATGATTAGTCAAAATTCTGGAATAATTTGTGGGAATATCTTCCTTCTCTTCTTGTAAAAATCTATTTAAGTGTCCACTTTCTGAAATATCCCTTTGTTCTTTCGAACGATCGGGAGTTTCCTGTTGGGGAAAAGATCGTTGCTCATAGGGGTTGTTCTCAGGACGACGAGGTTGTTGATCAAATGATCTTTCATTTGTTGGCTGACTTCTTGGCTGTTCTACTTGTCTATCGGGAACGTCCTGAGATTGAGGCTGATTATACGTATCAAAATTGGTTTTTGCAGGAGGAGTATCATCTGAGTTTAAAAATGAAGACAATGCCTCTTCTACTGTTTTAGCCTGATCTTGTTTATAATAATCGCGCTGAAAAGAATCCTGCTGATAAGAGTCATTCTGCTGGTGAAGATCATTCTGTTGGAAGGAATCATTCTTCTGATAGGAATCATTATAAGTATCTGTTTTATAAGAACTATCCTGAGATACTTGATTATCTGATGAATAATATTCCTCTCGAAGGGGTTTATCAGAAGATTCCCATGAGGCTGCCGGTCTTTGTTCCGGTTGTTCTTGTATTTGTTTATTTATATCTAGATCATCGATATCATCACTAAAGTCAAATGCGCTATCGTCATTGTCAGAATTCACTGTTTCGAAGAAATTGTATTTCACTTCATGTTGGGGAACATTATCAGGTTGCGAAGATTGGGATGTCTCGTATTCTAGACTTTCATATGAGGCCTCCTCATAGGTGTCAATGTATGCTTCCTGTTGCTGAGAAGCTCTCAATTCCTGCTCTACTTCCATGAGCACATCATCAATATTGCGTTGTAATATCTTTGAAAGGACATCCTTTCTGTGATCTTCAAAGCTATTATGACTTTTTTCGTCATAGAGCATAATCACTTTTTCCATCTTCGAAAAGAAGGTGGACTTTTCTATCTGAGTGATTGTATGTTTCTGATGATATCTTAATATGCTATTAACAATAAAGTCCAGATCAGTAAAAAATGGGGCATATTGAGAAAATAAATCCAGAGATATAGTGTCCTTGTCGAGAAAGAAAAAGTCTTCAAAACTCGCAGAGGGATCTAATAACAGTTTAAGGTTATTATATATCGCTCGCTTGAGTAGTGGTTCAAAATCTTCCTTGGAAATATTAATATGTTGTGACAGGAGGTTTCTAAGGGAGGTAAGCTCTTGTTCTACTTCAGGGTGAGAAAAGTCGAAGTATGGGTGCTTAAGTTTGCTTATTTGAATATTCCAAACTTGATATATCTGAAATAATAAAAACTTGTTTACTTGCTGATGCTCAGCGAAGTTTTTAATCTCGTCCCCTCTAATTTCTTCGTTATGGAAATAGTGCCCACTGATCAACGCTGCGGATACCTTCTGAGCAAGCTCATCTAATTTTTCTTCAGGCAATATGATAGGTTTCATCACAATTTATTGAAATAGAAAATGTTCGTTCGATACTAGTAAATATACGTCTTATTAAGCTTTTATAACAAGATGGACCCAAATTTTTCGAATCGCTGAAAATAACGGATTTAATGCTAACTTATATAATTCGCACAATTAGAGTACGAAACATACAAATAATTATTTTGCAACCATCAAATTATCACTGAAAAAAATTCGGAAATTCTTACATCTTTAATCTTGATGCATCCGTTATTTTGGTTTATAAAAATTATCTACCTTTGCACTC
>CAZZEC010000076.1:0-1543 GCA_964652565.1 uncultured Bacteroidia bacterium
ATTCGAGGCCTCTTTCCTTCATATTGAGGACTGAAACCCTCTATTGCAATCTTTTTTTCATATCCCCTTACTTATTCGAGGCCACTGTCCAGCATAGTGAGGACTGAAACTTCTCTCATCGGGGAAGATTGCTATAACGCATTATGATTCGAGGCCACTGTCCAGCATAGTGAGGACTGAAACACGTAAGACCACATCGTGATGTGGTCTTATTAAGCGCTTCGATGCCTATGTTCAACGTGGGAATGTGTCGACTATGGTACTCGATGTGGGGGCTTTACAGGCTGCTTCAGCTTTTTACGTATTGCTCGACAATCACAAATTCCAACCTGGAGGGTTCCACATACAGTATTTTTATTTGATTGGGGAGGTAGGACAGATCGGGAAGCACATAGGGAATATCCTGTGTTAAATGCTCAAAAGGAATCACGTAGGGTTGTGATTCACTGATAGCTTTTTCATAATAATCCATCGGAACGAGGCAGGATACGGTGAGTTCATGGTGATTCCATTTAACATCAAATCCTTCAGGTATTCCAGATATTTCTATGGGAATAGTTAGTACACTTTGGGTGTACAATTTTGGCTTTACTTGATAGTACACGGTTTTGGGTTCTATCAGCAATTGTGGGACTGTATCTACAAGAGATACAGGCAGTACACGTTCTGACTTTAACCTGGGAGTTTCGACCGCTTGCGTGGGCCATGATCGGATGGTATCAAGTATTCTTTCCGGACCTACAATTCGAATAGAATCAGGATACAATTCAGGTTCGTCTTCCAATAGGTGGGCAGAAGCGAGTTGAACGGTAATTCTGGGCCGAATAGGTACTTTTTTAGAGACCTTCTTCTGTACTTCAAAACGGAGACTATCAGGAGACTGGATTGACATCAAGTCAAGACCTTTGACAGTATTTCTCAGCGTGTTATTATACGCTTGTGTTAATAAATAGCCTTCCTGTAGTTCTGAGTCGTATGTTATTCTTAGGGTATCACGCTGAAAGTTGAGAATGTGAGACATAAGCATACCACCCATTCCCTGAACATTTACGACAATATCTGGAAAGACAAAAGGAATGATCTGTACGTCTTCAGGTATCTCCTCAATTTTTGCAGGAAGGGAAATATGTGTCTGATAGGTTTTATTGAGATTAACCAGGAACCAAAAAACAGATGCCATAAACAAAGAAATGACAAAAATTAATCCTTGGTTCCTGGTTTTTTTCCTATCTATTAAAAGACTACGGGTAAATGATCTCATTCGTAGCTTCACAACATTCTTATTATCCTCATTTTTCCTTAGGCGCAGAGGGAGAACGAAGGGCAGTTTTATCAAATCTGATCTTGACGCTGTCATCCACC
Organism: uncultured Bacteroidia bacterium; assembly: GCA_964652565.1. Classification (GTDB taxonomy): domain Bacteria; phylum Bacteroidota; class Bacteroidia; order J057; family J057; genus JBCCTX01. The sequence continues at coordinate 1,363 of CAZZEC010000076.1, forward strand.
TGAACCACAGCAGATGAATCATCCAGGCTAACCACCTTTCCATGCATCCCTCCAATAGTAACTACTTCATCGCCTTTGCTTAGACTTTCGCGAAATGTCCGCTCTTCCTTCTGACGTTTCTGCTGGGGTCTGATCATGAAAAAATAAAAAATAGCTAAGATGCCTATAAAAAAAAGGATTT
>CAZZEC010000076.1:1643-28126 GCA_964652565.1 uncultured Bacteroidia bacterium
GGTCTGATCATGAAAAAATAAAAAATAGCTAAGATGCCTATAAAAAAAAGGATTTGGATATTAAACCCTCCAGGAGGCTGGTTTTCAGCCTGTAACAGGATAGTAGGTAAAAACATGTATTAAAATAAAATTTGTTTATTCGCTTAAAACTTCACCTGTAAGTTTCAACACACGGTGAGTATCACCTTCAAAGTTACCAAAAACTGTAATGTTTTTCACCTGTGTTCCAACTTTTCCCTTGGAGTCAAACTTCACATCTATATATCCCTCTTCTCCAGGTGAAACGGGCTCTTCACTCCACTCAGGAGTAGTACATCCACAAGAAGGTCTGATATACGTTATTACAAGATCTTCACTTCCTGTATTTGTAAATTCGAACTTATGGTACACTTCTTCTCCTTCATTTACTTTTCCAAAGTCATAAGACTCCATACTGAACGCTGCTGTAGTTTTAGGTAATTCTTCAGCTTTGCGAAGATACTCGGGTTTGTTAACTGCATTGCTAGCGGCAGTGTTATCGCTCACAGCATTTTCTGAAGATGCAGTGGAAGCAGTAGCTACTCCTGTTTCAGATTCGCTTGCGTCGTTAGTACATGCAGCAAAACTTAAGATGAGAGCAATTGTCAGCAAACTTGAAAGTAAGTTTTTCATAATCGACTTCAGTGTTTATTGTTAAGTTACAAATATAATGCGTTTTTAAGATAGATTCTGAATAACATATTCAGCAAAGGCCTCTGTGGTACTTTCACCTCTTAAATCAGCAGTCCGTTTGCTTGGTTCATTGAGTGTTTGAAATAATGCTTTTTCCACTCTCATTGCAACATCTTTTTGATCAATATGTTTCAGCATCATAATAGCTGACTGTAGCAACGCTGTGGGATTAGCTTTATTTTGACCCGCGATATCGGGAGCGCTTCCATGTACAGCTTCAAATATCGCACAGTCAGTTCCCATATTGGCACCTGGAACGATTCCCAACCCTCCTACTAACCCTGCACACAAATCTGATAATATATCCCCAAACAAATTGGTAGTGACCAATACATCATATTTACCGGGATACATCACCAGTTGCATACACATATTGTCAATAATGCGCTCCTCCACCTCAATATCACCGTATTCTTTCGCAATATCCATTCCAACTTTCAGAAACAATCCGCTGGATTGCTTCATGATATTAGCTTTATGTACGATAGTAACCTTCTTTCGGTTATGTTTGATCGCATATTCAAATGCTGCTCGTATGATCCTTTCAGATCCTTTACGAGAAATACGAGCTATAGCATCCGCAATTTCATTTCGGGGATCATAGATCTCAAACCCTGAGTATAGTCCTTCTGTATTTTCCCTGAAAAGTACGAGATCTACATCTGTAAACAGCGTAGAGACCCCTTGTATAGATTTGCAAGGACGGATATTTTGATACAAATCAAACATCTGCCTCAGCGTCACATTGATACTTTTAAATCCCTCCCCTACAGGTGTTGTCAATGGACCCTTAAGGGCCACTTTATGTTGTTGAATAGATTCAATTAATGAAGGAGGGATCAGTTCTCCTGTCTCCCTCAATGCAGTAATTCCCGCGCTGTGTTCATCGTATTGAAGATCGGCGCCTGCTTCATCCAGGATCGCTGTTACTGCTTCTGTAATTTCCGGACCAATTCCATCTCCAGGTATAAGCGTGATTACAGCCATTTATTCTGTTGTGATAGGTTCTGTTGCAATATGATATGTAATGTATTCAATTACTGGGTTTATTCGGAGTAGAATCGATAAGACCTCTCCCTGATTTAGTGATTTTACCCTCTGATTTAAAATCATTGTATAAACCATCTAAAATACCATTGATAAACTTACTACTTTTTGGCGTGCTATAAGCCTTTGCCAATTCGAGGTATTCATTAATGGTAACTTTAACGGGTATATCCTCAAAATTTAACATCTCACATATAGCCATATGCATGAGAATTCTGTCTAATAAGGCAATGCGTTCCAACTCCCAGTTCTCCGCTTTTCGCTGTATATGCTGATCATATAGCTCAGAGTTTTTCATAGATTCATAATAGAGCGATGTGAGTAGACGAGTATCACCAGTCAGCTTTTTCTTCTTCTTTTCCACTTCTTCAACTTCCTGATACATTTCCTTTAATATCAAGTCGAAAATTGTCTCAGGTTTCTGTCCGGATATTCTACAGGCATAAACAGCTTGCATTACCTTCTCTCGTATTTGCCTTCTGGTGATCATATGCTAGATAAATCTGAAGTTTTTGCTTAATCGCTCTATTCTATCTTCTGCTAACCATACTGCAGCTTCATGTGTCGTTATATTTTTCTCAGTTGCAATGTTAAAAATCTTTAAGAGAGTATCATAAATTCTTTCAGCTTTATGCATTGCGCGATCTGGATTATACGCGTTTTCTTCATATTCTACGCTGATATTTATGATTCCCCCTGCATTTATCGCAAAATCTGGCGCATATAATATCCCCCTTTGTGTCAATCTTTGTCCATCCTGACTTTCGTGGAGTAGTTGATTATTGGCTGCACCAGCAATAATCTTACAATTGAGCTGCTGAATACTGTGCTCATTCATTACTCCCCCCAATGCACAGGGGCTAAATATATCTACAGGATGACTGTATACTTCGTCGGAAGACAATATCTTAGCTCCTGTATCTTTGGCAACTTCTTCCAGCTGATCTTGAAAAATATCATATATAAACAATTGAGCACCTTCTTTCGCCAACCGACGCGCAAGGTCCGCACCTACTGCTCCGACTCCCTGAATGGTAACTTTTTTACCTGAAAGAGACTCACTCCCTGTTACATATTTTAACGCAGCCTTGATCCCAATATATGTACCATATGCAGTTACCACTGAAGGATCTCCACTCCCTCCCAACAATCGAGACTTTCCGGTAACATATGGAGTTTCCATTCCCACTAACTCCATATCATCTTCATTCATCCCCACATCTTCAGCAGTGTAGTATTTACCGCCAAGGTTATTGACAAATCTGCCAAATCTTCTCAATAAAGCTTCTGTCTTATCTTTTCTACTATCTCCTATGATAACTGCCTTTCCTCCACCAAAATTTAATCCTGCCAAAGCATTTTTATATGTCATCCCTCTGGATAGCCTTAGTGCGTCTGTCAGTGCATCTTGCTCCGTATGATATGGCCACATACGCACTCCCCCCACTCCAGGACCCAATGTTGTATTGTGAACCGCAATGATTGCTTGAAGTCCAGAATCATTGTCCTTACAAAACATCACCATTTCATGTGAACCATTACCCATTTCCTGAAATACACCAGTGTTCAACTCCATGGAAATTTCAGTTTCTACCATAGTTTCCTTCATATAAAACACCTTAAAATATACCTTTTTATTTCGTTTTCATTGTGGATTCAATGATTAAAATCATTAATCGAGCGTATAATTATGCATCGAGTCCCCAAATATACAATCTGACTGCATTTATCCATATATAGCTTTTATTTATCCTACTATACTTCTTATGCAGCATTACAAACTATTAGTTAAGCAATTAGCAGATTATACATTTGTTTTGAATGTATTTTTCAAGCAATACAGCAAAAAAGATTACTTTGTATGATAATTTATCTTTGAATAACCTCATTAATAGCCAAATTCTTTCATGGAACGGGACAAAGCGCTATTTCTTGACCGGGATGGAATCATCAATGTAGATCATGGATACACGCATAAGATAAAGGATTTCCTTTTGGTTCCAGGAATTATTCCACTATGTCTCAAAGCTCAACAAAGAGGATATAGATTGTTCATCGTTACCAACCAGAGTGGCATTGCACGTAATATGTATACTCTCGATCAAATGCATGTATTTCACAACCACCTTAAACTTATTCTTTTACAATATAGAATTGATCTGGAAGATATTTATTACTGCCCACATCATCCCAAACATAACGGGGGATGCTTTTGCAGAAAACCCGATACCCTAATGTTGGAAAAAGCTATTGCCAAATACAGTTTAACTCCACATAAGTCTATGCTTATCGGAGATAGCGAAAGAGATGTAATTGCAGGTAATAAGATGGGATGCACTACGATCCTGGTAAGTTCAATTCTCCAAACCGAGGCCGACTTTTCCGTACCAGATCTGTTCAGCGCAGCAGATATTATCCTGTAAGCTATTTCATTCAATTCTTTGCTTTTCCCATAGTTGTTACTAATTTCAAACTCTATATAACTTTTCATTTTTTCATAAGTTATTGGAGAAAGTGTAAGTATAATTATATGAGCAACGACATATTTCCTACCAAGGAAAGTATTAACGACAAAGTAAGTCCAGTCTTTTTTCCAAAACACCAGCATGCGATATACAAGCGTCTGGAGGATAAGCATACTTTTGTAGAAGTGGAAGATGATCCGCTGGGTACACAAATGGTAATAAATCTGGGACCTCAGCATCCTGCCACTCACGGTGTTTTAAGAGTCGTACTTGAAGTCGATGGAGAAACAATAATCAAATCTGTTGTAGACATTGGATACTTGCATAGAGGTATTGAAAAAATTGCCGAAAATAAAACTTATCAGGAGTTCATGCCCTACACCGATCGTATGGATTACATGTCTCCTTATTCCAATAACGTAGCATATTGCTTGGCAGTTGAAAAGTTAGCAGGTATAGAAGCTCCTCCCCGAGCACAACATATACGTACTATTGCGTGTGAACTGGCAAGAATATCTGCACATTTATTATGGCTGGGAACAATGGTGATGGATGCTGGGGCAATCTCAATGTTCTTATGGACGTTCCGCGAACGAGAAAGCCTCTACACTATTTTTGACAAAATGGCAGGAGTAAGGTTCACAGTAAGTCACTGTCGTATTGGTGGAATACAGTACGACCTTGAGGACAGTGTAGCAGATGAAATCAGAGCCTGGAAAGAACATTTCAAGAAGGAACTGAAAGGATGGAGAAAGTTATTGGCCAATAATGCCATATGGCTTAACAGAAATAAAGATGTAGGTGTCCTTACCAAGGAAGAGGCAATAGATCTGGGATTGACAGGTCCTACCCTTAGAGCTTCAGGTGTAGCACACGATATACGTACATTCGAACCATATCTGGTATATGAGAATCTCGAATTTGATATACCTATCAGAGAGGAAGGCGACTGTCTTGCAAGATATCTTGTGAGAATGGATGAAATGGAGCAGAGCCTGAGAATTCTAGATCAGCTCATGGCAAAAATACCCGAAGGGATTATTAGAGTTGATGATGCCAAGAAGACCTATCCTTCTAAGGATGAGGTATATTATTCTATGGAAGGTATGATCCACGACTTTATGATGACTGATGTGGGTGTTATTCCTCCTGAAGGTGCAGAGATCTACCACGCAATAGAAGCTCCCAAAGGTGAATTGGGATTCCACTTTATCTCTGATGGAACTGGGTCGCCTTGGAGATGTAAGATCAACTCTCCTTCCTTTACTAACCTCCAAGCGTTAGAGCCCATGATGGAAGGAAGTACGATAGCAGATACCGTTGTGTTAATTGGTTCAATTGATCCAGTGATGGGTGAATGTGATAAATAATGTTTCGCATACTGATCATCGAAGATGAACCCCTGGCAGCTCGTAGACTAGAGAGGCTTTTGGCGAAACTAGCGCCAGAGGTAGAAGTATTAGGGGTCATTGATTCGGTGGATGAATCGGTTAAATGGCTTTCTAATCATACAGCGGATCTCATATTCATGGATATCCATTTGGCAGATGGGAACTCTTTTAATATACTTGAACAAATTGAAATACAATCTCCTATTATCTTTGCCACAGCGTATGATCAATATGCGATCAGAGCTTTTAAGCACAATAGTATTGCTTACCTGCTAAAACCCATCGAAGAAGAAGAACTTGCTCATAGCCTGGAGAAATACAAAAAGGCGCAGTTATCCAATACCCCTATCGACTATCAATCTTTGGTCTCTATGCTTGAAGAAAGTAGAAAAGATCACTATCAACAAAGATTTATTGTTACTTCTGGGGATAAAATCAAATCGATCAAAGTGGAAGACGTTGCGTATTTTTTTGGTCAAAAAAAATATGTGTTTCTCATAACACATGATAATCGCCAGCATATTGTAGATTATACATTAGGTAAGCTGGAAGAATTATTAAATCCTCATCAATTTTTTAGGATAAATCGTCAATTTATCATCAACTTTGATGCGATAGAACAGATGTTTCCTTACTCCAAGAGCAGAATCAAAATAGACCTCAACCCGACTGCAGATATTGAAGCAATAGTCAGCATTGATAAATCCAGGTATTTCAAGGAATGGCTCAATCGATAAACCTGACAATTTTTCCATTTGTTAATAAATTTTCGGTTCGGGCATGTGCTTTGCAGTAGTAATGTTTGGTTTTTATCATAAATTTGACGTATTACCACGTAAAGGAATGTTGGGAAAATATATATGACATTTTTACAATTAGATAGCGATACATTATTTGAAGCGGAGATACCTATTGGTACGCAGATCGAAGAACAAGAAATGGCGGAAGAGGTAATCCCAGAACAAATAGGAATTCTTGCCCTTAAGAATACAGTTCTTTTTCCCGGAGTGGTGATTCCCATTACGGTGGGAAGAGATAAATCTATTCGATTAGTAAAAGATGCTTACAAGCAGGAGAAGAAGCAAATAGGTGTAGTAGCCCAGAGAAATTTTGATATAGAAAACCCCAGCGCGAGTGATCTCTATCAAACGGGCACCATTGCACGTATTCTTAAATTAATAAAAATGCCCGATGGGAGCATCACTATCGTCATTCAAGGTAGAAGCAGAATACAAATTGATGAATTTTTAACTGAAGAGCCGTATTTTACAGCTAAAGTACACAAACTTGCTGAGCTATATCCTTCACAGGACCAGGCAAAGGCAATTATGTATAGCTTAAAAGAGGAAGCTTCAAAGATCATCGATTTAGCCCCCAATATACCCAGTGAGGCCAAAATCGCGCTGGAAAATATAGAAAGCCTCAGTTTCCTTGCCAATTTTATCGCCGCTAACCTAAACCTCGACGTTGAGGATAAACAAGAAATACTCGAATTCAACGAATTGCTGAGTAAATGTGAGCTTGTCCTACAACATTTACACAGCGAGCTACAGGTCCTGGAACTCAGTGAAGAAATACAGACAAAGGTTAAAAGCGACCTGGATAAACAACAGAGAGAATACATTCTACGGCAACAAATTCGTGCTATACAGGACGAATTAGGGGAAGATACGTATGAATCGGAGATACAGGAACTGAAAGCAAAAGCAGAAGCCAAGCATTGGCCGGAAGAGGTAGATCGCGTATTTGATAAGGAGTTAGTGCGTCTCTCGCGCCTGAACCCCGCTATGCCAGACTATGCCATCGTCATGAATTATGTGGAATGGTTACTCGAACTTCCCTGGCAAAACTATACCGAAGATAAATATGATTTCTCCAAAGTCCAGAAAATTCTGGATGAAGATCACTATGGCCTGGAAAAAGTCAAACAAAGAATTCTGGAATATCTGGCAGTCTTAACCCTAAAGTCTGATAAGAAAGCTCCTATTCTTTGTTTTTATGGACCTCCAGGTGTAGGTAAAACTTCTTTGGGTAAATCTATAGCCAGAGCACTCAGCAAAGAATTTGTGCATATCTCTCTGGGAGGCGTAAGAGATGAAGCAGAGATCAGAGGACACAGGAGAACATACATAGGCGCACTCCCAGGAAGAATTATTCAAGGGTTGAAAAAAGCTCATACGAGTAACCCTGTCTTTATGCTGGATGAAATAGATAAAGTGGGAAATGATTTTCGTGGTAATCCTGCTTCAGCATTGTTAGAAGTGCTTGATCCAGAGCAAAATGACCATTTTAGAGATAACTTTCTGGAGGTAGAATATGATCTCTCTCGCATCATGTTCATCGCTACAGCCAACACCCTTAGTACGATACATCCTGCCTTGATAGATCGGATGGAAATTATTCAGATTAATAGCTATTCTCAGGAAGAGAAAAAGGAAATCGCCAAACGACACTTAATTCCTAAACTGAGAAAGGATCATGGCTTAAAAGCAAATCAGGTTCATATAAGTCCTAAAGCCATTCAATTTGTAATTGAACACTATACAAGGGAAGCAGGCGTACGTAGACTTAACCAACAGCTCGCTTCCATATTTCGCGGGGTTGCTAAACAAATTGTGTTAGAAGAAAAAGAGTCAGTCAGGATAAATAAATCTAACCTTGAAAAATTTCTCGGGGTAAAAAAATTCGAAAATGAAATGTACCAGCGTATAGACGAACCCGGGGTGGTCATTGGACTATCCTGGACTGCGGTGGGTGGTGAAATATTATTTGTCGAATCTACACTTACGAGAGGTAGCGGTAAGCTTAGCATGACGGGAAGACTTGGAGAAGTCATCAAAGAATCTGCTACACTTGCATTCACTTATCTACAATCACACTGCGAATCCTTTAACATCCCCTATGAAGCATTTAAATACTGGGATGTACACCTACACTTACCTGCCGGAGCAATACCTAAAGATGGCCCCTCTGCAGGAATCACCATTTTTACTTCCTTAGCCTCATTGTTTACCCAACGCCTGGTAAAGCCTTCTCTGGCTATGACAGGAGAAATTACATTAAGAGGCAAGGTGCTGCCTGTAGGAGGAATAAAAGAAAAAGTACTAGCAGCTATAAGAGCTGGTATCAAAGAGATTATCCTTAGCCAGGAAAATGAAAAGGATGTAAGTGAAATAAAAGAGGATTATATAAACAAAATTGAAATCCACTATGTATCCCGAATGGATGAAGTACTGGACTGGGCACTAGAACAGAAACAAATCAAAAAGCCGCTTTCTTTAATTCCAAAACCCAACAAGCAAAAAGAACCCATGGGAAGCTCTCATTGATATGTAGCTCCTACATAATATTATCCTTTTGCTTGTAATAAGTCTAAATAGGGCATCTCTCCCTGAAAAAAAGGTACTAACGATTGTTGCTCATTCGTAATTTCGATAATTCTAGCTTGGGATGGAATATAATTATCTCCCTTCTCGATAGCTTGTTGATTTAAAAACGACAATACAGCACTAATCACAGGCCGTTTGTACTTTGATTTCTTCAATTGAATGTGAGTCTCCCTTATGATTAATTTAATTCCTACCAGATCGTTCAGATTGATATAGATCAATATCTTTAATATGAGTATGGAAAGATAAATCTTTATCGTATCCTGATCATCTGTATAATGTGATTGAAAAAATTCATGGGCAACCTGCAAAGATTTGTTGAATTGTTGATTTTGAATGTGAAATAATATTTTCAAATAGCACATTGTCCCTATAATAGCAGGCTCCAGCTGCTTCACATGTTCATGAGTGAACCTCTCCAATGTTTTCATATGAACAACTACCTGGTCATAAGACATATGATAAAAGGCTAATAAGGTAGAATAGAATTCTTTCCAAAATTCTGCATAGATATCAAAAACGCCAGGAGTATACTTCCATTTGTGGTAAAGCCTTCGAAAATCTTCTAACACTGAATTGACTGAGTCGTTGTATTCTTTCACAAAGAACTCTGAAAGCTCTTTTAATAACTGTATATACTTTTCTGGCGCATTCAATACTTCGTCTTCCAATGTCAAAAACATTTGCCACATTTTCTGATTCAATTCTAATAATAATTGTTTATCCCTGAGTATCATATAGTTTAATCTATATGTATGGATAATATACATTTTGGCATATAATGAAGAAGTATGAGATTCATCATGTAGAAATGTGTGAGACATGATTGTCTTCAACTGATCTTTAACCGTTACACTACCTTGTTCACATGCAACATGATATAAAGTAAAAACCTGAGCATATAATTGCATGGAAGTATGTAAACTATCCAACATGCTCATTGCCTTTTTCATATCCTTCATAATATCATTCAATGACTCAGTGTCACCAGATATAGTCCTACAATTTATCTCCATTTTTGAAGCTTCAATAAACATGGAATATTGCTGGTGATTCCATGCATCAACTTTCGCCTTTTCTATCAGTTCAAGTGCAATCTCATATAATTTTTTTGTGTGAAGTACTTCTGCCTGATGTAATAACGTTTTGATTTTTAGATTACTTGTTTTGGCATAATGAAATTCGTTCAGACTTCGCAATATCGAATTGAATAAATAATTCTTATCAGATGAAATATTTTTCAATTCCATTCCCTTGACCTTGAGTTGTTGGCGTAATTCTTTGTCATTGTTGATAGCATTACGCTCAATTATCTCAAATAATCTAATAGATAAATTTTTTTTTCCAATGGTATGTCTACTGGCATATAAACTAAAGTACCGCTTTTCAGACATTGTTAACGCCCCTATAAGCTTGTACAGCTTATGCGATTTCCTCATGGTTATGATAAGTTTCAACAAGTGATAAGAAGATGTACTTTTCTCCTAAGAGATAAGCAACAAAACGCAACGAGAGTAAATATATTATTTTTTTACAAATTATCCAGAACTAGTGTGAATCAATTCATTCTTATTCGCTATGCTGTTGATTTAGAGCATGTCGATGTATCTGTGTTCTTACCTTAACCAGAATTTGATATATTTAATAAACCGCTGTCAAAGATACATCGTAAACCCATAGTTGTATCTTGTACTATTTGACAAAAAATTATCTACGTAGAAGAAATATTACTGATACATTTATAGATAGGGCATAGTTCTTGCCCTTACTTTCGATTATATATACTAACTGCTAAATATATATATATGAAGCGTCTTGCGATAATAGTTATTTTGGGATTCCAGTACTTCAATTCATACTCACAACAACCACTGTTCTATCCACAGACTCATGAAATAGGGATACAATATGGAAGTATTCATCACATTCCTGAGCTCTCTGACTATTATGATAGTACACCCTTCACCGCTAATTTTGTTAATGGTTTGCAGTACAAATTTCATTGGGACCTAAATAATGTCTTTAGAATAAGTGCTTCCACAAGATCCACGGATATTGACATTCCCGATGGAATTGAAAGATTTAGTAATTACTCAGCCCAAAAAGAGGATTGGGACGTAAGGTTGGGATATGAAGCTAATTTGCCTGTCGGCCCCTGGTTGTTGTTTATCGGCGCTGAAGGGATCTATGGAAGAGGAAATGTAGTTGATGAAGGACTATTGGAAAATAATGATACCTTTAATGGAGAATATAAGTATAGAAATTTAGGCGTTGGCGGGTTCGGAGGAATTCGACTTTTTCTCCATAAAAACATATCCACTTCTCTCGAAGCAAATCTGTATTACACCGATATTAAATACGATACCCCAGGTAACGATATCTTTCTGTTACAACCCAATGATGAATGGGGATTGGTAGTAAGAGGATATGTTACCTTTCATTTTGTGAAGCTCAAAAAGCGTTGTGCATGTCAATAGCAAGTTACAACGTTTTCATTCGCAATCTCAGAGAGTTTCCGATAACTATTACATCAGACATCGCCATTGCAAATGCTCCAATGATAGGGCTGAGAAATCCTAATGCTGCGACAGGAATAGCAATGACATTGTATATGAATGCCCAAAATAAATTCTGTCTGATTGTAAGCATAGTTTGTTTACCTAATCTATATAAAAAAGTAAGACTCGAGAGATTTCCATTGAGAAGGATGATCTGAGCAGACTGAATGGCAACCTGTGTAGCTTCACTGAGAGAAATACCAACCGTTGCTTGAGTAAGAGCAGGAGCATCATTTATACCATCCCCTACCATAGCAGTAAATTCCCTTTGGGAAAACTGTGATATCAACTGGAGTTTTTCATGAGGCAATTGTTCAGCATATATTTCATCTATTCCCAGACTTGTAGCGACTTGATCACATTTATCCTGTCGGTCGCCACTTAACAATGTTGTCGTGATTCCCTGTGATTTGAAAAAATCTATGACTTCCTTGGCATCTGACTTGATTTCGTCCTTAAGATCTAACATCCCAATAATCCTTTCGTTTTTGATAACATAGGTCTGGTGACTCAAATCTTGTGTCAATCCCTTAGCCATTTTATGAGAACCCATGGCAAATGTATTTCCTTCCATATCATTAGCTTGAATACCCATTCCATTGAGCTCCATTACATTTGTCAGTGGAAGAGGATGAGTATTTTCAAAAGCCTTTGTCAGAGATTTTGATACTGGATGATTAGAGCTTTTACTCATAGCATGGATCAATGATTGAATATATTCCCTATCCTCATCTTTGCAGTGCAAAGCCTGTACTGCAAAATTTCCCGTTGTCAACGTACCCGTCTTGTCAAAGACTACTCGTTGAATGGACGATAATGCCTCAAGGGTTCTTCCCCCTTTGATAAGGACACCATTTTTAGACGCTCTCCCAATTCCAACAACCACCGCTGTAGGCGTAGCTAGTCCCATGGCACAAGGACAGGAGATGACAAGCACAGCAACACTATGTATAATACTTGCCTGTAAAGAGATAGCAAATACGAAAAATGAAAGTATAAAAGTAAGTATCGATATACCTATCACTGAAGGAACAAAGACTGCGCTGATTGTATCTGCTAATCGCTGTAATTCAGGTTTATCAGCCTGTGCCTTTTTAACTAAATCAATAATTTGAGAAAGCGTAGTTTGCTTTCCTACTTTCTCTGTCAAAATTCTGAGATTGCCACTTATTACATATGTACCTCCAAGCACGCGATCTGAAATAGATTTTTCAAGCGGAACACTCTCACCCGTTAACATTGATTCATCAATTTCTGCTGATCCCTGTTGTATGATACCATCAACAGGTATTTGATCACCCGCATACACTTGAATTATATCTCCAACTTCAATTTCACGTAACCTAACTTCCGTAATTTCTTCTTCATTTTGATTGAATAGTACCTTTTTGGCGAAAATAGGCTGTAGCTTGGTCAGTGCTTTTATGGATGAAGTCGTTTTTTTAACTGCACGATGTTCCAGAACATTTCCCAATAGCACAATGGTAATAATGCTTGCCGCAGTTTCATAAAACAAAAACGAGGGTCCTGCATGTGTAAGGGTCCCGAACAAACTATACAAAAATGCGGCACTTGCCCCCATAATAATTAATACATCCATATTAGGTACGCCTGATCTCAGAGATTTCCAACCACTCATCCCAAAGTGAACTACCCCTATGATAAAGACAGGTATTGAAATGATCAATTGGAAATAAGGATTGTGTAATAGTGGAATAGGTAGGAACATATGCAAAAGCAAAGGAATAGTAAAAACCAATGCTATCGCAAATAATATTTCAACCTTTGACCATGCTGATTTCCGTATTGGCGTTTCTTCGACAACCTTGAAACCCAAGCTGTGAATGCCCTTGACAATTTTAGGCAATTCCTTTTCTGAGTTTAACTCAAATGAGACTTCTTCATTTGCAAAGTCTACATAAACCTCATTTAATCCCTCCTTTTCTAAAAATCGCTCTATACTTAAGGCACAATTCGTACACGACATGCCTGTTACTTTTAAATCTATATGTTTTTCAGCTACATTATTTACTTCGCTCATATCTATATATTTACATTCTTATACGAAAATTATGAACAAACTATTCGTACATAAGACTACACCCTCTCAATTCACTTTGATCAATTCTTCCAAGTACTTCAAAACTTCCATCTTCATACATTCTACCTAAATCATCTGTAGAAATAAATGAACAGGTATGAATATTTGCAAGATCCATGATCTGTATTCGACCTGTATGGCCAGTAGGGAGTGTCAAATAGGGTATATGTATATCCGTAATTTCTACTTTCATCCAAGGTGGACACCAAAATTTTTCGTCCCCTAAGGTATAAGCCTGACTCATCAATTCCGTCATGCCATATTCTGAATAAATCTTACTCACACCCAGTCCAGCCTTCAATTGCTTATGCAATTCGCTTCGGGTCAACTCCTCTTTTCTACCTTTCATTCCCCCAGTCTCTATGATAATAGCATCTTCTGGTAGCTGTATTTGGCATGTAGAAGCAAAATCGTACAACGCAAATGCAACACCTATTAATAAAATTCTTTCACCTGCATCTATCGCCTCGCTTAAGGACTGTTCCAGTGCTTCAAAATTATAGAGATAATATCCACTTCCAGGTAACCCAAACTGGTCCATCCATACTTTTGTCATATAAACCAATGAGGAATTCCCTCGTTCCAGATAAGAAGGTAATAGTGCGTGAATTCGATACTCATCCTTTTCCATAAAATGAAAAAAACACGCCATTACCATTCTTTCATACAGTTGGATATCTTTTACCAAATGTCTGGACCTGACTTGTCCCGTAGTACCACTACTCTCAAATACCATTTGTTCTTGCCATTTTTCGCCCGACTTCATCTCAAAGGCTTTAAAAAACGAAATGGGTATATAAGTCATTTGATTCTTCCCTAGGTATTGAAGATATTTAATCAAATGAGGATTTGTTGTTGATTGAAAGGACCAAACTTTTTTAGCTAACAAACCAAAATGTAAGTTTGGATCTAACAGCCAATTTGTATATTCTTTGGTTTCCCACCTTTGCATATAATCATTCGAACTATTAATTTGTAAACATTTTGAAACCCTCCTTGCTTACTTTATCATATAATTTCTATTCATTCATACCAATTATTACTCGAAAACTTGTTGATAATCGTATTTCCATATATTATGTCTGAATTGAGTACATTCAGCAATATACGTGATAGAGTATAAAAGGGAAATATACATGACAACTATATACCTATTTTGGGGTTTAACTTTTGGAGACTAACTTGTATAAAAATAATCTTTCTGATGATTGAAACCAGTAAATTGACCCGTATACATACCTTGGGCGAACTGAAGGCATCTGGCTACCAACCTCTCTCTGTAAAAGACGAATTGCGAAAAAATCTTATCCTGAAATTAAAAAATAAGGAGACGATCTTTAAGGGAATTGTCGGTTATGAAGAAACTGTGATCCCAGATCTTGAAAGGGCCATTCTTTCACGTCATAATATCATTCTCTTGGGACTACGTGGCCAGGCAAAAACCAGAATCGCACGGCAAATGACGGAGCTACTGGATGAATATATACCTGCAGTAAAAGGTTCAGAAATCCACGATGATCCTTTTCAGCCATTGTCTAGATATGCCAGAGACCTGTTAGCAGAAAAAGGCGATGATACTCCATTAGATTGGATTCACAAGTCTCAAAGGTATACGGAAAAATTGGCTACCCCAGATGTTACAGTAGCGGATCTTGTGGGAGATGTAGACCCTATTAAGGCTGCCTCACTAAAATTACCCTACTCTGACGAAAGAGTCATACACTTTGGACTTATCCCAAGGTCACATAGAGCCATTTTTGCCATTAATGAATTACCCGATTTGCAACCGAGAATACAGGTAGCCCTATTTAATATGCTTCAGGAGGGAGATATCCAGATAAGAGGTTTCACACTTCGTTTTCCACTGGATATTCAATTTATTTTCACTGCCAACCCTGAAGATTATACTAATAGGGGAAATATTGTAACACCGCTGAAAGATAGAATTGAGAGTCAAATTCTGACTCATTATCCTAAAACACTTGATCTTTCCATGGAGATCACACGACAGGAAGCCAGGTTGGCTAAAGAGCAAGACGAAAGTATTCAAATTGATGAAATTTGTGCTAAGCTGCTTGAACAAATAGCCATTGAAGCTCGTCATAGTGAATTCGTCGATGAGAAAAGTGGTGTTTCAGCGAGATTGACGATTTCGGGTTATGAAAATCTGACCAGCGCTTGTGAAAGAAGAATGATTCTCAATGGTGAATCTAATACCCACTGCCGCATAGGAGATATAATGGGTGTTATTCCTGCAATAACGGGAAAGATTGAATTGGTATATGAAGGTGAGCAAGAGGGACCGGCAATTGTAGCTCAAAAGCTTATCAGCAAAGCCCTGCGAACGATTTTTGTAGAATATTTTCCCAACCCAGAACGACTCAAAAGGAATGACCCGGATAACCCCTATAAAAAAGTGGTTCAATGGTTTAGTCAGGGAAATATGCTCGACCTAGCTAATGATATCAGTGAAGAGCAGTACAAAAAGCAATTAGATAAAGTCCCTGGACTTAATAAAGTAGTAAAAAAGCAGTTTCCCAAAGCTACACAAGAACAACAATATCTCTACATGGAACTGATCCTTCACGGTCTGGCCGAATATTCTATGCTGGGGAAACACTTGTTAGAATCAGGTACTCAATTCAAGGACCTATTAAGTGGCATGTTCAATATGCCAGATGAAGACGATGACGACTGGGGAGGATACTATGAAGATCAGAATTAGAGTCTGGATTAATTTAATATAATTAAAATGTGTTCAATCCCTCCAGGATGGGTGTTGGGTGGAATACCACGGCTATTCTTGGTTTAACTCTTTCAGGGTTTCTGAAACTCCGAAGGAGTTAAACCAGTAATATGGAAATTCCACAAGCATAATGAATAAAATTTCCTGTTGTTAAATCCTGTTAGATATTTATACAAAGTGTCTAATACTATTTGCAAAGTATACACACCATTTAGTATATTTTACGTTAATATTTAATGTCTGACCGTAGGTATTACGGTTTTTCATATTTTGCTTCTTTATTAATTATAGGAGAAAATTCACATAATCACCTCTGCTGATTATGTATTCAATACACGCTCATGTTAATCAATTATATCAAATGAATGATATACCATGAGAAAATGCGCTAAATTTTTGATGTTTCTTTATAGCCTTGTGTGCTTCATCTGGACTCAAGCACAGGAAAAAGATTACCATACAATCTTCCGCATCCAAATTACAACATTAGAGCAATCGATAGATGTTGATACTTTTAGTAATCTCAATCACCTGGGATTTATTCGATTGAATCCCATGGAAAGAGGTCCTTTGGAGGATGATAGTCCTGTAAGTGTCATGCTTGGCCCCTATTTAGGTGCTAATACAGCTGACTATGTTCTTCAGAAAGTATGGGAAAAAGGCTACACAGAGGCTAAGCTTATCAAAGATGACTTTTCATTATTGAGTGGCGAAGGAACGGAACTCACGCATACTATACAAGTTGGAGCATTTAGACGTCCATACCTCAACAAATTCACAGATATATCAACTATCCCCGCACATGGTATGTATATTGTCTATGAAGAAGGCTTATTTAAAATATTTTCCGGCCTTTATTCATCACAAGAAGAATCGTATCTTCGTGAATCTGTAATTCCTTATTTCTTAGAAGAATTCGGACTTTACGGATTTGTGCGTAAGTTGCGCTAGAATCGTTTTTTCTTAAGACATGGCAGAATTATTGACCGTTGATGCATTAGTCAGCTTATTTACGCTGACGCTTATGGAGATCATCCTAGGAATAGATAACATCGTTTTTATCTCAATTGTAACCTCCAAACTTCCTGAAAGTCAACAAAAACAGGCCAGAAACCTGGGACTGATGCTCGCGTTAGGATTTAGAATAGCCCTCTTGTTATCTATCAACTGGATCGTCCAACTGAAAGATCCCGTATTCAATCTGGGAGACTTATTTGGCATTCACCTTACCGAACAGCTACACCATAGTTTTGATTTGAGTTGGAGAGACATCATACTTATTGCAGGAGGCTTGTTTCTCATGTTTAAAACTATTTTGGAAATGCATCACAAACTAGAGGGTGAAGACGATTCTTCAAATAATCCCAAAGCCAACACTTTTTTTAGTGTGATTGCCCAAATTATCGCCCTGGATATCATATTTTCCTTTGACTCTATTTTAACGGCTGTAGGACTTGCCGACGATGTGCGAATCATGATTATCGCTGTAGTCATCTCGCTAGGTATCATGCTAATTGCTGCTGGCCCTATCAGCCGCTATATTAACAATCGCCCAACAATGAAAATGCTAGCCTTGTCCTTTCTCTTATTGATAGGCTTCATGTTGGTCGCAGAAGGATTTGAACAACATGTAGATAAGGGATATATCTATTTTGCCATGGCATTTTCCTTCCTCGTTGAAATTTTGAATAGCAGACTGCGTAAAACTGAGGAAGTCAAGCCAGTACAATTAAGAGAACGGATTAGAGACGAATAATTATATTATATTATTTTATTGTATACCATCTCTCTAAATCCCCTTAATAGACTTCGTAAAACCGGGTCAGTTCACGCGTTGCCTGATCATATATAGGTCGTGTAAATTCAATAAACATAGTTTGTGGGTCTGGCTCCCTAATTGGGCGACGTCTATCTAAATATTTAATATCTTCTTCGTCTAATGCTCTTTTATCCCCTTGATAATACCCCCAGTAATCATACCATGTAAAAGTTCCCGTAAGTTCTTTATCAAGTAACACCTGTCCATCCAATTGATCAGTGATAGTAACTTTTAAGATTCCACTGGATAAAATCTCTTTTTCAAATCCAAACAACCTTGCTTCCACAGTCCCATATATGGAAATGGTGGTATCTTTGACTTCTGTCACTTCTAACACAACACTATCCTTGATTCTATCTGCCTGAATCTCTCTTGTATGAGATTGCCCAACTAAAAAGTCTTCAAAACTCAAGGCTAGGGTATGATCTATCCTGTAAGTATTTACTCGACCACTTTCAGGTGTAACGAATCTGACAAATGGACTGATGGGTTCTTGCTGTAGAAAAGCTTTCATTTGACTCATAAAAAAATCACTACTCAGCTTATATCTCTTTGAATGCACTACTATACCTGAAACTTCAACATTAATCGTTGCAGCTTCTCTAGACATTTCTATTTTTTCATTGACATCTTTATAATTGGATCTTAGTTCAGCAACTCTCATAAAATGATCATAAGCATTCATGGCTCCTTCTCTCGTATTACTTGATAAAGCCTCCTCTCCTAAGATATACCGAGTTTCCAATGTTTGATCCAAAGCCTCATTATATTCTTTGAGAAAATATTTTGCCTCAGGAAGCAGGTTCCGTGCTGCTGGAGTACGTTGAAGTTCATCGTAGACCTTATTTAATGAGGTATAATCCATTAACACATGATCCCATTTTAAAGGATCTGAAGATTGTTTACTCCTGTTTATTCTCTCCAAATAATAGGATAACATGGCAGGATAAGCTATCTGGACAGTTTCAGTGGCTTTTTTATTCCCTGGAGAAGATTTCAATTTATCCAGTGCCATAAACATAGCCGATTCATAATCACCTCTATCGTAAGCTTTCCTGGCACTTTTACATGCAGAAGTAAGTATTAATATGAGAACAAGACTATAAAGGTAGAAATACTGTTTCATGTAGATTGCACAATTTATTAGACAAAACACTTGACCTTTATTTTATACAATTTTTCGAGAATTGGGTTATATTTATCTTGGTAGAAATGTATAAAAGTGATTGTTAGAAGAATACACGTGTTTGAGTTCTATAAATATTGAGAAATAACACTCCAAATCTTATTATAGGTAATATCCCACGAAAATCTTTTCCTTTGAGTCCGGCCTTTCACAATTAATGCTGTTCGAAGCGCTTTATCTGTGTCTAATGAATGGAGCCCTTTCATTATTTGAGTTATATCAAATGGATCAACCTGAATAGCGGCGTCTCCAACTACTTCAGGAATAGAACTTACATTACTGCATAGAATTGCCGTATCACAATACATCGCCTCTAATAATGGTATTCCAAACCCTTCTAAATATGGCACATAACACAAAGCTACAGCTGCACTGTATAATCCTGGAAGCTCTACATCCTCCACAAACCCCGTAAAAATAACATCATCTCTATACTGCATGAGTTGATATACCTCCAAGGCCTCATTATAGTGCCAACCTTTCCTCCCGGCAATTAATAATTTGGTTGAAGATGGATATTGCTCCTTGTATTGATCAAACGCTCTAAATAGCGATTCTATATTTTTCCTCGGCTGTATGGTACCTACAAATAAAAAATAAGGGTGTCCATTGGTAAACTTTCTCCTTATCTCTTCATGAAGCGTCGAGGGGATTGGAGAAAATGCTTTGCCAGCTCCATTATATACAACGGTAAATTTATCTTCAGGAATTTGATATTGATATATAATATCTTGCTTACTGTATTCAGATACTGTGCATATGTGTGAGGCTAGGGATGCATATATGGGGGAATATTTTTTACAATATCTGGCAGCCCATGGCGAGATATCTTCTGGATAATGCTCATAAGCTAAATCGTGAAAAACAGGAATCTGAGGAATCTCTTTTTGTTCTATTAAATAGAATTCAGGAGAAAAAAACAGGTCGGGTTTAATTTTTTTGAATTTGCGTTTAGCAGTGATGTGAAACCATGTATACCAAAGTACAGGATGTCGTGCCTGAGGGGGTATAACATAGGGGGTTACATTTTCGCCAAACAAAAATTGTTCGTCGTATTTTCTATCGAAAAAAAATGAAAAATTTACATCTGGGTGTGCTAAGACCATACGCCTTAGTACCTCTATCGCAAAGCGAGTGATTCCATCTATCCTATCTGGTATCAGCAAACGGGTATTTACGGCAATATGTGGACTCATAGGAAGTAAAATTGCCTATTTTTATTGTCTGTATAAAACTTTTTTGTCTCTTCCCTCATCTTTGAAGTGAACCTAGCAATACAATCTAGTGGTACAGAAGACTTTCACTTATATCAACCAGGCCCAGAAAGGCAATCAACACGCATTTAATGCAATTGTAAAGGAATGGTATCCACGGATATATAATTATTCATTTAAATATTTCACTAGCCATAAAACTCAACATTCAGCGCATGATCTGGCTATGGATGTTTGCCAAAAAACCTTTATCTCAGTACATAAAAATATAAAGAAGCTCAAAGAAGTTAATAGATTCAAACCCTGGTTGTATAAGATAGCTACCAATTATTGTCTGGAAGAATTAAGAAAAGCCAAACGTAAAAACATTATTCCTTTTGTTGAATTGGGCGATCAGAAGGAATACCAAATCAAGGAAATGCATGCTTCTCCTTCTCCTGATCCGGAAAATATTACCCGTAAGTCAGATATCCAGTACTGGGTAATGGAAGCATTAAGCCAAATACCAGAAGAGCAACGATTAGTGATCATCATGAAAGAATTTGAAGGACTAAAATTCAAAGAAATTGCACATACGTTGTCTGTATCTGAAAATACGATCAAATCGAGGATGTATTATGGATTGAATGCACTGAAGAAGATTTTAACATCCTGGGAACTAGATAAAGAAAAAATGCTTTATGAGTAATCAAGAAATACATCAGCAACTAATCTCGTACCTCTATGGGGAGTTGTCCGCAGATGAAGTGCAAGAGCTTAAAGACAAGCTGGCAAAAGAACAGACGCTCTCTGACGAGTTAAAAGATTTGCAAGACCTCAGAACCATGTTAAGTCAGATGGATGATGAACCACTGAAGCAACCCTTGGTGTTAGCTACATCAGATCCTATAGATTGGAAAAAATGGTTTCAGAATCCCTGGCTTCAGGCGGCAGTAGTAGCTTTATTGCTTATGTTAACAGCAGCTCTGGTCAACTTGAGGATTAATATTGCACCGAATGAACTTCGGGTACAATTTGGATCTCCTCTACCCGAACAAACCTCTTTGACCCAACATCAACTAGATACTTTGTTACAACTGCAAAGACAACAATTGGTACAAACCGTAGCGATGGAACTAGCTATACAACAGGATAGCTTGCAGCGTAATATTGCCGCTATAGATCAACACATGGATATGAAATGGGACGATCTCAATAATACCATCAACGATTTACGTCAAAAAGAGGATACATTAAGATTATCAGATAGTCAGCTTCGAAAACTTCAGGGTCTATTGATGCGAGAAAACTATCAGATGCTTACTGATCTGGTAGAATATTCACACCAATATCACAGAGAATATACCACTCAGCTCGTTGCTGACTTTGCACGATACATGGAACAACAACGTGTTCAAGATCTGGAAATGATCTCCCTTGCCTTAAATGATATTCTTGAACAAAATGATGTACAACAACAAGAAACTGAATACCTGTTATCTACACTTATCTCTTATGTTCAACAGGATAAACCCTTTAACAGATAATCCAATGAATTTATATAAGCAAAACCATATGTATTATAGAGTATTAGCATTTGTATGCTTCATAGCCTCAATGAACATGAGTGCCATTGCACAAATAGACGAAGACCGCATGTTCCGGGATGTAAAAATCATGCAGCGAGCCTTACAAGAGATGTT
Source organism: uncultured Bacteroidia bacterium (assembly GCA_964652565.1). Classification (GTDB taxonomy): domain Bacteria; phylum Bacteroidota; class Bacteroidia; order J057; family J057; genus JBCCTX01. Next base: position 23,953 of record CAZZEC010000076.1, read on the forward strand.
TAAGGAAGGGAAAAGTTATTATGAGGTAGATGGCCAAAATATATTCATCGCAAGTGGATATGATAGCCGTACTAATGAAGCAAAATATATCCCAGGTATGGGTATCATGTTGCAAGCACCAACAACAAAAAGTAATTTCCAATTTTACTACAATGAGAAATTTGTAGATTCCGATGAAAATTCCGAGGAAGATGAAGAGACTTTTAAAGATAAGTTTAATGAAGAACAAGCCTTTGTAGAAGAGACACTCAAGGAATTCCTGAAAGATTATGGCGACCTGGCCCGTCAGCTTCCCGAGGACGAATATGTCATGATAAAATATGAATCACAGGGATCTAAAGGGAGAGCCATAAGGATAAACGAGAATCAAAATCCTTTTACATACAATGAAATTAATAGAAAAATATTGGTTAAAGTACGTAGAGAGGATATAGATGCCTATCGCGCTGGAGAGATTGATGAAGCACAGTTTTATGCTAAAGTAGAAACAACAGTTACAACCTCTGAGGCTTTAGATACTAAAGAATTTAAAGTATTTGCGACAATTTTGGGAAGCTTGTTCAGTGAGGAAAATGATCTGCAGGAGGACTTTGATGAAGATGATGATCCTAGATTCAAACAGTCCAGATTCTATCATAAATCTGGACAAAGTAATAAAATTGAATACGAATTATTAAATGGGTATGGAGCAGTATACAATTTATCATTGGGTTATGCGCTGGAAGGATACCATACCCCTTATGCAGTTACTTCCTATGTATGGTCAGACGATGACCAGAGAGTTAAAGTTATTAAGGAAGTTGAAGTTATTGAGGAAGCTAAGACTATTAGAAGTATAAACGATGACGAAGTGATTGTCATAGAGGGCCAGGGTGATGTGAATGATATTGAGATAGAAGGACAAGAAGAATCTGAGGAAGAAGAATCCGATGAAGAAGGAGAGACAGATTCAGAGGAAGATCTTGATGAGGAAGAGATAGATGAAGAAATTGAATCTTATTTAAGAGAAAGAGATAATGTCATAGAAGATATTTACGAGGATACCTTTCAAGAAGAATTAATGCAATACATTGTAGATTATGGACGTACACTGAGAAGCCTTAAAGCCGACGAGTATCTGGTTATCAATGTTGAGCTACCAGCCTGTTATGAATGTACTATCCCTGCAAACCTGGAATTAAAAATCAAGCGCGAAGAATTAAACAGGTATGAAAATGGAGAATTGTCCTTCGATGGTATCCAAGACAAGATACAGATCAATACTAGTGGATCTGCAAGTGAGCAAAAGGACATTAAATCTATGATCGCTCCACGAAGTGCCAGATCTCTAAGAGGGAGGGCAAGAGTGATAGAAAGAAATTCCAGGGCAAAGTCCAGAAGATACAGGAATGATGAATAGCCGCTTATAATTTTCTATCTTCGTAGGAAATATGCGTTATGCTTACAACACGTAAAGCTACACTTCTTTCAAAGTCTTTGACACCGAGGAAGATTTGGAATATGGCAAGCATACAAGCCTCATTCCATTACAGTAGATATACTAAGACTTGTTATCATCGGGGAAACCCTGTTAAACTGGGAATAGAGCCTACAACACATTGTAATCTGCGATGTCCGGAATGTCCTTCCGGACTTCGCAGTTTTACTAGGCCCACAGGTATAATGGATATAGCTCTGTACAAAGAGATCATCGATCAGGTATATCAAGACTTGATATACCTATTGTTGTATTTCCAGGGTGAACCTTTTCTTCATCCTCAATTCTTCGAAATGGCTCAATATGCTAAAAAACGAGGGATATTTAGTGCTACAAGCACCAATGGCCATTATTTGGATGATGAGAGGGCAAAGGCAACCGTAGAAAGCGGATTATCGGAAGTTATTATTTCATTAGATGGCACTACACAAGATACCTACGAATCATATAGAATTGGAGGAAACCTGGAGAAGGTTATTCAAGGAATAAAAAACCTCGTCAAATGGCGCGAGATGTTACGTTCTACCTCCCCACACATTATCATCCAGTTTTTAGTGGTAAAACCCAATGAACATCAAATTACAGATATACAGCAATTGGGTAGCAAATTAAAAGTAGACAAAGTAATTCTTAAAAGCGCTCAAATATATAACTATGAATACGGTAGCCCATTGATACCATCTATCTCTCGATATAGTCGTTATAGGAAGAATACACAGGGATTGTATGAACTCAAAAATAATCTGACAAACCAATGTTGGCGCTTGTGGCAAGGAGCAGAGATTACGTGGGATGGACGTGTATTACCCTGTTGCTTTGATAAAGATGCACAATATGAAATGGGAAAAATACCCGAGAAACCTTTCCATAAAATTTGGCAGAGCAAAGCATATGACCAATTTAGAAGACAACTCCTACAATCTCGGAGTTCCATAGATATCTGCACGAATTGTAGTGAAGGCTTGAAAGTTTGGGAATAAAAAAAGCCACCCTAAGGTGGCTATGCTCCCCATCTAGGACTCGAACCTAGGACCTGCGGATTAACAGTCCGTCGCTCTAACCAACTGAGCTAATGGGGAATCTAATAGATATACTTTTTATTATTCTGGGTTTTTGCCAGAAAGGTTTTGCGAAATAAAAACTCAGAGATCAAAAATGCAACTTTTTGATGATGAAAATCTATACTTTTTGACGATAACTTTTATCATTGTTTTCCTATCATGTATCCATTATCTTTATGATATAATTATATATATCAAATATTTTTTTATTTTAGTACTGCTGGTGAACATGTTAGTACGGAATGTCTTTCCAATAGTGCTGACTCAAAATCTATACGTATCTGTAAGTAATCATTTACAAGTTTTGCATTGCAAATGATTTTGCTGAACATAATTATCCAGGATATTCTTTTTTCTACAAAGTCCTGTCTTTACTGAATCTATGTTTACAGGTGTATTTCTAGCTAAGTTAGACATAACCTACTCTGGAATTCTAAAATCTTGCAATGATAAGCTTGTGATAATTACGAACAACATATGTTATTAGGTTGGCTTTCAAATGATATAGCATTTCGCTAATAACGTAAATTATTTTTATTACAGTGCCTTAATAGTTTTAAGCAAGTAAGTCAATTATATAATAAGAAATGTAATATCTGCATTTCTAAGCCCTAAGCCTATTGACCGCAACAAGGCAATTAGTCATTTGTAACGTATTTATAAGTACATCTCAACTTTAAACCACCTCATCGATGAAAAAGCAATTAATCTTTCACATCGGCCTACACAAAACTGCTACGACATTTTTACAGGAAAATATCTTCCCTACCTTATTTGATTGGTATTATTTAGACCGCGAGTATGTACAGCACAATTTTGCAATGAATAGATTGCAATTTGAAGATGATACCTTATATGACGCTCAAGTGGTTAAGGATGAAATCAATCGTATTCCCCATGATAAACTCTTATTCTCTTCAGAAGAGTTAAACGGTCATCCTTGGATGTCAGCATTTAATCGATCACAAATTGCACGTAGATTACATGAGCTTTCTCCTCACACAAAAATCATCTTGTTTATCAGAGGGCAAAAAAGCATTTTATATTCTCATTACAATAACTTTATTCAAAATTATCGAGGTACGACAGGCGTGGAAGATTTTGTATGGAAACCTAAAGAAAACTTTTCTTTTGAAAAGTATAACAAGCATTGCAAAGCGTCTATCAATACCTTGTATTATAATACTGCATGGTTTAGTCTCAGCATAAATAATTTTCTCTATTTTGAGTTGATTTCTTATTACAAAAAGCTATTTGGAGAAAATTTACATGTATTTACGTATGAATCATTTAGAAATACACCAGATCTTGTATTCGACAAATTTTCCCAAATATTTGAAGAAGATATTAAGCCTGAAGTAAGGGAAATAGCACGAAAAAAACGGGTCAACACCAGTGTGGGAAGTAAGCAACTTCACCAAAGACTGATTGTCAACAAAGTTACAGCAGGTTATAGTAACAGATATATCAATAAACTGAGCGAAAAAGCCGTTCAAATTGCCTTTATTGCCAGCCATGGTCCCAAAGAAAGCCCTGAAAAGATGTACATCAACGAGTTAGTGGAAGACTTCTACAGGGAGAATAACCAAAAGCTCATTGAACATTTTCCAGAAATAGGTATTCAGGATTTTCCAGA
>CAZZEC010000077.1:0-8989 GCA_964652565.1 uncultured Bacteroidia bacterium
CTTCATTTTCTTGATCTTCTCCTTCTTCAATATCTTCTTGATTTTGTTCTTCTTGATTATGTCCTTCTTGTTGATGTTCTTCTTGATCTTGTTCTTCGTGATCATGTCCTTCGTGATCATGTCCTTCGTGATCATGTCCTTCGTGAGAAGATGCAAAAGATTGCCTGCTAAAATCTCCTCCACTCCATCTTTCAAATTCCTCTCCCAAAAATTTACCATATCTCAGTCGAAGTAACTTTTGATCGATACCGATATTATTACTTCTTTTTCGAAATTCCTCGGGAGATAATTGATCTCTTTGAGATATTAATTGTTCTGTATCGATAATAATCTGACGTTGACTTCGAAAATATTCGGGGATGCGATCTACTCCCATACCCGGATCAATGGTAAATTCTGCTTGAGATGTATCTTCTATCTCTATCAAATAGGTAGATGATTTACCTTTCTGAGGTCGGGGTGCAGCATTATCCCATACTTCTGCATGAAAGTATAATTCATCTCCCGGAGATAATTGGCTCATAGGTAAATCCATTGAAAGCGTTCTTTCTACGAGTTTGGACTTACTAATATCCAGGTTCTTTTTTTCGGTTTGAAAAGATACTTGTTCCCCTTCTCCCTTGCTGATCACCATAACAATATCCATTTGAGATATTCCATAGTCGTCATTTGCAAGAACATTCATATTTAATGAGTACGTAGAATCATAGGGGATGAGCAAATATGAAGCAAGCCCTCGTATATTTACGGTAGGCGTAGCATCTGGTATGACCAGTAATTGAAAAAAATCAGAGTGGATCCAGTTACTATCTTGACCCTGAAAATGGTAAGAGTAGAGCGAATGTTCTGTTAAGGTTGACTGTAAAATGTATTCATGTTGTGCTCTTTGAATGAGAGGTTTTCGTTGCTGGTGTTGAAATTCGAGATAAGCTTGAGCGACCGATTGATTGGTAAAAAATTCGAATCTTACGGTTGAGTTTTCAGGTGCTTCCACTGTCATCTCTGAAGTACGAAAAGCTTTTTTTCCAGTATAAGACGGAGGCTGTATGAATAATTGAGATTGTGATATTACCAAGCTTGAATCATCAAATGAAACAGTGGTTACTGGATTGGATTCACTGAATGAGTTGGTGGAATGATTAGCAAGGGTATTCTTATGTGAAAGATATAGAACAGAGAGAATACTGGTAATTAATAGAGAACATATTGCTAAAGTAGTCTGTTTGGGAAATCTTACTGTTGGTGCACTTTCAACTAAAATTTGAGATATTTTTTGTTGCTGTAACTGTTGGAGTATAGGAAGATGATGTTCATTCTCAAAAAGAAGTTCCGTGCTGTGTTGATGATTGGGGAAGAATTGATTGAGGTGTAAGGCAATTTTTTCAGGAGTAAGTTTGGGATAAACATATTGGTATAGAATAAAGCCTAAAATCAAGGATATGATCACACCTATTATACAGCTAGCAAAGAAATGTGAGGTTACACCATACATTAGGCTGGATGTCAGAATACCTACGCTTAGTGCAATACAAGAAATCTTTATCCATTGAAAGTAAAATTGCTTTTTGTATAAACGGTTGATGTAATTTCTTGCTTGATTGAGCATCCTCTTATTCTTAACTTTTTGAAAATCTAATAGATACAACTCTTTCCATGATAAAAAGTATAGTGATCAATATCCAAATGTAAAAATGTAAACTCGTTTCACTTACATTAGAACGCCTGAGACTACTATCAGTAGCAGGTTTGTACCTGGGTTTAACATGATCGATAGTATATTGAGCATAATCAACAGTTTGTTGAGCCATGAGTTCATATTTATCTCCCCAAATTATCTCCATTAATAAATTGGGTAATGGAATAAAATTTTCATCATTTATTTGGTAGTCAGAGAGTATTTGAGTGAGTATATACGTATCCTGATATTGATAATTACGAGTGATTAAGTCCGGTGAATATTCTTTGGGTTCATAATAGATGATCGTACCATTTTGAAAAATATGATCAGGGGGTGATTGTTCCTCTGCCAGCCAACATATTAAGTCTGCATCCTCAATTACAGAATCTACCGATTCCTGAATGCTGAGTGCTATGTGATGGGGTACATATGTATTTATTGCTGAAATAGCTGCTTCAAAATAGGTAATTTCCTCTTTAAAACTTTCTTCAAAGTATATCTTGAAGGATACAGTGTCAGGTGGATAAACCATGGTTATATCAGTAACATTATACTCATTGATTAACATATTTTGTTCAGGTAGGTATCGAAGCGCGATTTCATTTAGCGTATCCACCGTTAGTGTAAGAGAATCAGTATTAGATGAAATATTAATTCTTGACCATTTGTTATAGGGTTCTTCTGTTTGATGTACGAGTATATGTAACTGTTCATTAGCTGCCACTGCTTCTACAACTTCGATATGTTGAGCACGAAGCGGAACATGTACCCAATCTATCTCAAAAGGTGTGTCTGGTCGCTTTCCTTTGAGATCATTGACAAAGGCATAGGAATAGATGTGTAAGCTATCTGGTGCCTGGGCAAGTAAAGAGAGTTCATGAAGTAATGACCAAGTATTAAGTATAGCACTAATAGGATGAGAATGAATATGTTGAGAATTGTAATCAGGAAACCCAGTGGAAAGTGTTTTAGTAGGTATGTCCTGTTGTGATAAATTTGAAGTCAATGTCTGAATGAAAGAGGTATCCTGAATTCGTGGGTCTATCAATGCCCAAGTCTGAGACGGTGTGGCCGATACATGATCTTTCCATAGAGGCTTCGTGAGTAGTAAGCTAAACAATACAACTATAGCTGCTCTGAGTAAAAAAAGCCAAAATTCTGTAAAAGTAATATTGCTTACTTTTGATTCAGCAGCTTCTCTGAGTAATTCAATACTGCCAATCGCTATTTCTTTACCCTTTTTTCGGTTCCATAGATGAATAATCAGCGGGATGAGTAACCCCGATAAAGCGATAAAAAATACAGGCAAAAGGAACGCTATCATAATTATTCAAGATAAAAGGTGCTTTCGCCCTAACAAAAATTGTGTGATTGCTTGATAAGCAGGAGTATCCATTAACATCAATTCATAAAATATACCTCGTTCTCGCATATTTTTGCGTGTAGATTCGATTTTCTCATTTAAAGCCTGCTGATAGTTTTTTCTGATTATATCAGGGTTTACTTGTATTTGCTCATGGGTTTCAAGATCTGTAAATGTCGCAGAAGGATAGTCCAGGTCCCATTCATTTTTTCCTAATACATGAAAGAGAATGACTTCATTAGAACTGGCTGCCAGTTGTCGAAGTAGTTTGTGCCATTCATCTTCTAACTCGTACATGTCGCTGATCACGATATATAGCTCTTTACGGCGTATATCTGGCACGACACGTTGAGGAGCTAAGTGAACCGGAAGCTTTCCTTTGGGTTGGAGATGAATGATTTCATATAGTATTCGCGAAAAATGTGCATCTCCTAATCCAGAGGGTATATGTTTCCATTCATTTGTATTGACTGCGGATAAACCTATTTCATCTCCCTGTAATGTACCGAGATAGGCCAGGGTAGCAGTGAGATAATTAGCATAATCTATTTTTCTTATTCCTCGATCTTCATGTAGCATGGATGCACTGATGTCGACAATAAATTTTAATCTGACATGAGATTGAAGATCAGCTTCACGGATATAATATCTTTCTGTACGAGCATATACTTTCCAATCTAATAGTCTTATATCATCCCCTTTCTGGTAACTTCTGTATTGACTAAATTCTTGTCCCAGACCTACTTTTTGACTCACGTTGAGACCTGAATGAAAGGTGTCTACCGTAATTCTTGCCAATAGCTCTAATCCTTTAATAGATTGTAAGTACGCTGGGGTAAGAAAGGAATGAATATTCATTACAGATTAATTTTAGGAATCTGAATGTGATCAATTAACTGTTTTATGATTTGATCAGTACCAATCCCTTCTGCTTCTGCACGAAAGTTTAATAACAGTCTATGCCTTAGGACTGGATATATGAGTGAATGTATATCCTCTTCGATTACCGCGTAGCGACCATTCAACAGTGCATGTGCTTTTGCACAAAGGATCAGTGCTTGTCCTGCACGAGGACCGGCTCCCCATTTAACCCAATCTTTGATAAATTCCAATTGTGTAGTTTCATTCCGAGTATTTCTCACGAGTAGGTTAATATATGTGAGCAATTGTTCGTTGAGATGGACTTGCCTTACAAGTTGCTGCAGTTGCAGAATTTCAGCAGCATCTAACACTGGATGAATATCTATTTTTTGGACACCCGTAGTAAGTTGAAGAATGTCCAATTCATCCTTTTCTGAAGGGTATCCAATTTTAATATACATGAGAAAGCGATCCAACTGAGCTTCCGGGAGAATAAATGTACCAGATTGTTCGATGGGGTTTTGGGTAGCAAGTAGAAAAAATGGTGAAGGTAGAGGATATACCGTTCCCGCATAGGTAACAGCGTGTTCCTGCATCGCTTCGAGCAGTGCTGCCTGTGTTTTTGGGGGCGTTCGATTGATTTCGTCAGCTAATATGATGTTGGCGAAAATAGGTCCTTTGTGAAATCGAAAGCCTCTACTACCCGTAGCGTTATTATTTTCCAGAATTTCTGTACCAATGATGTCTGTTGGCATGAGATCTGGGGTGAATTGGATTCTTTTAAAACTCAGATCAGTAGCCTGAGCAAGTGTACGTACCATCAGCGTTTTTGCCAAACCTGGAACCCCTTCAATCAAAGCATGTCCCCCAGCTATTAAGGTAGTAATGATCTCCTCCAGACTTTGATCCTGACCTACAATTTGTTTGTGTATTTCAGTTTTTAGCTTTCCCAGTTTATCTAAAAGCTGATCTATATCCACATCTTCAATTGATATCACGTGTGTATTGATTATGTATGTATATTGATTTACTTGTATTTTACAGTCCTATCAACTCGTCATGGCATACATGACGATATTCACCGCAAATCGCGTGTTGTCTACCGCGAGAAAGCGTTTATTTCTAAAATCATAATCCCATTCGCAACCGTAATCCTTATTACTATACAGCAGTCTGATTTTTCCATTTATCTCTATCGCTTTCAGATAATCGTGAACCAGATCATCCCCCCAGCCATTGAGTTCGAATGACGTCGTTGGAGGGCCATCCTCAAATTCAAAAAAAGTCCGATACAATTCGTGATCGTTGGGGATTTTTTGCAAAGCATCTGTTCCAAAGAGGTCTTCAATTTGCCTTTCAAATGATTTGGCAAACAAACCATCTATATCGTGATTACAATCATCTACAAAGATAAAGCCTCCATTCTCCACATATTTCTTGAAATTATTGCTTTCATCCTCATCAAATTGAACAAGTTTGTGCCCACTTAAATAGCAAAAAGGAGAACGAAAAATATCTTCACTGCTCAAGGGTACAATTCTCTCGATCGGGTCTATAGGAATTCTCGTGTATTCAATCAATGAATTCAGTACATTGGCTGGCATTCGTTCATCGGTATTCCAGTCCCCGGAATGATATTGCAAACGGGTAAAAAAGAATGATTCACTTGACTTCAATCTTTGCTCCATATCCTCAAAACTCAAAAAAATGATCTAAAGTTCAAGTAGAGTTGTTTAAATGATAGTTAGACGCAGACAGAGGGAAAACCAGCTAGTTGTTTGTATATGATTCCATAGCCAGTAAGCTCTGCTATCTGCGTCTTTGAAATATATTTGCCCTGGTTATATTGCATCAGAGAGACTAGAGAATGTAAAGTCTCTGACGCGCATGGGAGGTACGAGGTTTCCATTGATACGTACCGGTTCCCCCAATGCATCCAGGTTATTCAGCATAATGATCGGACTCTCATTAAAACGGAAGTTTTTCACGGGAAATTTGATCTTTCCGTTTTCTATGTAGAAGGTACCATCTCTTGTTAATCCTGTATATAAAAGCGTCTGTGGATCTACCGTACGGATATACCAGGTACGAGTAACCAAGACACCTTTTTCTGTGTCAGCAATTAGATCTTCAATACTACCTTCGCCTCCCTCCATGATAGCATTACTGGGAAAAGGTATAGAGTCTACTCCTTTTTGTGCTGCCCAATATCTGCTGTAAAACATGTTCTTTACCACTCCATTTTCTATCCAGTTCATCTTTTTCAATGCTTGTCCATCACCTGCCCAGGTAGCGCTAGGTACCATAGGATGTTGAGGATCAGAATAGATATTGATACGCTCATCCACAATCTTTTCGCCTAGTTTAGTTCCTCCCCCTTTCTTAGACAAAAAGCTTCTACCCTCATCCGCAGACCTGGCGGACATATTGAAAACCATATTTTGAAGAAGTCCTATGGAAGCTGCGGGTTCTAAAATTACCGTGTATTTCCCTGGTTCGATGGCTTTTGCTTCTTTGGATAAGATCGCTTTATCAATAGCTATTTGCGAAGCAGTGGCTGTATCCAACAGGTCTACATCGTTGTAATCTCTGGTTACCCAACCCGAACCCGTGCCATCTGATGTACGAACAGTAAGGGTAAAATTGACACCCGTAGACTGATTATAAGCAAACAACCCTTTTGAGTTCATCATGGATGAAAAGCTAGCGTTGTCATTGAGGAATCCTGCGGCTACGAGATCTTTTTCGCGGCAAGGAACAATACTTGCGGAAGCTGCATTGGCACGATATTCAGGTGTAATATCCGCCGTGGATTCAATAAATGTCGGAGATTCCAGATATTCTTGAGGTCCCAATGGCTCCATGAACTCCGGATTTTCTGGAGACAGCTTTGCCAGTTCTTCGGAGCGGCGAACAACTTTTGCCAATGATTCATCATCTAATTCATTGATCGTCGCTGTACCTGATTTTTTTCCATAGTTTGATTGGACAACTAAGGAAATATTGTTATCCATTCCACTGGTGGTAACAGTATTTCGCGCATATCGGATATTACCCCCACGATTGCCATTGAGGTTGGCCTCGCAAGCATCTGCTGTTGATAACTCCATTACTTTTTGGAGTATTTGGCGCGCGTCTTCTTTAGATAGAATTGCCATGTATATCGAGTGTTTTTTGAGTCAAGTGAAAAGAATGAAAAATTAAATGTTGCGAGCAGTATTGATGACATTTACATCGTCAAATCTTGTGGTAGAGCTACCATGAGATACAGAAGAAATCTGTCCGGGTTGTCCTTTACCATCAAAGAAGGATCCAAACATTCGATAGTCGCTTTCATCACAGATTTTGCTACAGGAATTCCAAAATTCCTGCGTGTTAGATTGGTAAGCTACATCATTTAATAAATTAGTTACTTCCCCATCTTTTATTTCATAGAACAAAGTTCCTCCAAATTGGAAATTATATCTCTGTTGGTCAATAGAATATGATCCTCTACCGATGATATAAATTCCCTTTTCCACATCGCTCACCATTTCTGCAACACTGTAATTCTCTGTACCTGGACGTAGCGAAACATTTGGCATGCGCTGAAATTGTACAGAGTTCCAGCTATCTGCATAACAGCATCCATGAGATTTATTTTGATCAATGATATGAACTTGATCTCTAATAGCCTGATAATTAACTAAGATTCCATCTTTGACAAGATCCCATTCTGTCGTTTCTACTCCTTCATCATCATATCCTACAGCACCGAGGGAGCCTTTTTGCGTCTTATCGGCGACTAGATTTACGATTTCACTTCCATAATTGAAATCACCTGACTTCCACTTATCTAATGTAGCAAAGCTAGTACCTGCATAATTGGCTTCGTATCCCAGCACCCGATCCAGTTCCAGTGGATGTCCTACTGATTCGTGTATGGTAAGCCCTAAATGATTGGGATCAAGTACTAAGGAATATTTACCAGGTTCTACCGATGGAGTGTTGGGGTCCAGCATTTCTCTTGCCTGTTTGGCTGCAAATCCTGCATCTTCTACAATATCATAACTTCTGTTGTAGTGTATCAGTCCATTTACGCCTTCAATCTTTTCCTCTGGACGTGCTTCCATGTATTCCCAACCCATTCCCATAGGAGCACTAAGCGCCTGACGGGTTTTAAATTTTCCTTCGTTGGGATCGATACAAGTGACACTAAAGTTTGGCCATATTCTGTGTATATCCTGATCTATGTAAGATCCATCCGTAGAAGCAAAATATTTTTGTTCATTAACCAGGAACAAGGCCGAATTAATGTAATTGGCTCCGTTTTCCATAGCCTTTGCATTGGCAGAGAGTAGTAAATCAACTTTTTCTGCCACAGGTATTTCAAAGGCGTTTTTCTCGATAGGTGTTTTCCAACTTACTTCTCCTTGCCCCTGTACAGGTGCCAATGTTACGGGTTCTTCTTGTATCTTGGAATTAGCTTTAGCTATAGCAACCGCCTGTTTAGCAGCCTGTGCAATGGAATCTGCATTTACATTGTGAGTGGAGGCAAACCCCCAGGTACCATTGGCGATTACCCGAATCCCTACACCATAAGATTCGGTATTGACGATATTCTGTACTTTGTCTTCACGAGTGAATACATACTGATTAAGATATCTACCTATTCTCACATCGGCATAAGACGCCCCTGAAGATTTGGCACTATTTAACGCTATATCGGCAAGCTCTTTATGTATAGCTTTATCAATAGGAGAATAATCGGCTTGTATGGGGAGCTCCCGTGCATATAAAGCACCTGGTATGAATGCTGCTCCCATACCTATACCCGCAGTTTTCATGAAATCTCTTCTCGAGAAATGAGTGTTCATAAAGAAATTCGTGTTTGTTGGTTAGAATGATTCCTGACAATATACAAATATCACAGATTCCGTAAAAGATAGTCGGTTCCAAATTTGTTGTACCATTTACATACTCCAATTGTTATCGTAATCCAAAGAAGTGTCTGGATAGCAAAAAGGCGTAGGTATACTACGCCTTGAGATAATTGAAACTTGCAGATAAACGTAAATATGTTTAATAGTATGTATTATTGTATATAT
>CAZZEC010000077.1:9089-27818 GCA_964652565.1 uncultured Bacteroidia bacterium
ATGCCAACATTCTGATTTGATTAGAAATCAAATACATTGATCCCTGCATTAAAAGTCTGTGCATTAATGCCCGCATCTTCGTCTTCGTCGAAAAGCTGGTTCATATTGAGATTGAAGTAAAAATCAAACCATCTGAAGTCTAGCCTGGCAGTTAATCCATATCTAAATTTACTTAGATTGAATTCATCTCTGACTTTTTGTTTACCAAACTCATCACTCTTTTGCTTAGTTCTTGCACCCCACAACAGTCCAGCAAATCCTCCCACTGATAAACTAACACCCTCATCATATTTTGGATCGGTATTAAAATGTAGCATTAGAGGAATTTGGGCATATCTTGTCATGAGTTTATTCTTATCGTAATCGACCCCTGTACGCGTAAAAGTGAGTTCATCCTGGTCCTTTTGGATTTGTACATCTTCTGTAAAGTAGAAATTATTCCAATCTATCGTAATCGCAGTTTTGAGGCTCACTGCACCCTTCCCAAATAAGGATACCGTAGTGGGAAGGATATGAAGTGCTACGTGTGAGCCAGGACGGAAAGTTCTTAGTTCTAAATCGGGATCTGCGGCATCTACTCCCCAATCACCATCATTGTAATAATTGGTAATACCTATATCGAAAGCCAGAAATCCCACGTTGGAATATTTGTACTTACGGTTTTCATTCCAGTTGGAGTCCCAGTCATCATCCCATTCTTCGTCATCCCAATCGGGATTTCTACGAGTTACCAATTTCACTTCCCGATTGCCTTCAGGATCTCTGGTGATTACAATCCTACTTTTTCTTCCAAATGAAATCGTGGTTGTATCCTGATAGTCCTTTTCTTCTTCCTCTACCATTACAGAATCTGTAGAGGTCTCAGAGCTGCTATCATCTTGTGCATATACCGTTGTTGTCAAGAAAATGGCGAGAAATAAACGTGTAATGAATTGAAATGGATTTATAAATGTTTTCATAAATATTAAGAATTGGTTTGTACGAATTTTTTTCTTGTAATTTTGAAGTTCCCTACCCGAAATTTTATGGTCATCATTGAGCCTTCCTGATCTTCCAGTTCCTCTTCAGATGCTTCTAAAGGGGAATTTTTAACTATTTTGTCCAATTCTTCGGAAGCGAGAAAAATTGCTCTGTCTATAGTCAACTTGAAAGATTTGTGTTGACCCACCGGAGAAATATTAGGTCGAGATTCATTGTGAGTTTCAACAGCGATTAGCTTTCTATCTACAAGTTCAATCTGAGGTTCGATCACTTTCGATATCAAAGGTTCTTTATGAGTATGAGTGATAGGTTCTAATGTTCTCATAAATGAAGTGGAATCAACTTCATCAACACTAGGAACGGGAACCTGATCTACAGATTCTGATTCTAGCTTAGCATATGTGTGGTTAAGAATAGGCTCTCGATGAGGTTGATCCACTTGTTCATTGTGTTTATCGGATAGCTGATCATCCAAAGATTCTGCGTTAACTTTCGGCTGTAGCATTGCAGAATCAGAAGCAGATGGCTTATGTGAAAGGATATGAAAAGCAGTATCCCTTTGAGCTATAGAATTTTGTGCTGAAGGAATTAGAGTTCTATTACGGGTATTATTCAGCAGGCTGAAGGAAATTCCCAGTAGTAAAATAATTGCAGCTGCAACAGAAAAATATAGCCCCATCTTCTTTTTAGGAGATTTTTTAGCAAGTTGTGCCTCTAAGTCTGGCCATATATCTCTAGGTGGAACAGGCTGGAAATCGTTCAGTGTTTCCTTGAGTATACCCTTCATGTCATTCATATCTTTCATAATTATGCGCTACATCTTTTTTTTAAAAATTCGATTTGTCCTTTTAAGATCTTTTTGGCTCTCGATAATTGAGATTTACTGGTTCCAGTTGATATCTTGAGCATTTTCGCTATTTCATCGTGGGTATATCCCTCTACCACATACAGGTTAAAGACCGTCCGATATCCCACGGGAAGAGATTGGATTTGTGCTACAATTTCCTCTCTACTGAGGTGATCAAATATATTGGCAGATACCTCTATGTTTCCTGCCTGCTCAATATCCACCATAAAATACCTGGACCTTTTTCTGTAATGTTGTATAGCCTGGTGGATCATTATTCTTCTCACCCATCCCTCCAATGAACCTTTACTTTTAAATCCTTTTATTTTATCAAATACTGTAATAAAGCCATCTTGTAGTACGTCCAAAGCATCTTGTTCATTATCGGTGTACCGAAGGCATACACCGTACATTTTTCTGTAGTACTCATTGTAAAGTACTTTTTGACATAGAGGATCTCTTTGTTGGCATCCCTTGATGATATGTTCTTCATTGTAAAGTTTACTCATTCGAATCCTTATTGTAATGCTGTCATAAGATCTTGATGCCTTTAATATTTTATCTTTTCTTTCTTCCTTGTTTTAGATAGATGAATTTAGGTTTCAAAGGGTTGCACGGGAAAAATAAATTAATTGCTACGCAGGTAAAACAACGAGAAGATTATGCTTATACCCGAAAAGATGATGACTGATGGCTTCAACCATTTACCCAATATGGTAGGATCATCGCCTTTGAGTTCACTTGAGGAAGACTTTCTGATGATTCTTAACGCTTGTTGATCTACTGTATCCATAAAAGAGAGTAGCTCCCGACGGGAAATAGAATCTTGAAATTGAACCATTACTTCGAGCTGTCTCTGATACGTTTTGGCTTCCAATTTTTGATAAGTGATAACGGGCTCACTGACAACCATGAGTGTCGGGGATAATGTGTCAATGGGATAGGAGGGTATCAGACTGGAAATTGGGGAGCCTTTTATATCTCTTACATGGATCGAATCAACAGGGATATTTTCAATAAATAATCTGTAATAGATACTATCATTGGAAAGCTGAGGATATACCTCAGAAGTACATGCAGATATAATGAATAAAACAATAATAACAGGAAAGTATTGCGACATACGCATAACAGTATTTTACTAATACCTTAAGCTGAAATTACAATTTATCTTGATTCAGCTTATGTTGAAAGGCCTTATTCAGCTTTTGGCATTCAGAAGACAACACTCCCTCAATAATTTCAGGGACAGTTCCCCAAATGGGAATATCCGCTGCTGTTAGTATAGGATAAGAAGAACTCATACCACCAATGTAGGGTACCTGAATACCCATAACTATTTTTCCGATTTTGTGGTGCCTTATAACATAACTGCACATGATACAGGGCTCATGTGTAGTATAAAGTGTGAATGCTGAAAGGTCATGAGTCCCCTCTTTGTTTACTGTATTTCTGATTGCCTCAATCTCTGCATGATAGGTAATATCTTTGTACGTTTTACCCGCTTCCATTCCCTTTCCTACAATACGATCATTTCGTACCAGAATAGAACCCACAGGGGGGTTGCCAGATTCTAAAGCTCGATGGGCTAATTCAAGGCATCTATTCATAAAACGTACATGATCCACCATATTTCAAGTATTCACGTGGTAAAATGATATCCTGTAAAGATATAAAGTTTGATACAATTACTTATGTAGAGAAAGAGAGATCAAATGAAAAAGAATATTTCTACAGGATAAGAAGGTAAATTCATAACTTGGATCAATGAGTTTTACAAAAGAACAAATGACCAGATTAAGGGCTGATACACCTGGTTGTGCCCAAGTAAATCACCTCAATAATGCAGGTGCAGCCTTAATGCCCAGGCCAGTAATCGAATCTATCAAAAACCACATTGAGTTGGAAGGGAAAATGGGTGGCTACGAAGCTGCGGATCATCAATCTCAGGAAATCGAGCTGTGTTACGAAAGCTTAGGAAGTTTCTTTGATGCATCAGCCAATAATTTTGCCTTTGTACATCATGCTACTGATGCATATGCAAAGGCGTTGTCTTCCATTCCTTTCCAAAAAGGTGAGATTATACTTACCACATTGCAGGATTATAATTCTAACCAGTTGGCCTTTCTATCTTTACAACAGAGATTTGGGATTCAAGTGATATGGGCGCCTGATTCTCCCAAAGGTGGAGTGGAGGTTCAGGCCATGGAAGAACTCATCCACAAGCATCGTCCGAAGTTAGTGGCAGTAACTCACGTTCCCACAAACTCTGGATTAGTACAACCTGTCGAAGTGATTGGTGAGATCTGTCAAAAAGAAGACATCGTATACCTGGTAGACGGATGCCAATCTGTGGGTCAGCTACCTGTTTCCATGCAGAATATATATTGTGATTTTTTTTCAGCATCATTTAGAAAGTTTATGCGTGGACCCAGAGGGGCAGGTTTCCTATACGTATCTGATAAAGTGCTCAAAAAAGGATGGTCATTGCTGTTTCCTGATCTTCGGAGTGCTCAATGGACAGATATAGATACATTTGTTCCTAAATCCTCTGCTCAAAGATATGAATACTGGGAACAGGCCTATGCACTTGTCTTGGGAAGCTCGTCTTGTATTGCATATGCTGATGCAATAGGTATTGATTCAATAAGTAAGCGGACTTTATCGCTATCAGATTACGTGAGAACAAAACTTGCGCTTATTCCTCATTGTAAAGTGTTAGATTTAGGCAAACACTTGGCAGGGATTGTTACTTTCAATCTTCCAGTAGAAGACCCGCTTACTATACAACAATACCTTCACAACCATTCGATTAATACATCTATTGTATATCCGGAAAGCGCCCTGATCGATTATAAGAAGAGACAGATTCCCTGGGCTATCCGGATTTCTCCGCATTATTATAATACACTAGAGGAGATTGATACTTGTCTGGGGTTACTGGAGGAATTTTCGAGGAATACTGTAGATCGATAGGTAAACAAGGTCCGCATAAATGAATCTCAATAAGTGCGTGTTTGCATCCCATTGGGGGAATTAATCCACACTTATTGAGATTGAACTGAGTTCTTCTATCATTCCCAGCTATCACACTTACAACTGATTTTGTCTATATCTTTGGAAGGGTTGAAATTCCCGTCAATCTGTATGACATGATCAAGTCGAATCTTTTGACCATTATGCAAATACATAAATTCTTCTCCATGTTCTGCTCGAAGATCATCAATGAATGCCTTAGTGATAAGCGTTTCTTCTCCTGAGGTATAAGTAATATCGAGATATTGCCTTCTCATCGCAGCAATTTCTAGCAAATCATAGAAGTGGCAATCTACAGGCTTATATGTTTTTAATGTATTCATATGTCTCAGTATCTTTTCTTTGAACGATAGAGAAAATGATAGAGTTACCATATACATCACAAGTGTCATATATGTGATAGATCTGTGCTGTTGGGGAGGGAGTTATTATGATGAAAATTGATGTTCAGCACAATCTACTCTAAGCTGATCCAGTGGTAACTGTTGTTGTAAAAATTGGCAATAAAAATGATGCCTATTCTCTTTCTGATAAAATCTACAAGTAAAACACATCCTTTGAGGATGAATTACCTTAGCTTGTTGTAAATGGTAAATAGCTTGTAAGAGATGATGAAGCATTTGAGATTTGTCATAGTTAGATAGAGGATGTATCGACTGAGAAATCTTTTGTGCGTATACAGAGGCTTTTTTTGCAATAGTAGAACCTTTTTCTGTCAGGTGAATAATATAACTTCGTTTATCATGTGTTTCTATCTCTTTATGAATGAGTTTTTTTTGATATAACAGACGAACAGCATCACTAATAGTCGGTCGAGTCAAATGGAATTCATTAGCTAAAAAGCTCACTTTCCTTTTTTCTTCTGGGTGGTACAAGAGAAAGATTAAAATTTGTAGCTGAATAGGGCTTAGTCCGGATTCCTTGCTGATTTCCCATATCAGGACCCTGAACGCTTCTGAAATTCTTTCCAGTGCTACTACAATCTTATATTCAATATGGTATAACTGAGCTTCGGTATTAAATACCGAAGCTTCAAATGCGTATTTCTCATCTCTATTCTCACTCATAACTAATGACATAAACAACTTACTATATCCATATCCGTGGAGGGGTCAAAGTTCCCGTCAACGGATATAATTTGTTCTAAACGAAGCGTCTGTCCATTGTGCAAATGCAACTGTTCCAGCCCTTCTTCAGCGTCTAAATCATCAATGAAAGCTTTTAAAGATAGATGCTTATTTCCTTCTTGATAGTATATGATAACATATTGTCTGCGCAATGCTGCCACTTCTAACATATCATAGAAATTGATATCTTCGGGCTTAAAGTTTTTGTAATTATCCATACAAAATGAGTTGTTAATAGAAACGAAGATAATAATCCCTGGTCTTAATATGTTAATTACGCACTTTATAAGGAAGAGATAAGTCTTTAGATGCGACGCTATATACTTCGTAAACGCCTAATAACGGTTTATCTTTCAGGGAGGTGTTTACTTGCATGTACGCAGTTACTCCATCGAATTGGAAATCTATCTGTTGATTAATTCTGTAAGTGGGGATAAGAACTTTGATCGTGTTTTGGTCCTTAATCACCTGAAATCCTGGAGAATCCATGTACATGGGCATGCCTGGATTAGTGGGAGGAAGAATAGCTGTTGTATCCCCTTCTGGTATTTCCTTAACCGACAATCCTCCTGATACACGTTGATCTTCTACTAAGATGACCCAGTGCGCATGCCAAATACGACCATCATTGTTGTAATTTGTGTCATTATTTTCATCCCAAAGGGGGGTATCGTCAAAATCGGGATGAGAGGTTAAAGCCAATGCGGTGATGCCGGACACTTCACCAAAGCCAACATCAGAAGAAGATAGCGTGGTGGGAAATACATACCCTAATACAGGAGCACCATCCAATGCACCCAACGGTTGAGGATAAGTATTACCAGCATTGCCACTGACAACTATTTCCATTACCAGGGATGAAAGCTCTGCGTGATGACTAGCTGTAACAGAGCGAATGACAAAGTCTGGATTCTTCTTGTAAGAAGGATCACTGTGTAATTCTTGTGATGAGAGATGTTTACTCACACACAACATACAAATCAGAAATAATAGGTGTAGTTTCATAATTTTATAGTTAGGATTCCTAATTAATTGAGGTAGCATTACTATTTGCTACATGAGTTTATGCAACAAATATACAATAAATAGTTAGTAATCCTAACTATATGCTGTGATATAACATGTCTGTTTGCTTGCAAAACATATAAGCAGACATGGGATATGTAATTGTGTTGGCTTACTAACTTTAGGCTAATTCCAATTTATTGTATTCTTCCAGGCAAAATTCGACCTGTTTGCGCATGTACTCAGCGCTAAAGTCAAAACGTATTCCCGCTGCATCATAAACTTTAGGTATGGTTTGCGTATACCCGAGTTTCAAGGCGTTAAGGTATTTCTCAAGCCCTTCCTTTGCAGAAAACTTATAGTTTTTCCATACGGCCAATGCACCAAGTTGAGCGATGGCATATTCGATGTAATAAAAGGGTACTTCAAAAATATGAAGTTGCTTTTGCCATAGATTGGCGAGTGTATCTTCAAATCCAGTCCAGTCTATGCCTTCTTCTCCATGGAATCTGTAATATAGTTCTACCCATTTATCCTCTCTTTCTTTATGACTATGATCGTAGTGATCATACATCCACTGTTGAAAGGCATCTACAGTTGCTATCCATGGGAAAATAGTAATAGCTCGTTTGAGCTGATCTTTTTGAGCTCTCTTGAGCTCCTGTGGATTTTGATAAAATTCGTTATAGTAATCCAAAGCCATAAGCTCCATACTCATAGAGGCCAGTTCAGCTACTTCGGAAGGAGTATTTTTCAAGTCATTCAGGGTAATATCTTGCGTGACAAATGAGTGTATCGCATGGCCGCTCTCATGCAATAGTGTAATTACATCGTTCTGTGTCCCCGCTGCATTCATAAAGATAAATGGAATACCTGTTTCCATTAAAGGATAATTATACCCCCCTGGTGCTTTTCCTAACCTGCTTTCGACATCTAAATAGCCCTTATCTTTCATCGTTTGTAACATCTCGCCCAGTTCAGGCTTAAGGTTACTTAGTATATTCTTAGACTTTTCAACCAGTTCTTCACTATTTGAAAAAGGTTCTAAAGGAGAAGTACCATAAATATCCACAGCAGTGTCCCAGGGCTTAAGCCGATCATACCCGAGTTTTTCTTTTCTTTCCTTAAGAAAGGATTCATAAATGGGCTTTACTACTTCCTCCACAGATTGATGGAAATTTAATGTATCTTCAGGAGAATAATCGAAGCGTTTCATAGATGCGAACTTGTACTGAGTATAAGATTCGTATCCTGTATTTTTGGCAATTTGATGTCTCAGAGAGATAAGTTTATCCAGTACCTCATCGATATCGTCCTTATCTCGAAGTCTCCGTTCTCTCACCTTTTTCCATACAGTCTCTCTGAGTTCTCGGTCTGTTCGTTCGAGAAACTTACCTGCTTGTTGTAAGGTAATGGTTTGACCTTCATGCTCAATAGTCATATCGCCCATGATAGAACTATATTTCTGAGTAGTACTTTGTTCTTCAGTTTTTAACGGGACATTTACTTCCCGAAACATATCTATTTCTCGTTTAAGCGCTCTTTTATAAGTTTCATAAGGTTGATCAGGTAATTCTTCAAAATATTCATTTTCCGCGATCTTACGATTGAGTTTGTCCTGAAACACAGATAAGTGTGGAAGTATCTCCTTGATGAAATATTGATATTTTTCAGTATAGGCTTCATTTTGTGTATCTCGGGTCATGTTGATATATCTCCATGCCATATCCTCAGAAATTACTGCTTCTAATTCATTGACCTTTTGTAAAAATGCTTCTAATTCATCGAGGCGTTGAGGTTCCTCATCCATGAGCATATCAAAAAAGATCTTTAATCCTTCCCAATCTGATACGTTGAAATCTTCTGGTAAAAAGACCCGTTTACTTGTAGGTTGCTGTATTGACATATATTTAATATAAATTTTATCTGGTAATATGCTTGTTTAACGATTTCTTTAAAATCCTGTTAGACAAAAGTAACAATCCCCGTAAAAAATGCATATCTTATAGTTCTCTTTCAGGGCAAACGCACCAAATTTCATATATAATTCATTATTAATTGGTTGTGATTAAAATATCTTTAAATTGGATCTATTTAAATCACTGATTTTTAGTTAGTTATATTTTTTGAGCATTTGTTCTTGTTCTCTTGTTACTTAATGTATAGTTTGAAGATTATGGAAGACCTTAAAACGAAAAGATCTACCATTGATTTTACTGTTAAAGGATACCATCTGGATTTAAATGGTCAAATAGGTAGTCCCAGATTCATGGAACTCCTTGAAGAAGGAAGATGGCATCATTACAGTGGTATATTTGAGACGGGTGTATTTCTTGAATTGGACTTGACATTGGTATTAGTGAATATCAATGTAAATTTCCGTAGACCTGCTTTTCTGGGAGAAACGTTGGAAATCATTACAGAAGTGAAACGAGTGGGTAATAAAAGTATTACCCTAGAGCAAATTATCAAAGAAAAGAAAAGTCAAGAGATCATACTGGATGGAGAACTTACCTATGTCTTGAAGGATAATAAGAAAGGACATGGCATACCTATCACAAGTTCTATTCGCCAATTATTGTTGCTGGGAGAATAGCTCAAGCAAAAGGAGAGTCAACCATTAATCATATCATATAAGTATTTTGTTTACCCTGTTTGATGACGAGCATTTTATGCGCCAGGCTTACCTAATGGGGGTACAGGCTTTTGAGGAAGGGGAAGTGCCAATCGGTGCGGTAGTTACCTATGGGAATAAAATTATAGGAAGAGGATATAATCAGACGGAACGACTTCAAGACCCGACAGCACATGCTGAGATGATTGCCATCACGGCCGCATGTGATACTATGAATAGTAAATATCTACAGGATTGTACATTATATGTAACAGTTGAACCTTGTCCTATGTGTGCAGGGGCATCTCGGTGGGCACAAATTGCTAAGATTGTGTGTGGCACCGCTGAACCCAAATTTGGATTTCAACTTTATACTCCATCGATATTACATCCCAATACAGAATATGTACAAGGTATTATGGAAAACGAATGTCGGGTATTGATGCAAGATTTTTTCCGATCGAGAAGGGGTAATGGTCAGAAGCGTTCTTAATAGGATTCGTATAATGGTTTCTTCATAAATTCTTGCTAATTTGAACAACAGCAATATTATATATACTTTTAATTATGGCTGGAACAGCAAAAGGCCCAATTTATGCAGCAATTGTGGCCAATGTGGCAATTGCTATATCTAAATTTGTAGCAGCTTCCATCAGTGGAAGTTCTGCGATGTTATCAGAAGGAATACACTCTCTGGTTGATTCTGGAAATGGGTTATTACTGCTCTTTGGGATCAACAGAAGCAAGAAGGGACCAGATGAAACACATCCTTTCGGACATGGAAAAGAGATATATTTCTGGTCATTGGTGGTTGCCGTTTTAATTTTTGCTATTGGGGGTGGAATGTCTTTTTATGAAGGGATTATACATATTCAACACCCTGAACCCATTGGAGACCCGACAATTAGTTATATTGTATTGACCCTAGCAATTATATTTGAAAGCATAGCCCTGATCTTAGCTGTCAAAAGCTTCAATAAAACCCGGAGGGACAACAACTTTTTTCGCGCGATCCAAAAAAGTAAAGATCCCGCTTCTTTTGCCGTCATATTGGAAGATACTGCAGCTCTACTTGGATTAGTTGTAGCCATGTTGGGAGTATTTCTCAGCCATTATTTGGAAAATCCCATATTTGATGGAGTCGCCTCACTTGTGATTGGTGTATTGTTGACAGGAATCGCGTTAATTCTTGCGTATGAAAGTAAGGCATTGCTCATAGGAGAAAGTGCTGAACCCGAAATTAGGAAAAGTATTTACGAATTGGCACTCAAAGATCCTGCTATACAAAAAATGTATGATCCTGTTACATTACATTTTGGACCAGAGGTCGTATTATTAGCCCTTGACGCTGAATTCGATGATGAGCTAACCGCAGACGATATTGAGGCGGCAATTACGAGAATAGAAAAAGCCATTAAAGCGAAACACCCTATTGTTATGCGGATTTATATCGAAGCTAAAGCTGTATCCCAAAGGAAAGTGAAAAAGTAGTTCTGATTAAGTGATTGATGGTAAGTAAGTAGGTGGACCCTCTCCAATGCACTATCCTTCTCTGCAGGGGGATTCTGATACATAATTTAGAATTATATATTTTATATTGTCCACGCACTTACTACTACTTTACAACTTGAACCCCATACAGCGATGTTAAAACTCATTCATTGAAACTATTTCATGTTTAACAAGCATCCATTGGGAGTCATCAAAGGGTTGTAAACTTAATGTGTAAAAGTAGTATTACTTAATTAAATCAGAGAAGGATCTAATTTTGCTGAAATATTCATTTTCACTCTGTAAATCTGCCCTTGTAAGCTACCGTATTAAATAATTATAAAGTGTTTGGAAATGGTCAAATTATATTGTCATAATTGAAAATCGTAAAGAAGTTGTGTCTAGTATTCACTTCAAAGCTCTGTACACAACCACTTCCTCATCCTCAAGCTTGCCTGTGATAGGTTGAAATCCTATAGATTGAAAAAATTGTCTGGCTGGATCGTTATCCATGGCATAGCTAGCTCTGATCTCCTTACAGCGTATTTTGTGATTGAGCAATTCCAATAGTTGCTTTACCGCTGTTCTTCCGATACCCTTCCGCTGATAATTTACATCTACCATCACGCGATTGATCCAACATATTCCAGCAAATTCACCATACATGATAAAGCCTACCATCTTATTATTGTTAATAATGCCAAAAGGATGTAAGTCCTCAAATTTTGCCTGTGCCAGTGAAAATAAAATAGAAGGTGTAAACCTTGATTGCTCAGGTGATAATTGAATGTCCAGAATTTCTTCCCAGTTATATCTGTCTAGAGCTAGAATCTTACAGTAAGGTTGATACATAAATGTTCCTTTCGCTTATTTTATCAAATAATAAGTTAATTCTTCTCAAATCCAAAATATGTTTTACCAGATATTATAGCATGAGTCAAGAAGGGGTATAAAAAAGGACAATAGACGACGATATCATATCCTAAAAATATATTGTAGAGAAAAAAATCGCTGTGGAGCTAAGGTACCTGGTATAACGAGATATTCTTCGTTAATGGCATTATCGATATTGAGTGAAAATTGATGCTGGGGGCGAGGCTGGTAAGACAAAATGAAATCCCAGATGTTTTCTCCATTGGGATGGGCTTCGCGAAATTCTCCTAGTCCTTCGACAACTACAAATAGATATTGATCAATTTGTTCAATGAAACTCCTCCTTCGAAAATTGGCGGAAAGCCCCCATTGCTTGTAATTCAAGCTCAAGCTTGTCCTGATGAGTTGTCTAGATCTATATTTTAGCGTTTCGGGTTGATCGACGATATTGGGATTTTGAATATCTGCGATTAGCTGAATAAGATTTTGCGGATACCCACTTAAATCCAGTAACCTATTGTCGGGTACTGCATTGAGGTCTTCCGGGTCAATCCAGGTGATTCCTCCTGAGAAGCTCAGGTTCCAGTTATCCCAGGTCAAATTAGCCATACTGGTGATCTCTATTCCTTTGATTCGTGCATTGGATACATTGACAGTCGTAAATTCGACATCTGTACCAATTCCTCCAGGAGTTGCCGTTAAGATAAGTGTATCGAGCCCGAACTCAATCATATTATCGAATTCCATCATAAATCCTGCGATATCTACATATCCACTGAGCTTAACAGCGTTGTTTTGAGATAAAAATCCTTGTCTGGCTCCAATTTCCACACTATATCCGGTTTCTGATTGTATATCAGGGTTGGGTTTGATGATGAGTCCTCCTCCCGTAGTATTGGTAAACCTTTCGGCTACCGAAGGTACGCGAAAAGCCTGACCAAAGGATGCCCTGAGGTTAGTTCCTTTGCGCACTTCATAATTGATACCTGCCCTGATGATGGGATTAGATTCGACAGGTAACGTATCTATTTTGACTCTTTCCCAACGAAACCCCAGACTTGCATTAATCTTTTTCCATTCTGCCTCAACTTGCGTATATAATCCTAGTGAATTTCCGGTATGCTTGCCCTCTCCCTCTATTTCTCGACCATTTATAACGGCCGTTCCTCCAAACAAACTATCTCCTCTTGCAACAGAATGATTGAAAGCTACGCCTGCAGTCCAAGAGAATATATTTCCCCAAGATCTTTTGTACATGATATCATGGTAAAAAATGGAATTGCGATTGCTCTGTTCTGCATCATTGGTATTTTTATTAGAGAGAAACCTTCCCCTATACCAAAGGAGATCACCCTTAGGAGACAAATATTTAATGGAAGGATCGATGGACCACTGAGTTTTGAACTGTTTCCGGTTCCCTCCCGAATCCTCTGTGGGGGTCAATGCACCACCAGATACTTTCAGAGACGAATCATTTCCTTGAATATTATAGGATGAGTCGGGAAGATAGGAGCGCCAATAGAGCGTGGACCCTCCAGAGTCGACCAAAGAAATGACTTGAAGACGGGCAGTTAATCCAGAAATACCCGAAGGAGCGTAATCCAATCTCATGAGCCCTCTAAAAGATTCTGCATCCGTCGCCTGTCGGTAGCCCGTATCCTTGATAAAATCAGTCTGAGCTGTAACGCCAAGGTCGCCAAACCGCTGCGTGTGATAGATATGTGCAGAAGCTTGATAGGCGTAGGCATCGCCATCCCAATCCAGTGCTTCATTGGATGGCGTATCAAAAAAGCCTCCTCGCAGTCTTACCGATGTGCGAGTCTTGGTAGGCTGATCATTGGTAATGATATTAATTACACCTCCCATCGCACCAGAACCGTACAGTACGGAACTAGCACCTTTAAGGACTTCAATCTGAGAGATATTGTCTACAGGAATAAGATCTGTAAGTGCTCCCGTGGATTCACTGCTAAGCATGGGTAACCCATCTACCGCTACCATGACCCTGCTACCCACACCATATGCATATCCCGAACTACCTCTAATGTTGATCTGGCCATCCTGTTCGTCAACGCCAGGAATGCGATTCAGGATTTTGGTTACTTCCGGAGTAGCCTGTAAATCGATGAACTTGGGTTGTATGACTGAAATAGAAACAGGGAGGTCTTCCTGGTACTGAGCTAGCCCTTTACTAGCTGTGATGACTACATCCTGAGTCAAATATGTGCTCGGAGAAAGAGACACGGTAACAGGTACGGATGATATGTCTTGAACGCTTAATTTGATGCTTTTTGTATCATATCCCAGATAGACATATATAATCTCTACAGAATCATAAGGATAATTGCTGATAGCGAGTTCATAATTTCCATTCAGATCAGATATCGTTCGAAAAGAAGTATTCTCTATGTGTATTCTTACTCCTGATAATCCCTCATTTGTTATACTATCAGATACCGTTCCCAGGATGTGTGTAGGCTGTCCCAACATATGCAGGGAAACAAAGAAGTAGAGATATATAGAGAGCAGAAAATATTTCATCTATAATGAGTTCAGGACGGAATAGATAATATATAATATGAAAATAAAAAAAATCATCCAACCCACTGATATCAATGAGTTGGACGATAAGAATTATATGTCTAATATTTATCTTACAGTAATCTTCCTCGCATATGCGATAGCTCCATCAGCAAGGCTTAATCGAACGAAGTACATGCCAGATTTCCAATTTTGCGTATTTAATTGGACCTGATGTGTACCAGGCGCTAATTTTCCAAAGTCTTTGGTGTAAACATGACGTCCAATAAGGTCCAGGACTTCTACCTTTGTGGTAGTGACTTCAGGCAATAAAAAGGAAAGTGTAGCATCATAGGGTGCAGGGTTGGGAAACACTTCCATATTGATCACTTCAGGAGTTAAATTTGCGATGGAAGTATTGACAGAGTCACCAGTGATGATGAATGGTACGCTGAATTCCTGTACTGCATATTGTTGAATGACATTGTCTGGCAATTCCAGAGCGACGCATCTCCCAGAATCAGGTGAGAATAAACCGGGTGAAATGGTAAGAAATATTCTTAAACTATCATCTGGCAATACCCTGGATTCTGGAATGCCTGAGATATTGATACACCCCCTGTTCACAGCGCCAGAATCAAAATTGATATCCCAGGAACAATCTTCTTCATTGCATTCAAAAGCCATTCCAGTAGGAATATTGGATACGGAATCTAGGGTATATTCGCAAAGATTGGTAAAAATATCTCCAAAACCTTCTACGAATATGGTAATATCTGTTGGGAACACGAAATTAATAGTCTGAAGATACGGCATACCTACCTCTCCATCCTCCAATGAAATAGGATAGATACCTGCGGTATCAGGCAACGTGGTGTCGGGATCACATTGAGCAAGTGCGTGATGTTGAAAACCGATGACGCAAACTAAGCCTATAAGTATAACATAAAAGTCTTTCATGAATAGAAATTTTTTGCTAATGTATGAGAAAATATTTAATAATCATAGATTAAACAGGTATAAAACAAACATGATGAACTGTTGGTTAAGCAGAAGATAATCCTAATTGAATATTTTTAATATGAATAAGATTCAGTCTGGTACAAAAGCTCCGGAATTTACGCTGAAAAATCAACACGGAGAATGGGTATCTCTGAGCGATTTTATTACAAAAAAGTACGTAATCTTGTATTTTTATCCCAAAGACGAAACGCCCGGGTGTGTGAGAGAAGCCTGTAGTTTTAGGGATGAATACAAAGTGTTTCAGGATGCCGGTGCAGAGGTAATAGGTATTAGCGCAGATACAGTTACATCTCATAAAGCATTTGCTCAAAAAAGACAACTGCCCTTTCAATTGTTGAGCGATCCTGATAATAAAGTTCGCAAAGCTTATGGAGTAACAGGTGCACTGTGGGGGTTGCTTCCTGGGAGAGAAACATTCATCATTGATATGGAAGGAGTTATACAACATAGATTTTCTTCTCAATTACAAATCGATCGACATATACAAGAAGCCTTACAGGTGTTGCAATCCTTGAAAAAGGCTTAATCCATCCTATTCTGTGTAGAATTTGTTTGAGCTGTTCCAACTTCGCTTAACAAAAATCAGTATATATAATAGGATCATTTATTTTGAATTGTATACCATTAATTCAGAACTTATATCCTAAAGACGGTTAAGAGGAAGGTTTAGCTGCAAGTAAACATGAAACTGTAAAGTTCGATATTGATAGCTAACAAAAGCCGGGCTGCAACACATTGTAACTAAGAATATATGATTGATGGAATGCTAGAAGGTATATCTACATATACGCGGGCGATCAAGATGCTATCGGAACACAAACTCTGGAAATATGTAATACTTCCTGGGATAGTAAGTGTAATACTCACTACGCTATTGATTGGGGCTACCATTACATTTGCAGGAAACATAGGTGAAGTCATTGTCGATATATACCCATGGGAAGCAGGAAAAGCTATTTTTGAGAAAGTAGCTTCTATTTTATCAGCGCTATTACTCATTGCATTAGTGGTATTTCTCTTTAAATACCTCGTGATGGTTATCATCGCACCATTTATGGGTACACTTTCAGAGAAGGTAGAAAGTATTCTGACTGGAAAAGCTCCTCCAACGGTAACACCTGTTCAGTTTGTTCAGGACATTATCAGAGGGCTACGGATTGCATTGAGAAATATAGTAAGAGAAATATTTTATACGCTGTTATTGCTACTGTTCAATATTGTGCCGGTCATAGGTAGCATAATTTCAACAGTATTGATTTTTCTCATTCAGGCTTATTACGCTGGTTTTGGAAATATGGATTACACACTGGAACGCAAGCGTTTTACTGTCAAGGACAGCGTGAAATTTGTAAGAAGTAATCGCGGACTCGCCATAGGAAATGGGTCGATATTTCTTTTGATATTTCTGGTCCCGATCATTGGGTGGTTTCTGGCCCCTGCTTATGGGACCATTGCTGCTACAATGAGTTCACTCAAACGACTTAGTTAACAAAAAGGGCTAACGCACTATCATTATTAATAGCTGGTAATCAATCGCTTTTAATGACCCAACTTATAGATAGTTAAAGCATAATTGATTAGCAATGAATTATTTATAATATTTAACGCAATTACCCTGATTAACAAAGCTTGGGATTAAACGGAATAGATTACATGCTAACTTCTGCGCATACGATAGTAGAAAAGATTCGTCAAATACCTCAAAATCCAGGGGTATATCGCTTTTTAAATGATGAGGGTAAGATCCTCTATATAGGCAAAGCCAAAAATCTTCGAAAAAGGGTGAGTAGCTATTTTGTGGGTCAACGAACGCATAGCTATCGCATTCAGAAGTTGGTACAAAAAACGGTGGATGTGAGTTATACCATCACTCACAGTGAAGTGGAGGCATTGTTATTGGAGAATAATCTGATTAAAAATCATCAACCTCGCTACAATATTCTGTTGAAGGATGGTAAGACCTATCCATACATTTGCATAAAGAATGAGCGCTTCCCCAGAGTATTCAGTACACGCAACAAAGAGGATGATGGTTCATTATACTTTGGACCCTATCCCAGCGTATCGGTCATGAACGATATACTGAATTTGATCAGAGGGTTTATAAAGCTCAGAACCTGTAGCTATCATCTATCAGAAGAAAATATTAAAGCTGGAAAATTCAAAAGATGTTTGGAATATCAGATTGGGAACTGTGCTGGTCCTTGTGAAGGATTACAATCTGAGGAGGATTACAATGACGGAGTGGTTCAGGTAAAGAATATCTTGAGGGGGTATTTGAAACCCGTGTTGGATTACCTGGAGGCCAACATGCAGGAAGCTGCAGATAGTTTTGAATTTGAGAAGGCAGAGTTCTATAGAAAAAGGTGGGAGCGAGTAAAAGCTTACAAGCGCAAAAGTGCGGTTGTTTCTGAAAAGATATCGAGTTTGGAGGTGTTGACCGTATTGGCAGAGCAGCATTTGGCATTGGTCAATCACTTTAAGATTCAGGACGGAGCAATTATTCAGACCCACGCCTGGGAAATCAAAAGGAATAACCAGGAGGAGGAAAAGGAATTGCTCAAAGCTGCCCTGGATCACTTAGTCGCGGAAGAAGATGAATTAGCAGAAGAGATTGCTACGAATATTGCCTTGGAAGATGAAGACTGGGAAGAAGATCAGCGCGTGTTCGTACCTCAGAGGGGGGACAAAAAGCACTTAGTAGACTTATCACTAAAGAATTGTAAGATATTACTCACCGAAAAGCTCTACAATCAAAATTTTAAAAAGCGTAAGTCACATGCTGATGTGATGATGGAAGCCTTACAGGCAGAATTGGGGTTAAAAACACTTCCGGATCACATCGAATGTTTTGACAATTCCAATTTTCAGGGAAGTTCTCCTGTTGCATCTGCGGTAGTATTCAAAAATGGCAAGGCTTCCAAAAAAGACTATCGTCACTTCAAGGTGAAAACCGTGGAAGGGCCCAATGATTTTGCGTCTATGGAGGAGATTGTCGGAAGAAGATATAGAAGATTATTGAAAGAAGAACAACCCCTACCCAAATTGATCTTAATCGATGGGGGGAAAGGGCAATTGAGCAGTGCTGCTAAAGCCTTGAAAGAATTGGATTTATTGGACAAAATCCCTGTGATAGGCATTGCCAAGCGATTGGAAGAGATATATAAAGTTGGGGATTCCATTCCCCTGCATATCGATAAGAAAAGTCCAGC
>CAZZEC010000078.1:0-27737 GCA_964652565.1 uncultured Bacteroidia bacterium
CAAACAGTTTTTCATTAACAAACATTATCCAGGGCAAACGCACTAAAATCATTAACAGCTGCTAGTCAGCAGCTTAAGTTGATTCAATATATAAATATTTTAATCATAATTAACTAACAATGAATTATTTATAAAATTTGGTGCATTTGCCCTGAAGATTATCCTTTGAGTGTATCATTCAAAATCTTTGTATAACAAATATTGTTTACGAATTTCCCGAAATTTATTTACATCTTCCTGCCAAGAAAGCCAAATTTCCTCGGGAGAAATATTATTTTTTATTTTATTTTCTAATTCAAGATTTCCCGCCCAGGTTTCAAAAGATCGTTGAAAGAAAGTTTCTTCAGGTCTGTATTTCTGGGTCTGAGTATATAAAATTTCTAATAATTCAAGGCTTGCTAAAAACAACGCTTTCCCGTCTACCTTGTTCAAAAACTTATAACCACTACATGTTTGATCCTGAAATTTGGGATAAGTGGATTTTCCAGGAAGTGATACAGGAGTAAAACGATAAGGGGTATACTCAAGTCCATATATATTAGGTGTATCTTGATCCAGTCTAGCCTGCTGAGTATGTACAAACCAGGGGGTACCTAATATGGTAAATGCTTCATCAGTACCTCTGCCAATACTGGCAATTGTGGGTTCGAACCAGC
Organism: uncultured Bacteroidia bacterium; assembly: GCA_964652565.1. Classification (GTDB taxonomy): domain Bacteria; phylum Bacteroidota; class Bacteroidia; order J057; family J057; genus JBCCTX01. The sequence continues at coordinate 657 of CAZZEC010000078.1, forward strand.
ATAAGGCAGGATAAAGGTATGCAGCATACTCTGAAGCCAGATTCGGAGAGGGAGAAATCCATGTTAACCCCGTTTCACCCCATTTCATATCATGTGTATATCCCTCACATGATATAACTTGTAGCGATGCTTGAATGGAATCTTTTAATAAGTACTCTCCATTCACCATCAAGGCATATTCTCCTATTGTCATTCCATGCACAATGGGAACGTTGTGTAAACCTATAAAAGACTGAAATTTTTCTTGCATTAAGGGACCATCCACGTACCAGCCATTGGGATTAGGTCTGTCCAAAACGACCATTTTTTTCCCTTGCTCGGCACAGGCCTCCATTACATAACTCATGGTAGAAATATAGGTGTAGTGTCTCGTGCCTACATCCTGAATGTCGAAAATTACGATATCAATACCTGAAAGCTGGTCTTCAGAAGGTTTGCGAGTCTTTCCATATAGGGAAAGGATGGGTAAACCAGTTTTGGGGTCGGTTGTATTATCAATTTTAGCACCTGCGTCTGCAGCTCCCCGGAAGCCATGTTCCGGAGCAAATACCTTGGTAACGTTGATGCCTAATGCCAATAGGGTATCTACCAAATGTATACCATTTACTACTGAGGTATGGTTAGCTACGATAGCTACTGATGATCCTTGCAGTACGTCAAGCTGTTCTTCAATTAAGCGCTCTGCCCCAATTTTAAGGGATTGCGACGGGAGGGTAGACTTTTGGGAAGTAGAATCCTCTGATAACATGCTATCCTGTCGTCGATTCTTAGATTCTGATCCATTACCACAAGCAATAAAACAGAGCGGAATGAATAAGCTTAGTAGCGTTATGGGTATGATGCGGTTCATAATTTTCAAATGTATAATCTAACGAAATTCCGGTCCAATCTTTATAAGGCTCCGACGTTCTAACTTTACGAATAGTAAAAATGCGTAAAAAAAATGTAGTTTTGCAGTAATGAATGCTAAAGTACTAGTGATAGATTTTGGGTCGCAATATACCCAACTTATTGCACGTAGGGTACGTGAACAACATGTATATTGTGAAATAATTCCTTATAATAAAGTAAGAGAGGAATGGGATACAAATGTAAAGGGAATTATTCTTTCGGGTGGTCCATGTTCGGTAAACGATCTAGGGGCGCCAGACCTCGAGTTGGAGCAAGTAGTAAATGGTATCCCTGTATTGGGAATTTGCTATGGAGCGCAATTAATAGCGAAGAAGTTAGGGGGAGTGGTGGAAACCTCTTCACGCAGAGAATATGGTCGTGCAAATCTCATTCCCAGTAAGGCATCTCCTATTTGGGATTCTATGGTGGAAGGGCAACAAGCTCAGGTTTGGATGAGCCATGGCGATAGTATTTTATCTCTTCCTCCAGAATTTGAGATAGTAGGTAAGACTGAGAGTGTTGAAGTTGCAGCATTTCAGCATACGAGTCGGCCGATATACGCCTTACAGTTTCACCCTGAAGTAACACACACGATTGTAGGACCTCAATTGTTGAGAAACTTTTTATTTGACATATGCCATCTGTCACCTGAATGGACCCCTACAGCATTTATTGATAGTACCATTCAAGCATTATCTCAATCATTGGACGGAGAACGTGTAATATGTGGGTTGTCAGGCGGGGTAGATTCTACAGTGACTGCAATGTTAATTCATAAAGCAATAGGAGACAGACTTACATGTATATTTGTCGACAATGGATTGCTTCGTAAAAATGAATTTAATGAAGTACTCACACAATATGAGCAGTTAGGGCTAAATATAGTAGGAGTTGAGGCACAACAAAGATTCTACGAAGCGCTGGAAGGAGTAAGCGATCCGGAACAAAAGCGCAAGATTATCGGAAAAATATTTATTGAAGTTTTTCAGGAGGAGGCGCTCAAAATAGAAAATGTAAATTATCTTGCTCAGGGAACTATTTATCCTGATGTAATAGAAAGTGTATCTGTAAAGGGACCATCTGCGACCATTAAGTCTCATCACAATGTTGGTGGACTACCTGAAAAGATGCATTTGAAAGTTGTCGAACCGCTGAGGTCTCTATTTAAGGATGAGGTGCGCAATGTGGGTAGAGACCTGGGGTTAGCTGAAGATTTTATAAGAAGGCATCCTTTCCCGGGACCTGGATTAGCGATAAGAATTATATCAGATATTACACCTGAGAAAGTGGAGATTCTTCAAGAAGTAGATGCAATATTTATCGAAGCATTGCACAGGCATCAACTATACGACGATGTATGGCAAGCTTTTGCAGTATTGTTGCCAGTAGCTTCAGTTGGAGTTATGGGGGACGAAAGAACTTACGAACAGGTTGTGGCTTTGAGGGCTGTAGGGAGTTTAGATGGTATGACAGCTGATTGGTCCCGACTGCCTTATGAATTTTTAGGTGAAGTATCTAATAAAATTATCAATCAAGTGAAAGGTGTAAATCGAGTAGTGTATGATATTAGTAGTAAGCCACCCGCCACTATTGAATGGGAATAATCAGAACGTGTAGTGTTTCCACTTTACAAGAAATAATTCATTATAACATGTATTTCAACAAGCTTTCTTTTGTGATAATCTTAGTGCTGATGGCGTCCTGTATTACCCGGAAGTCTACGAGTAGTGTCCCGTTCGATTCTGAAGCTGCAACCCTGCTTAGGGTAGGTAAACGCTACATGGATAATCAGCAATACGATATGGCATCGAAGGTATTCCACGATGCCAGTGAGAGAGCATTTAATCAACTTACTACAACCCTTTTGTATTTATATGGAGTTGCTGAAATCTATAGAGGGGAATATGAGTCAGCGCTCGATCAATTTGATTTATTTATCAATCGATTTCCTAAATCAAAATACATTGAGGATGCCAAATACCACAGAGGGTTAGCACTACTTAAAAGTGATAGTTATTACCCTATAAAAGATGGATTAGATGGATTATTCCAATTAAAAAATGAAGCATCTTCTGATGTTTCTAGAGCTTCAGAACTGGCGCTTAAGAATTTTCTTTTTTACGAAATGGAAACAGAGGAATTAGAAAGATACTATCAGACAGTATCAGAGGAAAATACACTGATGATATTGGAAGCTATGTGTTATCAATTGACTACTTCCGGAGGATATGAAACAGCGCTTTCTTATTATGAAGGCTATAAAAGTACTGCTCAAGACTCTTCACAGTTCCTGGATAGGCTACTTAAGAGAGACGCTTCCCCTCAAATGAATCCTTCTATACACAAAGTGGTATTATTCCTTCCGTTTAACCTAAACTTTATGGCTGCAAATCTGCTGGATGAAATACCCTCTCGTAGTAGACTTGCATTGGACTTCTATGAAGGCTTTTTGGAGTCGGTAAGAGAGTACGAACAACAAAATAATAAGACTATATTGCTTAAAGTATATGATACAAGGGAGGATACAACAGAGTTAAAGGATCAGTTAAATGAATTAGAGATGACCAGGCCAGATATCATTGTTGGTGGATATAGTAATGAGATTGTTAAAATGCTTACAGAGTGGGCTGAAATGAAGCAGATTCCCTACATGATTCCCATTAATCCTTATGGGGAATTGGTGGAGAATAAAAGGTATTCATTCCTAATGAATCCTTCGGTAGAAATGCATGGGAGAAGGATGGCAGAATATGCATTTCAGTCTTTGGGGATGAGAAAAGTATCGGTTTGGACCAACCAAATCAGTGTCACTGATAAAATGGCACAAGGGTTTACACAGGTTTTTGAAAATTTGGGTGGTGAGGTACAGGTAATGGTGGTGGATTCCTTCTTTTCAGAAAGAGCTGAAGAGACCATACCAGAAATGGTAAAGGATATGAGAGATGAATTTTTTGACGGAGTGTATATACCGATCAATAGTGATGTTGAGACTGCTAATTTGATATTAAGTCTTATTAGCAAAGAAGAGATTGGTTTAGTCGCAATGGGTTCTCCTCGTTGGAGAAGCAATAGTTATAATTATATACAGCGCGACTTAAAAGAAAGCTATCAGCTTCATTTTACGACCTCCAACTTTTACTACCCCAGTAATCCTGATTATCGCAGGTTTTACAATAACTATATTCAGAATTACTTCTACATGCCATCAGATAGGAGTCTTCAAGGCTATAATACAGGTAAATATATCTTTCAACTCTATAAGGACTACCCGTACAATATCCCATTTGATGAGTTTATCAGAAATAAATCGGTATATGAAGGTATACAATTATCTTTCTTTTTTGGTGGAGGTCAGATCAATGAATATGTAAACATCGGTAAATACAATGAAGGAAGCATCACAAAAGAAAACCAGATGCTTGATCCATTTAGTCCCGAAAGTCCCTTTGATAGGAATTAAGATAGGATGGATCCAAGTGAAACCCTCGCCCTGTACACTATTTGTCTTATTATTGCTATTTACCAATAATATTTTAGCTCAAAATCTTGTTACTTTAGCATTAGAATTAGACAAACGCAGTGATTCGATTCTAGTATATAATTCGGATACGGCATATTTGGGGCAACTTCTTCAATTGGAATTGATAACACCAAGGGATACGGCCAATCTTAAAGAGATGGCTCGTTTTATTTCAAATCCATGGAGCGAATATAATATCAAGCGTTTTGATATTTCATTAGTTGATAGTATTTGGAAATATAAAAACGTAGGAATCCCTGATAGAGTTCGAGGATTTGAAGTTTTTAGGCAAAATCAAAATCCCTTTGCAGCAAGTTCTGAATCTGACCTGGAGGAATTTTACCCAGGTGGACTTACCGATTTAGCTCCAGTCCCAAGCATCACAACAAATATTATAGAGGGTACGGCAGGCTTTATTGTGGATAGATTTAAAAAAGAGTTGGTCATTACGTTCTTTGATGATTTTCGGGAAAAAGTGGTTTCCGATTCCCTTTTTAGAATGTTATTGCCCAATACCAGCAGCCTGTTGATACATCAGGATATCAGCTTTTTTTTAAATATTGGTGAGACAGAACGATCGGCTTTTAAAAATGACCTGGAGGATTTGCTATTTAATTTTGAGCGCTTTATTAATTCAAACGCTCAATACCGAGAATTATCATCGGATATACATTTCCGTACATTCATGTTGGGTCTGAAGACAGTAGATTATTCATTGAAAGGGTACGGGATCAATGAATTATTGAGTGTGTATTACATGCAAGAAAGGACCAATGAAGATGCATTGGGGGTGGGTATAAGACTTTTGAGGGTATTTCTGGTAGCTCTTTCTCAGGGGAATATGCAGGATTTTGCTACAGTATTTAACAATATTAATCGACTCACGCTACAAAGTCAGAGGACGTATTTTGCAGCTATGGCACTACAGAAAGATCTGTCTTTGATGCGCATCCTTCAAATTGAAGATCAATCACTGGCACCTTACTGGACTGAAATCGATGCGTTGATAGGAGAATTTTTATTACTAGCTGACAATCTTAAAGACCAACAGAAGACATTGATTGATAAATCCAGGGAAGGGAATCTCAGTACTCAGACGATACTAGCGTATGCCATTTACACTTTTGACGTGCTGGATTTGGCAGCAAGATTCTCTTACATACGCAATCCTGAGAGGTATCAACAGTCTCTTTTATTCCAAAAAGCACTTCCCCTCGCGAGAAAAACCATGAATGTGGCACTGGCTGTAGAAGAAGGAGACCTGGGGTTAGTACTGATGTATTCGTCTTCCATTATAGGAGAATTGCTGGCTCTGAGAGCTATTCCCTCTTCGAAATCTTCTTATGTATTTACTGTTGAAGAGAGATTATTGAAGTATGGCAATTTTATGGTAAATATTATCAATGCCCAAAATAGTAAAGATGTTCAACAAGCTATCGAGGCTGTAGCACTTCCTCCTGGAGCGGCGAGGATAAAAAGACAATCACTACAAAGTATAAGTCTAAATACCTATACCGGAGGCTATGTTGGAGCAGAATGGTTGAGTAATAATGGGAATAATACTTCTGTGGCAGGTAATTTAGGGTTTACTTCACCAATAGGATTATCCTTTAATTGGGGAATTGCACGTAAATTGTCTTCACCCCCTCTCTCTTACGGAATGTTGTCCAAATCTTCTCAACCACAAGTATACAGAGAAAACCATACTGAAATAGGCACAGAGAGAACCTATCTCAAAGATTCTGTATGGCATAGACTTACAGGACATTCATTTTCGATCTTTCTATCAGTCATCGATTTGGGGGCAGCCGTGAGTTATCGATTATCTAATGATATATCAGAAGGGCTTCCCTCTGATATTACACTTCGGCAGGTAGTCTCTCCTGGTGCATATATTGTATATGGAATTAAGAATATACCTATTTCAGTTATGGGAGGGGTTCAATATACTCCTGAATTGAGAAATATAAATGTATCTAGCACTTCACTAAAATCTAATACCCTTAGGGTATCTCTATCATTAACAGTGGATATCCCTTTCTTTAATTTATATGTGAAACAAATGTATTGAAGGAGGATATTGCATTATCATTCAAAAATATCATTCAAAGTTTCCTGTAAGATACCGATACCAAATTTGAGTTCTTCAATAGAGATGGTCAATGGAGGGGCAATTCTTAACCCCAGTGGTTCACTGAGAAATCCAATAGTAATGAGACCTCTCCTCAGCGCTTCCTGGTGTACCATTTTTACTTTTTCATGTGAGGGAAGTATCATTGCAAATAGTAGTCCTACTCCTCTCAATTCTTTAATGGCTGGATGTACTAAATGTTGTCTGATAAAATGTTCTTTTTCTTCTACGCTGTCTATGATAGAAGTATTTCTCAGTTTGTTGAATAGTGCCATACCGGCAGCACAACTTACCGGATGCCCTCCAAAGGTAGTAATATGCCCTAATGGCGGATTATCGCGAATAACGGACATGATCTCTAAAGAAGTAATGAAAGCCCCTAAAGGCATACCACCCCCTAATGCTTTAGCTAAAATGAGAAAATCTGGTATGATATTATATTTTTGATGAGCAAACATGGCTCCTGTTCTACCAAATCCCGTTTGTATTTCATCCATGATCAACAGAGTGCCTGTTTGATCACATCTCGTTCTTACTGCTTCCAGATAACCATTACAAGGTAATACAACTCCACCTGCACCTTGAATAGGTTCAATAATGATTGCCGCACTATCTTCTGTTATATATTGTAAATCTTCAAGGTGGTTAAAGCGAATGTGTTTTATCTGAGGGAGTAGGGGACCATACCCTGACTTGGCATCCGGGTTTCCACTGACACTCATAGCGCCATGAGTACTGCCGTGATAAGCATTGTTACATGCAATTAATTCTTCCCGTCCAGTATATTTCTTAGCAACCTTAAGTGCGCCTTCCACTGCTTCTGCACCGCTGTTTGTAAAATATACACTAGATAGTTGAGGAGCTAATACCTCACTCAGTGCATGCGCATATACCACTTGTGGACTCATTACTCCTTCACCATATACAATAGGGTGAAGGTATTTTCTCGTTTGTTGCCAAATAGCTTGTATGATATTTGGATCTCCATGACCAATATTACTTACACAGATACCGCTAATAAAGTCCAGATAGGCCCTTCCTCGATGATCATATAAAAAGACTCCCTCTCCACGGTCTATTTCCAGACCCATGGATATTTCAGACGTTTGAGCTACATGGTTATAAAACCATTGCTTGAGTTGAATCATACAATGATAGACTCTAATTCGTGAACGCTGATTTTCTCTCTCTTTCCTTTAACTTCGATTGGTTCCCAGGCTCTTGCCTTTATTAGATGTTTGACTTTTTGGAATACCCGATCGCTAATTAAAATGGAGTTAGAAACATCTTTAGTGAGACTTTCAATTCTCTTTCCGGTATTTACTGTATCCCCTGTGAGTGAGTAGGACATTTTATCTTCAGATCCCAGATTACCTGCCACTACTTCGCCACTATTGATCCCAATACCCATTTGAATAGATTGTCCCATTTTTGTTTCATATTTTTCGTTGAGCTCCTCCAATCTCTTCATCATTTCAAATGCGCAAAGGACTGCATTGCGCTCATTTTCGATTGAGACTACAGGTACTCCAAAAGCTGCAAATATTTCATCCCCTACGAACTGGTTTACCATACCATTATGCCTTTTGATCACCTCTGTCATTATGGCATAGTAATCATTGAGAAATGCGACGATCTCCTTAGGAGAAAGTTGTTCACTCATAGGTGTAAAGCCCCTAATGTCACAAAAGAGAACGGTAGCTTCTCTAAGTTCGCCTTCGAAAATTACATTTCCATCCTCATTTTCGGATTCTGAGATTTGTGTAACAATGGTCTCAGGAACATACTTTTTAAAGTATTTAAGAATACGTTCCTGTTGGGCAACTTTGTTTTGAAGAGAAATGAGTAGGTCTTTATTTTTTTGCTGTAGACAATAGAGTTGCCGTGCATTTTCAATAGCCATCCTGAGTTCTGTCTCATTCCATGGCTTAGTTATATACCGAAATACTCTCCCATTGTTGATAGCATCAATGATAGCCTCCACATCGCTAAATCCAGTAAGAATCATTCGTATGGCATCTGGATATTCTGAGCGAATTTTTTCCAGGAATTGTACACCTGTCATTTCGGGCATGCGTTGGTCGCTAATTATGAGATGTACATCACTTTTCCGAACGATTTCTATACCTTCGGAGCCACTAGTAGCTGTTAGTACTTTGTAATCTCTACGAAATGTCGCTTTGAAAGAAACCAGATTTTGCGCCTCATCATCTACATAGAGAATACAGAAATCTTTTTTCATATATTATTGTAGAGGTAGGTAAATAAACGAGTACTTTTAATTGTTAAAACTAAACTAAATACGCAAGAAGTACAACAGGGTTTATGACACTAACATGTAGTTATTGGGAGGAAAAATACTTTTTAAATGAATCGGATGTTCTGATTATAGGTGCAGGAATTACAGGGCTGCAATGTGCTATTGCATTAAAAATTCAACGACCTGAGTGGCAAATCGTTGTTGCAGATCGTTACCCATTTCCCAGAGGAGCCAGCGTGAGAAATGCTGGATTTGCTTGCATAGGTAGTATGACAGAGATATTGGATGATATGCAATCTATGAGTGAAGATCAGGTATGGAGCACTGTACAGAAAAGATGGAAAGGATTGGAGCTACTCATCAGTAAATCAGGTAAAGCTGCCATAGATTTTCAATCTGTAGGAGGTTATGAGATATTTACTGCAAATGATCAATTCAACTATCTACGATGTGTAGACCACCTCCATGAATTTAATAATAACATGTATGAAATTACAGGGATCAGAAATGTATTTGAATTAGCCAATCATCACATTGGGGAAATGGCTTTTTCCAATATCAGATACATGATTAAGAATACCGTAGAGGGGCAGTTAAATCCGGGAAAAATGATGAAAGAATTACTGAGAAAAGCTCAGATGCTGGGAATAAGGACGTGGTTTGGGGTAAATGTAGAAAAGTGGGTAAAAGTTGATCAAAAGTTAAATGTAACGGTAGACAAAGGCTGGGTATGCACATTTAATGCGATTGTGGTAGCTACAAATGGATTTACCAGGAAACTGATTCCTCACATAGATATTACTCCGGCCAGAAATCAGGTGTTGGTGAGTCGCCCTATTCCTTCGCTTCCCTTGTCAGGAACTTTTCACTATAATAGAGGATATGTATATTTTCGGATGATCGATCAACGATTACTGATTGGAGGGGGTAGGAATTTGGCTATTGAGGAAGAACAAACAGAAGAAGATGGATTGAATGAAAAAATCCTTTCATATTTGAAATCCTTTAGTCAAACACACATAGTCCCCTATGAACAGTTGGAGTGGGAATATAGTTGGAGCGGTATCCTTGGAGTAGGGCAGAAGACTCCATTGCTCGAATGGATCGAACCTGGAGTACTGCTATGTGCAAGATTAGGAGGTATGGGCATAGCTATTGGAACTCAATTGGGTATGGATGCGGCAAGAAAAATCGAACAGTATCTAAGTTAATTAAAATTTTTCATAGCTCTACTCAGTTCGCGTTTACTACTTTTTTCTTTGATATCCTGACGTTTATCGTAGAGTTTTTTACCTTTGGCAACAGCGATGTTCATCTTAGCAAAATTGCGATCATTGAAATATATTTTGAGGGGAATGAGCGTGAGACCTTGTTCTTCCAGTTGTTTCTTAATCTTCCTTATTTCCCTTTTTTTCAACAATAATTTGCGTTCTCTGATGGGATCGTGATTGTTGTAGCCTCCCTTTTCATATTCAAGAATGTTCATATTTTTAATAAATATCTCATCATCTTGAATATAGCAGTAAGCCTCCTGTAGGCTTGCTTTCCCCGCTCGAAGAGATTTTACTTCTGTTCCAGTCAAGACCAGTCCCGCTGAAAAAGTTTCCAGGAGGTGATATTCAAACTTGGCCTTTCTGTTTGTAATAACCGTACTATTTCTTCCTTTCTCTGCCATATATCCTGCTAATCCTTCGTTTTAATCTTCAAAACTAATAAGTTTTTTGATCAGTTTGTAAAAAAATGCAATTATACTTTTCCCAAGTATGTTTTACGTATTTATTAGCAACATGTGATAAAGCAAGTGTATGAGAATTTATCTTTTATGTATATATCTAGGGGTATTAGGGTTTGGAACTCATTACTCGCGCGCGCAAGTATTTGATGATCAGTATTTTAGAAAAAAAGCATACGTAGGCATTGCGTACACCTACAATATGGAATTTGAACGCGCACATGACATTTTTCGCGCGTTGAGGTACGAATACAGTGATCATCCGGCTCCTCATTTTCTGATGTCACTTAACCGTTGGTGGGAAACTTACGTCGCTTCAGGCATGAAGAAATACCACGAGTTTATTGCTAACCATCTGGATACTGCGATTGTACTGAATGAAGCGTTGGCCGATCTCCCAAATTATAAACTGGAATATCATTTCTTCCAATACATGAATTATGCATTTAAAGCCAGGTATCATACATTACGAAAGGAATGGTGGAAAGCAGCTATGGCTGGCAAAAATGCCTTTCCATATCTCAAAAAGGGATTTGATTTCAGGGAAGAGAGTCCGGAATTTTACTTCGGTTCAGGTATATACCATTATTATGCTGAAGATTATCCACAAACACACCCCATTATCCAGCCCCTGATGATCTTTTTTCCCAAGGGTAGTATTTCATTGGGGATTGAAGAATTAAGTGTAGCAGCATCCACGCCTAATTTTGCACAGTTTGAAGCCATGTTTTATTTGGGGGATATTTACTTAAAGCAAGAAAAATTCCGTCTGGGGTTTGAGTTATATCAAACACTAAGCAAGAAGTTTCCAGAGAATACCTGGTTCCAAATGGAATATGGGAGAGCCCTGTATACATATGGTATGAGCACTGAAGCTTATGAAGTTCTCAAACCCATGATGCATAGATATGAGAATATTCCTGGACATAAAGCGCGTAACATTATTACCTCAGAGTCCCGTTACACGACCTATTTAATGAGCCGCACCTATCTATGGGCTGGATTGGCGTTAATGGAGAAAGATCTTAGTTTATCACATAAAATCTTAAAGAAAGCAGAACTCATGGCTCAACTGGCATCTTTGGATAAAGATGATGAATATCTGCCGGCGATCTCATACGCACTAGGTATTACCTATGATAGGCTTAAGCAACGAGAAAAGGCTAAAGAAAACTATCGCAAAGTACTGACCTATAGTCAAAATCATCCCTACAAAGATCGGGCACAAAATTGCCTGAAAGAAACGTGTAACCAGATAGACATACCCATCCTGGGAGAATTTTAAGCAATACCTGTAGGACCTCCAAAGTTAGGGGGAAGACTGATCTCTGATTCACCCAGTATAATGTCTCCGTTATTCTGTTCAAATTTTTGAACATTATCACTTAAAGCTTTAAGTAACCGTTTTGCATGCTGAGGTGTCATAATAATACGAGATCTTACTTCAGCTTTAGGAGTTCCAGGAAGCACCTGAACAAAATCCAGCACAAACTCTGTTTGGGAATGAGAAATAATAGCCAGGTTACAATATGCTCCTCTTGCTGTTTCTGGAGTAATCTCTATATTAATTTGTTTTTTCTTAGAATTATCTGACATGGTAATTTTTTATTTCATTTATTGAAATATATAGCTAATTTGCATTTGATATATGCAAAGAAAACAATGGGTTGAATTAGTCGTAATATTAGAAATTCAACCGTATGAAGCAAAAATAACAACTAGATACATGAATTCCAGAACAATTTTAATTACAGGGGGAGCAGGATTTATTGGTTCCCATCTTGTTCGACACTTTGTAAATACCTATCCCAGTTATCAAATCATCAATCTAGATAAACTGACCTATGCCGGAAATCTGGAAAATCTTGCAGACATTGAACAGGCTACCAACTATCAATTTGAAAAGGGTGATATCTGTGATAACGAAAGACTAGAGCAACTGTTCCAAGCGTATGCTTTTGATGGGGTCATTCATCTAGCTGCTGAAAGCCATGTAGACAGAAGTATTCTCAATCCTATGGAATTTGTGCGGACAAATGTCATAGGTACAGTTTCGCTCCTCAATACTGCCAGGCATTTTTGGAGGGATCGCGATGACGTATTGTTTTACCATGTTTCTACGGATGAAGTGTATGGTTCGCTAGAACCTGGAGCATATTTTTGGGAAGATACTCCCTATGATCCACAAAGCCCATATTCGGCTTCCAAGGCGAGTTCTGATCATTTTGTCAGAGCTTATGGAAATACCTATCATCTCCCTTATGTGATTAGCAACTGTTCCAATAATTATGGTCCTTACCAATTTCCAGAAAAGCTCCTACCATTATTTATTTCCAATATTGTCGCAGAGAAACCTCTACCTGTGTATGGGAAAGGGGAAAATGTGCGCGACTGGCTGTGGGTGTACGATCATTGTGCGGCTATAGATGTTATTTTTCATCAGGGAAAAATAGGGGAAACATATAATATAGGAGGTAGGAATGAATGGAAAAATATAGATCTAGTCAAATTGATGTGTGATCTGGTTGATGAAAAATTGGGAAGAACCCAGGGGAGCGCACAATCTTTAATCACATTTGTCAAAGATCGTGCTGGGCATGATATGCGCTATGCCATAGATCCTACGAAGTTGGAAACAGAGTTGGGGTGGGCACCTTCTCTTACTTTTGAAGAAGGCTTATCAAAAACCATAGATTGGTATTTGGAGCATACAGGATGGGTCAAACGCGTACAATCTGGCGCCTATCAGGATTATTATGATATTCAATACGGTGAGAGATTGGGGTCTTAAATTCCAATGTCAAAACATCGAATGAATATCAAGTACATATTATTGTCCATCCACGTATTTCTTAGTATGTGCTTTCGTAAATTGTTTAATAAAGAGCAGAAAATCATCCACATAATATCCAAATGATTTTTCTCATATCCTATTTAGCAGTTTTTAGGGTAAAAAGTTATCTCTTATTGTTTGGGATTTAGATTTTTTTTCTAATTTCATAAAAGACATATGTTTTAATTAATAACATATTATTTATTAATACGAAAATTATCGTTAAATTAGAATTAGGATTTAACTAGTTCCTATTAAGATTTGACTATGCGGACTACTACTACTACTTGCATTACAGAAGCTTCTGTTTTCTGTAAGGAACATCAACTGATGCAAAATATTTGCATCCCTCATCCTTTTCTTTTCCTTTCATATATCCCATTAAATAAAATTATTACCAGACGCTCAACTGATACCTGAGAATCTGTTTGGTCCGTGTATGCAGATCTAATTGACAAGAAGTGGATGTTTCTAAAAGAAACATAGACCTATAAAACAGAATGTGTCAAAACAAATGAATCAACACAAATTTACTATTACTAATCAACATTTCATTATGAGAAGAAGTATTTTACTTGCTTTATTTCTTGCTGGATGTGTGGTCTCTATGTGGGCCCAGACACAGGTGAGTGGTAAAGTAACTAACTCTGAGAGTGGAGAAGCGCTCTCTGGGGTAAGTGTAATCATTCAAGGTACCACACAAGGTACCTTTACAGATGCAGAGGGAAACTTTTCAGTTGATGCGCCAGCTGACGGATCACTGACTTTTTCCTATCTAGGTTATAGTCCTCAAACGGTTGAGATCAATGGAAGAACTACAGTAAATGTAGGTCTTGTTGTTTCCGATCTTACCTTGGATGAGGTTGTAGTAACAGCTTTTGGTGTGGAGCGCGATAAGCGTGCCCTTCAGTACTCCGTACAAGAGGTAGAAGGTGAAAGCTTTACAGAGGCAAGAGAAATTAACATTGTTAATTCACTTGCTGGTAAGGTAGCAGGGGTAAATGTAAGTAACTTGAGTACGGGTCCCGCGGGATCAAGTCGTATCGTTATTCGCGGTAACGTATCACTTACTGGTAATAACCAACCCTTGTACATTGTAGATGGTATTCCTATTGACAACTCATCCTTTGGACAAGCAGGTATGTGGGGAGGATACGATTCTGGGGATGGAACTTCCAGTATTAATCCCGATGATATAGAAACCATTTCTGTATTGAAAGGAGCAAACGCAGCTGCTTTATATGGATCTCGTGCATCTAATGGTGTGATTCTTATCACAACGAAAAGTGGTAAAGGTGGTCAGGGACTAGGAATTGAATTCAACTCTAACTTCGTATTTGAAGAGGTGATCAACAACTTCGACTTCCAGGATCAGTATGGTCAGGGTAGAAATGGAGAAAAGCCACTGGATGCACAAGATGCATGGGGCTTGGGTAACGGAAGTAACTGGGGAGCTAGATTAGATGGTAGCTTAGTACCTCAGTTCGATGGAGTAGCTCGTCCTTATACGTATCAGGCAGATGATAACGTTGATCGATTTTTTGATATAGGAACTACCTGGACGAACACCTTAGGTTTATCAGGTGGTAGTGAAGATCATAGAGTGAGACTCAATATTTCTAATTTGGAAAATAAAGGGACCATTCCTAATTCAGCGTATACGAGAAGAAATGCGAGTTTATCTTACAATGGTAAGTTTGCCGATAGGTTGACAATTACCTCTAAAATTCTCTATTCAAATGAAGACGCTGATAACCGTCCACGTATTGCTGACTCACCAGGTAATGCGATCAATGCATTGTTCTCACTTCCTCACAACTATAATGTTGACGATTTAAGAGGAGATCCTGATAAGCTTGGAGCAGTACCAGAAGGTGTTGAAACGGTAGATATGAAGTCTCCTGGAGAAGAGTTACAGATTTCTAACAACTTGTGGAATGCAAATCCCTGGTGGGCTGCGCATCAATTTGATATTGATGATGTGACAGACCGTGTAATTACGTCCAATGTTTTAAGATTTGACATTACAGATTTCTTGTACATACAGGGACGTGCAGGTATGGACTGGTTTACGCGTAGAGAAACCGTAGTTACTCCTTATGGAACTGGTTATAACCGTCAGGGAGGTATAAACGAGAGAGAGAGAAGAGTACGTGAGATTAACCTTGAAGGTATTTTAGGGTTCTCTGATACATATGGAGATATTTCTGTTGATGCCTTTGTAGGAGGTAACCAGATGGTACGGAGCAATGAAACACTTTCATTGAATGGTAATAATTTCAATATCCCTTTCTTCCATCAAATTTCTAATGCAGCGAATCAGACGGTGGGATATGGAATTAATGAAGAAGGAATCAACTCTATATTCGGTTCAGTAAATGTTGGATATAAAAACTACTTATACTTAACGGGTACCGCGCGTCAGGACTGGTTCTCAACGTTGAACCCGGATGATAATAGCATTCTGTATCCATCTGTAGGGGGTAGCTTTGTGTTTTCTGAATTACTGGGAATTACTTCTGGACCATTTACCTTTGGTAAAGTTCGTGCATCCTGGGCTCAGGTAGGGGGTGATACAGACCCATACCAACTGCTTCTTACTTATGGATTGGGTCAGGGACACTTGGGTATACCTAACGCAAGTATCCAGCAGGGAAATATTCCTAATGCGTTGTTGAGACCACTTACTTCTACAGAATTTGAAGTAGGGGTAGAATTGAAGTTCTTCAACAATCGATTGGGATTAGATCTTACCTATTACGATCAGAAAACTACGGATGATATTCTATCTGCTACCATCTCTAATACATCTGGATTTAATGGTACTACGGTGAATATTGGAGAAATGAGTAACAGAGGAATAGAGTTATTATTGACTGCGAGACCTATCCAGACTCAGGACTTCACATGGGACATAACGTTAAATGGTTCATATAATGATAACCAGGTTGAATCGTTATCGGAAGGTATTGATGAGTTAAGGGTTGCAGGTGGACTAGGTGAGCCTCGTACACGTTGGGCATTTATCTTTAATGTTGTGGGAGAACAATTTGGTACGATCAAAGGATTTCCACAGGAGACGATTAATGGTCAGCCTGTATACAACAGAGAAAGTGGTCAGCCCGTTCAATCTTCAGAGACAGTTGTCCTGGGTAACGGTGTACATAGATACAATGGAGGTATCACAAATGCATTTAACTGGAAAGGAATCTATGCGGATATTCTTGTAGACTTTAAGGCAGGTGGTGATATTTATTCAGGTACCAATGTACGTTTGGTTTCTTCTGGTTTCCACAGAATGACCGTTGAAGGGCTAGTAGACGAAGCCGCAGGAGTAGTCGCTACCAGTCGTGAAGATGTAACTGTAACGGGAGTTGATCAGGATGGTGAACCATTCTCAAGAAGCTTAGAAGCGGATGAGATTCCAGGATTCTGGGGAGCATATTCTAGTTTATCCGACAAATTTATATATGATGCTTCATTTATCAAGCTTCGTCAGGTGAGTATAGGATATAGCTTACCAAGAACACTACTGGCAAGTACACCTTTTAGAACGGTACGTCTTTCCTTTGTTGCAAGAAACCTTGCATTGTTATTGAACAACGTGGATAATATTGACCCTGAGTCTGCATACAATAATTCTAATGCACAGGGGTTGGATTACTTCTCTGTTCCACAAGCTCGTACTTATGGATTTAACTTGAAGGTTGACTTTTAATAATTGGTTAAAAGAAGAATAATGAAAATATTGAATAAAATAATAATCATATTCCTGGCAGCAGCATTTACATTAAGTTGTAATACAGATGAATTGCAGGAGCTTAATATCGATCCAACTGCTGCAAATGAGTTGGACTGGCGTTTTGTGTTAACAGATGGGCTACTCTGGATACCAGAAAATCGCTATATAAACGGTCGTGTGCATCTCAATCTTGGTTCAGGTTTAATACAACATACTGCAACCCTTGAGGTTGGAGGAGAAAGAGGATCAGGAGATAAATATTTTTATCATCTGGATAGCCACAATGCATATCAAGACCGCATGTACGGGCTATCATTAAAGTCCCTTGCGGAAGTCATTCGCCAAACAGGGGAAGAGGGGTTAAATCCTAACATGATCAATACGCATCATGTTGCACAGGTAGGGTATATCTATAGTATGCACATCATGACTGATTTATATGGTAACGTACCCTATTCTGAAGCGAATAGAGGCGTGGATCAGATCTTCTTCCCTAAATACGATGAACAAGAGTTTATTTACAAGGACATGTTGGCAAAGCTGGAAACAGCAGCGAATACCATTGGCACGGGTCCTGATGATGTAGGAACAGCAGATCTTATCTTTGGTGGAGACCTCGATAAATGGAGAAAGTTTGCCAACTCTATGATGCTTCGCCTAGCAATGCGTATTTCAAATGTGGATCCTGCTACTGCAGAGGAATTCGTGAGAAAGGCGATTGCTGGTGGTGTAATGGAAAGCAATGACGATATGGCAACTATACAAATGGCTGATGGTCCTAATATATGGAGAAATCAAAATGGTCTCTCTCGTGCGATGAATCCCAATGATTGGGGAGCTCAGAACATGATCGGAAAGACATTGGTGGATTTCCTTCAGGAGAGAAACGATCCTCGTCTGACCATTTATGCGGTAAGAGGACCCTGGGATGGCCCATGGCTTACAGCACCTGAGGAGCAAGTGGGAATGCCTAATGGATTTGATGATGTAACTATCAGAGACTTCTTAGGGACAACCGAATCTATTGACAGAGAAGCCGAGTTTTCAAGAATCAATCCCCAACTGTTGTTTAATTCTGCACCATGGATACTCATGAACTATGCCGAGGTAGAGTTTTTGCTGGCAGAAGCTGCGCTCAAAGGTTGGGGAGCAGATAATGCTGAAGCACATTACAATGCTGGAGTAAGAGCTTCTATGCAGCAGTGGACTATTTTCAACGCTGAATTTGAAGTAACAGATGAGCAGGTAGATGAGTATCTGGCTGCAAATCCTTTTGATGGATCAGAAAGAATGATTGGTGAGCAAAGCTGGGCAGCTAACTTCATGCAGTGGTATGAAGCCTACAGTAACTGGAG
Source organism: uncultured Bacteroidia bacterium (assembly GCA_964652565.1). GTDB lineage: Bacteria > Bacteroidota > Bacteroidia > J057 > J057 > JBCCTX01. The sequence goes on from CAZZEC010000078.1 coordinate 19,121, forward strand.
AAGAACAGGTTTTCCTGAGCTTACTCCTGTAAACTTCCCAGGTAATGAATCAGGAGGTCAGATCTTCCGTCGTGTCCGCTACAATACCAATGAGTTGGTTAATAATGAAGAAAATTTACAAGCAGGTGGTACGCTTCCCGATGATGTAATGACTCGAGTGTGGTGGGACGTGAATTAATGATCCCCATTCTTTTTGAGTATCAATTTTCAAATTGAATAAATAATGAGCCAGCACAGATCATGTGCTGGCTTTTTTTATCGAACTCGCTGCCACGAGGGGGACTCGCTGCCACGAGTCTCTAACACATTCTGCCAAATGGGCAAAATAAACTACGAATGATTTCGTAAATTTTATTATTTTTCGTAAGCTGCATAGAAATATCATCCATATGCTACGAAATTATCTTACCACAGCTTTTCGCTATTTTCGGAAAAGACCGGGTTACACCATCCTCAATATACTAGGACTGACTATAGGTATATCGGCTTTTTTGCTGATTTTTCTATATGTCAGATACGAAATGACCTACGATTCTTTTCATGAAAAAAAAGAAAGAATCTATAGGATTTCATCAGACATACGAGAACCAGATAATGCGTTTAAATGGGCTGTTACACAATACCCCTTAGCCAAGACGTTGAAAGCGGAATATGGCGAGGTGGAGGAATACGTGCGATTTATTCAAAATGGAACTACTAACATTAAAATAGAGAATGATAATTTCGTTGAGGAGGACTTCTATTATGTAGATAGTACAGTATTTAATATCTTTTCTTTTGAGATACTGGAAGGAGATCCGCAAACTGCATTGAAGGCTCCACAATCCATCATGTTATCACAAAGTATTGCGGAGAAACTATTTGGCAATATTGGAGAAGCTATAGGTAAACAACTGGAAGTAGATGGTAATGAGACTTATCAGGTGACAGGGGTCTTTAAGGATATGCCCAATAGATCACATATCATTGCAAGTGCTATGATGTCTGCCAACAGTCGCCCGGAATTTAATAATACCAATTGGGGTGGGTTCAGCATATTTTCCTATGTACTTCTCAAAGAGGGAATCGATCCTTTGGCATTTGAGCAGAAGCTTCAACAGGTGATAGAAGATTATGTTGCTCCCATTTTTGATCCATTAAATATTGAAATAAAGTACGATCTTATTGGTATTCAGCAGATTCACTTATATTCTGATTATGAGGGAGAGCCTCAGCCAACGGGAAATATGTCCTATATTTATATATTTTCAGCTATAGGCCTATTTATGCTCATCATAGCAAGTATCAATTTCATTAACCTTTCTACAGCACGTGCATCGCAGAGAGCCCTGGAAGTAGGAATAAGAAAGGTCCTGGGATCACTTCGCTCACAATTGATCCGGCAGTTTTTATCTGAGTCTTTGGTATTTACCATTTCTTCTTTGCTGTTTAGTCTTATTATTATAAGATTACTCATCCCATTATTCAATAAGCTCTTAGGACTACAATTAGATGCAGGCATGTTACTTGCTCCAGGCTTTGTTTTAACACTAATCCTCGTCATTGCTTTTGTGGGGATTCTGGGTGGAGCTTATCCCGCTTTTTTCCTCTCCGGCTTTGAGCCTATCTCAGTATTGAAGGGCAAGTACGCCAAAGGCTCTACGAGAAACCCTCTAAGAAAAACGCTAGTTATCATTCAATTTATTGTTTCATTATTCTTATTGATAGGAACGGGAATCATCTATGATCAACTCCGCTATGTGAAGACACGGGATTTGGGATTTGATCAGGAACAAGTGCTCGCGATACCTTTCACGTTTGGTGAACAAAGAGAAAAGTGGCCTGTATTAAGGGAATCTTTTTTACGTCATCCCAATGTGTTGCAAGCAGCTACTTCCTCCAGCGTTCCCGGTAGGGGGTATCCCAAAAATGTGATGGCTGTTGAGCTTTCAGATGGTTCCATAGATGAGAGAGGCGTTGATTTTTACACGGCAGATTTCGAATATTTAGAAACCATGGGGATTGATCTTACTGAAGGAAGAACATTTTCCAGAGAATATGCTACGGATTCTACGTTGGCAGTTTTGGCAAATGAGGCAATGGTAAAAAGGATGGGTTGGCAAGATCCCTTGGGGAAAAAAATACGATTTGGAGGAGCTCCTACTGATGGGGATACCATTCCTTATATGAAAGTGATAGGCGTAATTCAAAATTATCATCACAATTCACTGTACAATCCCATAGATCCCCTTGTTATCGTCCCTAGATTTGATAATCGGATTGGTCTGGTCAAGGTAAGTACAGATAACGTGAGCCAAACCTTGAATCAAATAGAACAGGATTGGGCTGAAGTTTTTCCTACCACTCCCTTTGAGTATTATTTTATCAATGATGAATTTCAATCTCAATATGCAGAAGATGAAAAGCGTGGGATCATTTTTCTAATTTTCTCAAGTATCACCATCTTTATTGCCTGTCTGGGTTTATTGGGGTTAGCTGCCTATACAACTGTACTGAGAACCAAAGAGATTAGTGTCAGAAAAGTCATGGGAGCCGAAACATTGGATATTTTGAGGCTTATGACTAAAGATTATCTCATATTAGTTGCTATTGCTACCTTACCGGCTTTTGCCCTTACCTGGTTTTTAATGAAAAACTGGTTGGAGAGTTTCACTTATCATACGTCAATCAACTATTTGCTGTTTATCGCAGGATTTATCGTTATCGCTATCCTGACGCTGAGTACTACGGGATTTTTTGCACTCAAGGCATCTCAGCTGAATCCTGCGGAGACGCTTAAAAATGAATAAATTTATATTTTTTGTTAAGTAGTATTAAGCTGGTAACGTTGAACGATAATTCTTTTTCCAGGTTTTTGTAGTATTGTAGTTACAATCATTTTGTAAGCACTGAGAAGTTAATAGATACTATGATACACGCGAAGCTGAGAATTATAAGTTTCTTCTTACTCATATCCTCGTTATTTACATCCTGCGAGCAAAAGGAAACGGAACTGGTTTGGAGTGAGAACATCTATATGATTGGTTCTCAATCATCTCCCAGAGCTGTAGATCTAAACCAAGATGGGGTAAAAGATATTGTCATGGGAGCGGGACAAGGCGAGATTGATCATTCAGACCATGGAATTATTGCCTTAGATGGCAAGACAGGTGAGATGCTGTGGAAACAGGAAGCTCAAACCCAAATGGTAGGATCTGCTACTTTTTATGATATTACTGGAGATACGGTACCAGATGTAATCATTGGAGGTAGAGAGCGTGAGTTTAAAGCATTAAATGGAAGAAATGGGCAAGTTATTTGGAGTTATTCTTATCAGTTTGAAAATGATCCCATTTTACAATACGCCAGATACAATTTTTATAACGGGGTATTAATTCCCGATCAAAATGGAGATGATGTACCAGAATTGCTTACTGCTAATGGAGGGAACTGGGTCGCTAAGCCCGATTCTACCAATAATAGATACCCGGGCGTATTGATGATATTCAATATATTAGATGGAAGTGTTCTCGCCGCTGATACCATGCCAGACGGTAAAGAGTCTTATATGTCTCCCGTGTGTTTCGAAGATGAGCAATCTCAAGAATTGAACATATTATTCGGGACAGGGGGAGAAACTATATCTGGGACTTTGTACCTTACTACACTGAAGGATTTAATGCAGAAGAAGTTATATACCTCCAGGGTATTGTTATCTGAAAAAGGACATGGCTTTATTGCACCTCCATCATTAGCAGATGTGAATGGAGATGGGGTCAATGATATCATTTCTGTCTCCCATGCCAGCAAAGTTACTGCCCTAGATGGATTATCATATGATCCTATCTGGGAACGTACATTCTATGGAAAGGAATCCAGTAATAGTTTAGGAGTAGGGTACTTTTCCAATAAAAAAATACCAGATATATTGGCAATTATGAGTGAAGGTGTATGGCCCAACTATCACAAAGCACATCAGGTATTGATCAATGGAAAAGATGGCAGTATTGTTCATCAAGATTCTTTAGGATGTTTTTCTTTATCATCCCCTGTAGTGTATGACCTGGATAGAGACGGTCTGGATGAAGCCATTGTAAGTGTAAATGAATACGATTGTAATTTAACCGCTGATGCTTCAGATTCAATCAAAATAGACATTACCAATGCCTTGATGTATATGGATTTTCAACATCCTTCTACAGGCATCATTGATCGAACCTCAGGATTTAAAAACTTTTTTTCAACACCCTGGATTGGAGAATTGGACAATGATGGATACCTGGATATTGTATATCCTCAATATTTTCACGCTCGAGAGATGGACCGCTTTAGAGGAATGACAGTAAAACGAATATCGACTTCTATCAAAATCCGTAAACCCGTTGTATGGGGTGCTTATATGGGATCTGAAGGAAACGGGATCTTCCGTTCAATAAAATGAGCTGTATTTCTCCTGTAGAGAAGAATTTTTCGGTGAAACGTTCAAATTAATTATCTTAAATTGTGGTTAATCAATAAGTGCGGAATTAATTCCGCACTTATTGAAGTAAATTAAGTGAATTAATAACCACAGCTAGCTATAGGTAAAAGGATATTATTATGCTGAAAAGGATCATAACACTTTATATTATTTTTGTCATCATAGGGTTATTAGGTTGTGATGAGAAATCATCTGACTCGCAGAAAATTATTAATCAAACCACTACTTCCCACACGTTCTTTCAACTACTGGACTCTACCACCACAGGTGTCAATTTTTCAAATGAAGTTATAGACCAACCTACATTCAACATTCTTACCTATAGGAATTTTTACAACGGTGGGGGCGTAGCGATAGGAGATGTGAATAATGATGGACTGCCTGATTTATATTTTACGGCTAACCAACTTCCCAATCGTTTATTCATCAATACAGGCAATTTTCAGTTTGAAGATGTTACGGACCGCGCGGGTGTGGCGGGTGCTAAGGCTTGGAGTACAGGTGCAAGTATGGCAGATATCAATGGAGATGGATATCTGGATATATATGTGTGTAATTCCGGTGATGTGTCAGGAGAGGGAAAGGAGAATGAACTGTTTATGAATAACGGAGATGGAACATTTTCTGAACAAGCACAGGCATATGGCTTAGATAATGCAGGATATTCCACACAGGCCTCCTTTTTTGATTACGATGGAGATGGGGACTTAGACTGTTACTTACTCAATAATAGTTTCAAAGAACCTGGCAAGATCGAATTGTACAAAAGTATGAGAGACAAACCTGATGAATTAGGGGGGGACAAGTTATACAGGAATGATGGGGAGACATTTACAGATGTAACGTTAAGTGCGGGTATTTACAGTAGCGAAATCGGGTTTGGATTGGGAGCGGCTATCGGCGATGTCAATGGAGATTACCTACCTGATATATATGTGAGTAATGATTTCTGGGAAAGAGATTATTTATATCTAAATAAAGGAGATGGAACGTTTTCTGAAGAATTAGCAGATAGAATTAGTTTCTGCTCCATATCCAGCATGGGAGGAGATATTGCAGATATCAATAATGATGGTCACCCAGAGATCTTTTCTACGGACATGCTGGCAGCAGATAATTTCCGGTTAAAAGCGATGAGTGCTTTTGATCCCTTTCATTTAGAGGACATGAAATATCGAGCCAACTATCACTACCAGATTGCCCAAAACTGCCTTCATCTGAATGATGGGAATGGGAATTTCAGTGAAGTGGGTATGATGTCTCAGGTTGCAGCTACCGATTGGAGCTGGGGAGCATTGATTTTTGATTTCGAAAATGATGGATGGAAAGACATCTTCGTGAGCAATGGCATTACTAAAGATATCATGTCTATGGATTTCAGGGACTTCTTGCAGGAAAATAACATTGTTACGGTGAGTACAAGTGAAGGAGAGACCAATTATCAGAATCTCATCTCCAGGATGCCTTCCAATCCGCTGGTGAATTTTGCCTTTCAAAATAATGGAGACCTGAATTTTAGCAATGAAACTCAACGCCTGGGCCTGGATCAGCCCTCTTTTAGTAATGGTTCTGCATATGGAGATCTGGATAATGACGGTGACATGGATTTAGTAGTGAATAATGTGAATATGCCCTGTTTTATCTATAAAAACGAGGCCAATGAACGCATGGATAATCACTATCTTAAAATCGTATTTGAGGGTTATAAGAACAATCCATTTGGGGTAGGGGCTATGGTGAAAGTTACAGTTAATGAGCAAACACAGTACCTCCAAAATTTTAATTCTCGCGGATTTCAAAGTAGTATTGAGCCCAGTATTTTATTTGGGTTGGGGAAAGATTCTATTGTCAATCGCTTAGAGGTCATTTGGCCAGATAAGAAGCAACAGGTTATAAACAATGTAGTAGCAAATCAGACATTGACCTTAACATATACAGATGCTTCTATTACAGAAATGGAATCTCAGAATTCTGAGCCCATGTATCAGGAGGTATCTGAACAATGGATACGTGGAGGAGCAAGACATACGGAGAATGTGTACAATGATTTTGACCATGAAAATCTTCTGCTTAAGATGCTCTCAACGGAAAGTCCCAGGATCGTTCATGGGGATGTAAATGGAGATGAACGGGAAGATTTTATCTTACTAGGCGCTTCCAATGATGAGGATAAATTATATGTACAGCAGAGTGATGGTTCTTTTTCCCGAAAGAATAATCCCGATATCAGTGCAACCCGATCTTTTGAAAGTACTTGCGGGGCACTTTTTGATGCTGATGGTGATGGTGATCTGGACTTAATGATAGGGGCAGGGGGTAATGAATATCAAAAAGGAAATAAATATTTCATTCTTCGCTATTTTCACAACGATGGCAATGGCAATTTCAGATTAGATAACAGTAATATCCCACAGGCATTGGGGAATTTTTCCTGCATAGAAACAGCAGATTATGATCAGGATGGAGACATTGATCTGTTTTTAGGAGGAAGAGCAGTTCCGGGAAATTATGGTTTGACACCCCGAAGTTTCCTCTTTGCTAATGAATCTGGAAAATGGGTAGAGGTTACTCCGCAGGAAATCAATGGATTGGGGATGGTAACAGATGCCTCCTGGGCAGATGTGGATGGCGATACCGACCAGGATTTGATTGTCGTAGGGGATTGGATGCCTGTTACCGTGTTTGTGAATGAATCCGGTACTTTTAGGTCTCAGACGCTTCCTGGAAGTAGTGGATGGTGGAATAGAATAGAACCGGCTGACCTGGACCAGGATGGTGATATAGATTTTGTATTGGGAAATTGGGGACTCAATAGCAAATTCAAAGCTTCTGTAAACAGACCCTTAACTATGTTTGTCAATGATTTTGATGGAAACGGTAAAACTGAATTTATTGTTAACTGGTATCCACCCCTTGAAAATCAAGCCTTTCCTTTTCCCACCAAACCCGACCTCACACAACAATTACCAAATTTGAAGAAATCTATTCTCACTTTTGGCGAATATGCCAATCAGACATATGAAACCCTCTTTCCACCAGAAGTAAGGCAAACTTCTATTCCTTATGAAGTTAATAACCTTCGACATAGCATTATGTGGAACAATCAGGGAGTTTTTACGCTTAAACCCCTACCTATGGAGTCTCAGGTATCTCCTGCATACGGAATCGAAGTGGAAGACATGGATCAGGACGGGGTAGAAGATATCTGGCTAGGAGGTAATTTTTACGGATTAAAGCCCGAAGTTGGAAGACAGGATGCGAGTAGAGGTATCTTGTTAAGAGGGCTGGGAAATCAAAGTTTCGAATATGTAGATCCTGAATACTCGGGGATATATGTTGAAGGAGAGGTACGTGATGCATGGTTCGTTCCTGGAGTATCTCCTAAGGTGATGTTAGTCGCGAGGAATAATGCAAATCTATTGGTATTTAGAAATATACAGCCACCCTTATAAGAAAAGAATACATATATATCCGTGGTCTAGGGTCTATGGTCCATCGGCTGTGGTCTACTGTCTATCATCCAACCTTCACCCCCACATACCCTCCTGGACAATTTCAAGGACATGACCTTCTGGGTCATGGAAGTAAAAGGATTCATATCCTCCTGGCCATTCTGTTTCAGCAATAATAGCAACATTGTGCATAATAAGATGTCTCTTCCATTCTTCATATTCCACTTTATTGCATTCAAAAGCAATATGTTGCTTCCCTTCAGCGTAATGAGGAGGCAATTGGGTTTCGTTACGAGTTGCAGATGATATAAAGCAAAGCAGTACAGATTTGCCTACCCGAAAGAAAACATGTCTTCCTTCTACTCTGCTTATAAGGGGAAATTTCATGATTTCATGGTAAAATTGATATGCCTGATCCAGGTCATGGATATACAAACACGTTTCTTTAATTTGGCCTATTTGCATAATGTTTCTCACTTGTGTTATTGAATGGTAGAAAAAATCTCAAGATGGATTACACTTCACATTGGAATTTAATTATTACTTAACAAAATAATGGCATCGTTGAGAAGAAATTTATGAAAACTAGTTTATTTATAAATTGAGGGTAAACAATTGGTAGAATTGTAGACCAGTGCCAATTTGATGGGGTAAGTAATACTACTTTTACACGTTAAGTTTACAACCCTTTGATGACTCCCGATGG
>CAZZEC010000079.1:0-27430 GCA_964652565.1 uncultured Bacteroidia bacterium
AATGCAGCCATCCCAAAGGGAATTCCTACCCCTAAAATTAGAAATCCATTGGCTATCAAAAAGTACCGTGCGGGAATAAAACCTCTCTGATGTACAAAGAAAGCTAGTATGAGGGTTAATAATAAGCCTAGCGATATCAGTAAAATAAAAGTATTCGCGGATATATTAATTATATCCATTAAGGGCTCATGCGTAAAATACTGAGCCAACTTATATTCCAGTAATATTAGCGAGAGGATAAAAAAAGCTGCCAGCGTAAACACTATTTTGTAGGTGAGTAGAAACTTTTGAGCTATGGGAAATATTTCGCTGAAATTGAGATAGGTCTCTGAAAACCGGATCATCCCGTACGAGGCAATCCACAAGGCAATGAAATACACCAGCAACTTGTATTCTCCATGTCTAGGGAATAAAGCATGATAATAAGAAGCATTTGAGACGACCAAGATCAGCCCTAAAATATAAATCACATAGAACAGATATGCTCGGTCCCTGACAGAAAAGAATAATAACAAAAAATAAATACCTTGTACCCAAAGTATGCCCAAAAATATCCCACGATTGTGGTAAGCTTTCTTCTGGTTCTCTTGTAGATACTCTTCATCCATGTGGAAAATAAATACTTCTGGAGGGACAGTAATATTATTTGCGTCTTGGAGTCTTACATAAATTTCCTTGTTTTCATTTGATGTGAGATCTACACGAAAAAAACTCCTCCAGTCTTCTACACTTTTTTCTTCGGGTTTGAGCCCGCTACCTGTTATTTGAATATCATATGAACCTGAATCGTTGGGAGTATATACTTTAATATCTTTCCATGTATAGGAGTTAGTTCCTACCATGAATAAGTAGTTACCATCTTTTTCAGTGTGCCCCTTGAGTTTCAATCTAATCCATAGGACTTTATCCGAGACCCCCAAATCTATAGAGGAAGACTGATTCCGCTCAAAAGCATCTCTCATAGAAGAGTCTGTTACCTGGTGTATCCTTAAATTTCCCCCTGGATCTTCCAGGATATATAGAGTGTTGTATAGGGTTGTATATCTATATCCATCCAAGTCATTCCAACTATCATATTTATCGTCTATCTGATACCCTGCTGCGGCTCTAAGCGGTTGATAAATTTTGAGTAATGAATCGAGTTTACTTTTCTGACCTGTCTCTCTATAGTGATAAACAAAGAGAGACCTACTTTGAATGAGTGAGGAGGTATCCTGGTACGCAATAGCAAATTTTTCGGCTTTCATTGCTAACACCAGTGCAGAATCTTTTTGACTGCCAGTTGCATTTTCTTGAGTATAGAGGTTTTGAGCGATATCTGCGATGGTGGGCGCTTTTACACTATCCGGAACATTCACATATATTTTCCGAACAGAATCCATGCTGTATTCTTGTGCGTTACAGGTAGTTATTGTAATTAACAATACTACCATCCTTACCCATACATTCATGCATAACAATTTAAACAAAAAACTACAATCCCAATAATGAGAAAAGACATGATATGAGAACAAATGTGGACTCAGTCAACACATATTTAGGTAACTTTCCCAAAATACCGTTGATATATGGGTTTGCGATAAACAAACTGAAGATAGAGGACTGGATATAATAATATATCTGTAAGTATGGTTGGCGTCCGGAAGTATATATCGTCCACAATCTCGCTGTTCTGACCCAAATGTTTTACGACATGTCGATGTTTCCACTTTGTCAGAAAAAAAGGAAGTTTTTGTCCACGATCTATAAAATAAGCATCGCTTTCATCTACATTAGCTTCAATAATCTCACTGATCCAATCTTGCTCTATGAAACCAAACAGTTTTAACTGTAAGTGGACAATATCCCCTTTTTGTGATCCATCAAATCTTACGAGCTTTACTTGAGCACCTGGAGGAGTTAGCCTTTCGAACAACTTGCGATCAAACTTCTCAATAACGTCCTTGTAATGACCGCTTACTTTAGTTTTTATGATGATTTTCATACACACAAAAATGGGAAATTTGATATCATTATCGACAACTGATTAACTGCCCGACACTAAACATGGTTTGAATGCTACATCTACCAATAATCCTTCTGGCATCAGATTTGTACACAAAATTGACATATTTAAAATTAATAAATTACGCATTTTCAATCGAAATGACTGTTCAAGTAAGATTTATTACCGTTCTTATCTTCTATCAATCCTTACATATTAAATTTGTTTATTTTCATTCTTAGTAAAAGTAAAAATAGGGGTTAATAATGAAAGAAGTTATACGATCATGTCAAAAATTGGATATGAATTGAGTACTGCGCCAGCTTATCTTGAGATACATCGCTACAGAATGCGTCAGAAAAGACGTAAATATTTGATGATAGGTTCCGTTGGAATTCTGATACTTATTGTTTTATACACAAATCGTAGAGCCATACAGGGTAATTATCGAAAGGTAATATTGGGATCTGTGAGTTTTGAAGTAGTTGAGAGCATGTTTCAAAGAGATGATTCTCCGATACTAGTTATACACCCAGATGGGAAGCGCATAGATACCATCACAAACTCTGAAACTTACAAAGCACTATTTTTCTCTCCACATCTAGCAGTTGATGAAATTTCTACCTCTCACAATGCTAATTCAGCTTATGTAAGTAGCAAATTAGATCCACTTGTGGATTTATCTTCTGGTGATGAGGAGGAATTCGAGGATGAAGAAATGAGCGACCCCATTCAAGTTTTGAATATCAAAACAGACGAGGTAGAAGTATATATAGATGATGGTGACCCTGATCCCTCAAAAGCATCTAGTTCAACATCAGCGGATGATCAAGAGGTTTCCAGAAGTTCTGAGCTAGAGGAAACAGTGATACAACAGGTCCCTGAAGTTTCTGAACAGCAAGAGGAGTCCAAATTGATTACCCAGCCAGAAGAAACACAACCTGAAAACGAGACAGATGTCAAAAAAGTGGGGCGCAAGCTCCCGGGATTCCCCGGAGGACTCAGGGCTTTAACTCAATATATGAAAGACAACATGAGATACCCTAAAGAGGCACTGAATAATCAGATAGAAGGTGTTGTTTATATTAGTTTTATGATTAACACTTCGGGGCAAGTTGAGAAGCCTACAGTGTTCAAAAGCCTGGGATATGGATGCGATGAAGAGGCACTTAGGTTAGTCACAAATATGCCTTCATGGAATCCAGGGACAAATGATGGCGCTCCCGAAGCAATGTCTTACACGCTCCCTGTAACATTCAGAACAAAATAGCAAACGACTATTAAATATTTCTTCTACCTAAATACTTGCTGTGTAGGATAAATAATGTCAATAACATTTTTGTCGTACGGATATTTTTTATTCTTTTTTATCGATAATCTAACAAGTATTATAAGATGCTATTGCAAAGCTTTGACAAATTTGTGTCCTTTGATCTATTGAAATTATTGGGAAAAAGTGTATTTAAAAACTGATTTACGAGCGCAGTACCTTTAGTATTTTTACATTCGAATATAATACCTGTAGTAAGTTCAATTAGAAATTCCATATCCTTTTTAGTAATTATTTGTAAAGCAAAAAACGTTGTTTATATTTCTTACAATTTGGGGCATTGCGAGGAATAAACCATACAAAGACTTGGATTCATTTCGCGAAATAAATTATTAATCAGTTCGTTGTTAATTTGTCGTTGATTTGGAATAAGAATTAATGACAACAGGTAAATACGCTTGATCTGGTAAGATTAGTTTCCAAAAGATCATTTAATTAGTTGTACCAATTCACTTACAGCATACTAACAAATAGCTTATGCTTTGTTTGATATTTACTAAGAAAAAATTTATTGTTGGGACAGTTGCTAAAAAACCAGAGCTGCTCACCAAACGAAATAGTAAGCATTTATACCTGGGAGCAAGAGAAGGTATGAATATCCTACATTCAGAGTTACCTAATATTATCCAATCCTATCAAGATTTATTTAGAAGAAATAAATTGAAAGTTCCAGACACAATTCCTGTAGCAGTCGGGATCGTGAAAGAATCCATTATAGAAGAAGGGGAAGAGGATTGGCAACATAACATTCAAGAGGTCCTTAAAGATCAAGCATCGGCGCTGGAACTTTTTTATGTAGATACACTGGAAGAGGCGTTTGTCAATGGATTGAAAGAAGAGCCCTCAGATACTCATGCACCATATGCTGTAGTAAATGCATTGGATGATTATATTACTATCTCGTTTAATCAACTGAATGGAAAGCTTAAAAAGCTTGACTATAAAGAAGTTATGGCTTTTAAAGAACTTAGTTTTGAACAAGGGTATCAGCATATATTAAATGAATTGATATCCAAATTCAATAGTGCTGGCTTGATTCTCAATGAAACAGATAAGTCTGAATTATATCAGCAAATTCAATCCTTCTCAAGCCATACTCCATTTTCAGTCGTAAAAAATGGTTCCGAGGTAAAAATTACAGCTGAAGTAAGTATGAGCTCTGATGAATTTAATGAACTGCTCATCAAAAACCGAATTCAACTTCGTCCTTTTCTCAGTAGAGAAAAAGTCGATTCCCTGGGAATACAACAGGTATTGTTGCTAGGAGCTTTAGCCGATAATAAGATCATGCAGTCATATCTTCAACAGGATCTTTCACTAGGAGAAAAAGTAATTCCCACAGAGGGACTCGTAAAAGAAAATCCTTTTTTCATTATAATTAAAGGGTTGCATACCAAGGGTATGGAGATTCTAAAGAAGATGGAAGAAGAATTGCAAAGGAAGAAACAAGAAGAAGAGCGACAACGAAGGAGAGCAATAGAAACTCAGGCAGCAAAAGATTCATTGATGAATGAGATTCGGAGTATGTGCAAAATTCCAGAAAAGAAAGAAGAATATGTAGCTATTTATGTTGAAAAAGGAAAAGAATTAGGCTTACCCCGTGAAGTAATAGTCTGGAACATAGAAGAAGCTTTAAAAATTGCAAAGCTCACTCCCAATGCTGTATCTAATGATCATGCCGTTTACCAAAGTACTATTTCAAATCTTCCTGCTACAACTGAGAGGGGGATCATCAGGACAAAAGATTCTGTGATAGTTAAGGAACATGAACTAAAATTTATCAACCAACTATTCAACATTAAGGGTGTTCTGCCAGATAATGAGTTCCAAACTAAAAAAGCATATTCATCAAAGGAAAAGACCATGAAAGTGTTGAGGGTAATATCGACTGAAAACGCAAGAAAACCGGAGGTCTACGAACGATTTATGAAGTTATACAACAAAGAATTAAAATATTACGGGGAATTGAGTGATATTACAACTGCAAAAGATGGGAAGTTTTATGCCAGAGAACATTTAGAACGAATAACCTTAAAGGAGTACATAAAAAAAATTGGGTTATATAACAAAATAAGGTTTGAAGACCTGAATAGTAGTGATCTCAAATTTATATTCCAAGTTCTAAAAGAAGTGAACGATTTACAGGTTAGCCATTGTAGCCTGAACGAGGATAATATCATAGTACTTCCCAAGAAAAAGTGGGGATTTACAAAAGAAATAGAGTTAATGTTCATTGGTTTTACCTCTAAAGATTGTTCTAAAGAAGAAATGGAGAAACAAATCCATAATATGTGGGGAAGATTAATAGGTACTAAAGTGTACAAAGAGTTCCGTCAGAAGTTTAATATTTAGCATGTCAGATTTCGATTACAAGGCCACCGAACTTTATGATTATATCCTTGAAATTGAGGAGAAAGAAAAAATACAACGCAAGGTAAGACGCTATTCTTTGGTCGCTTCATTGGTGTTGTCTGGAGTTATATTCGGTTATTCCTGGTACAACGAGGCTTCAGGCGTTGGTGTAAGTCCAAATGCCATTCAATATTCCGATGATGGTTATATTAGGATAACTGCCGACCAATTTCATCCTCAAGCTGTAAAAGAACTTCTTATTAATTCTGGTAAACATATCGTCGTAGAGTCCAGACATGGGATTTCCAATGATACGCTTAGATCTGTTGGGGATGTCAATCGATTTTCCAAGATTGATGATATGTTGAAAAAGGCAAAAGCTGGAAGTGGTGAGAGCATCGGACGTTCTGGGCCTTTCTTTTTAGCGGATCAAATGCCAGATTTTCCTGGAGGACAAGATGCATTGGCCAGATATCTGCAAGCTCAATTACAATATCCCACAGAAGCGAGAAACAACCGGATAGAGGGCAGTGTACAGGTTCGTTTTGTCATTGAATCTGATGGAAGTATTGCTAAACCTGAAGTGATAAAAGGGATTGGCTTTGGTTGTGACGAAGAAGCAATCAGGTTGATATCCCAGATGCCCAAATGGAATCCTGGCAAAATAGGTAAAAACACTGTTCCCGTTTATAAAGCACTCACCATACAATTTCAATTGTTATAAACATTGAGGTAACAATTTGATACTTATATGACGTATACTTAGAGCTATTTAGTTAGTAAAACAATAATTCATATATTGTTATTACAAAATCTAACAAGATGCCTCTAATACCATATATAGTAAAATTGTTACGATGAGACAAGAATATCAAAGGTACACAAAGGAAGACCAACGAGTTTGGAGAACACTATTTGAACGACAAGTCCAAAATCTAACTGACAAAGCCTGCCAAGAGTATTTAGATTGCCTGGAAAAATTGCACTCTGCGCTATATGCAGACGCTATTCCAAAATTTGATGAACTCAATGAGATATTGCGTGCGACTCATAACTGGTCAATTATTGTAGTTCCGGGACTAATTCCGGTGGTTGAATTCTTTGAATTACTTGCAAAGAGAAAATTTTGTTCTTCTACTTGGCTTCGAAATCCAGAACAACTCGACTATCTTGAAGAACCGGATATGTTTCACGATATTTTTGGACATATCCCTCTTTTCATGGACGAAAATTATGCCGATTATGTACAAAAAGTAGGAGAATTAGGCATTAAATATCGCAATAACCCTCTAATTATTAGGCAGTTACAACGACTATACTGGTTTACAATCGAGTTTGGGCTGGTCAATACTCACAGTAAAGAAAACTTCATCTACGGGGCTGGCATCTTATCGTCTTATGGTGAGACGAACCATGTATTTCACGATGAGATCAATATCTACCCTTATGATATCATTACTATTATGGACCAGGAGTTTACTACAAGCGAAATACAAACTCAATACTTCGAAATTGAGGGTTTTGAGCAATTATTTGCTTCTCTAGAAAAAGTGGAATTATTAGCAACAAACAGATAGTATTCCTACTGGGATTATCTTTTGTTTTGCGGACAATTTACCCAGCTAAGAATATAGCTCAGTGATATACTGGTAAACATATACCAATCATCTTGAGATCGATCTCCTCTCGGCATATCAATGCGTCCATCTGGAAAAGTGTTGGGATTCGACCTATCTGAAAAATTGGCAGCGGTAGGATTTTGCCTGTTAAGATCTCTGAGATTAGGATAATAGCTACTTACATCATCTAAATAATCCGTAAAGGTCTTCCGAAGTCCAACTTCAAATTCAATATCGAGGTCCCTGACCACTCGAAAGCGTAATCCAGCGCCTAGCGGTATCGCTATCTGAGTAAGCTTATAAGGTTCGGGATAATCCTCCTCCTGGTCACGTATATACTGCCCTTCCGTTCCTAAGGGTTGAAGTTCTACCCATGTGGCACCATTAGGTGCTTCTGGATTAAATTTAAATACAGATAACCCAATATAAGCATATGGCGTTATCCAGGGTCTTGAAGTGTATCCTCTGGGGGTAAATATGAAATCCCCTACTAATTGTAGGCTAAACTCTTGTATATTGGACCTAAAGCTAAGGTTCCTGGCAATCCTTTCCGGATCATCTGCCTTAGCATCATCTCCACTAATCCTTCCAAATAGTGCAGTGCCTCTTACGGAAAACATGGGATTCAACTTATAGCTTGCGTAAAACCCCAACCCAGGATGGGAGGTTTCATAGGGGTTACTACTAGCGAGATCACCTAAATAATTCATTGCACCGACCGAAACACCTACTCTAATATAGGAGTCATTATATTGGGCAGATAGCATCCCAGGGAGTAAGATCATACTTAACACTACTGCACTCAAACACGTACTTCTCATCAGTTGTTAGTTTTTGTAAGGTCGATATGCTTCTATAGGCAATGATATTTTTATGGTGACAAGATATTTGGGTAAATTACGCAAAATTTGCGCCAAAATAATAACATGTAATGATTAATCCCCTTAAGAATTATTTCCCATTTCTATTATCACTTCCCCACATGAGTCTTTTTCGTAGGTTATCAATATGCTT
The DNA here is from genome assembly GCA_964652565.1 of uncultured Bacteroidia bacterium. Taxonomy (GTDB): domain Bacteria; phylum Bacteroidota; class Bacteroidia; order J057; family J057; genus JBCCTX01. The sequence continues at coordinate 8,300 of CAZZEC010000079.1, forward strand.
ACTTGCAAATACTCTAAGCAATTTCACCTGAAAATTCGCTTTTCTAATCGCGAGAGCAGTAAAAGAGGTAACTACTTCAGTACGTGTATCCAAAGCAATCATTGCTTCACCAGATCGAGAAACAATTTCCAGGGATATTACCCAATCATCTGGGATTACTACAGGTCTGACGGTGAGAGAATGGGGTGCTACAGGGGTGATTACGAGGGTAGCAGAGTTGGGAAAGATAATGGGCCCTCCACAAGACAGACTATAAGCAGTAGACCCCGTCGGAGTAGCAATGATTAATCCATCTCCTCTGTAAGAATTAAGAAATTCGCCATTGAGATAAGTGTGCACAGTAATCATCTCATTGCTTTTACTTTTATGGATTGTTAAATCATTGATTCCAGTATTGTCTGGATGAAAAATACCTGGCGGATCTGAGATGACGTGGAGTAATGAACGCTGATCAATGTGGTACGTCTCATTTAGGATTTTTAACGTAGCAGGAATTAGGTCGTGTTGTGTAATACTTGTCAAGTATCCTAAGCGCCCAAAATTCACTCCAAGTATAGGAATACCTGAATCATTGACCAATCTCACTGCCTCCAGCATTGTACCATCTCCCCCAAAACAGTATATGAATGTACAATCTTTAAGCTCCGATCGGTCTCTGAATAACTCAATCCCCTCAGGAATTATATGTCCATCAAGATGCTGTTGTAATTCAATACAATAGGGTTCGTATAATTTGAAAGAAAGACGTTCTGAGATTAAAAATCTAAAAAAACTATGTAGAACACTTCTATCAGTATTATCAGTATATCTGCCAAAAATAGCAATCTTCATGAAGAGACTACCTGTTTCAGAGTGAAAAGTAATTATAGAGTAATTTCTGATAAATTATGACCATTTACAACCTCCTTATCAATGGTATACAGGGCAATCGCATTAAATTCATTAATAGCTAGAAATCAGAAGCTTATATTGATTTAATGTATAAATATTTTAATCACAACTAATTAATAATGAATTATTTATGAAATTTGGTGCATTCGCCCTGAATAATATACTAAATAAGGGATAAATAAACTTTATTTGATAGGAATATTACTATGAAAGAAGAATCCACCCTGGCCTAAATGATTCCTCGAATATTCGACCCTTAACAGCATATCATACAGACCAATGAGGTTGAGACCGAATCCATATCCCATAAGTGCTTGGTTCTTGAGATAAGTATCAAAATTGCTGGAAGTTTCATCTCCCACATATCCAAGATCAGCGTATGCTGTAAGGTACATTCCTAAAGGCATATCCTGAAAGCACTTGATGGGTATGTGCTTGACATGAACGAACTGATAAGGAATAATTGCAAATTTCAATTCTGCTTTTGCCATACCAACGAATGATCCATCGATTGCAAATCTTTCATAGCCCCTTAATTCAGTACTAATTCCCGGGAGGTCTCTTCTTCCCAGACCAATAGCACTTTTCTCGAAATATGGGAGGTTTTCCCCCAATGTAAGAATACTTTGAAATCCGTAGGAAAAATTCCATCTATTGGAGAGCGGTTGATACTGTGCCCAGGTAAATCCCGCCTTGAGAAATTGATGCGAAGAAAGGTCTGGAGGACCTGCATACCGCAAAAAGACCTGATATTTTAACCCATTGAGAGGATAAGTATGATAATCGCGCTGGTCATTAGCGTATGAAAGAGTAAGTGAAGGATAACGAGTAGATAAGCCACGATTCGGTAAATAGGATTGGTTGAAGAGCAATAAACTATCATTAAAATTTCTCCAGGAATAATTTAGTACTGCAGTAATGCTCTTATATACATTCAGTCGCTTTCTAATTCCAATCTGAATATTATGTGAAGTTTCCAATGGATCTACATCTGTTCTGCTCCACCGACTTTCACTGCCTTCAGTTCCTGTAATAATCTCATTCTTATTGATATATGAGAAACCCATTAGTAAGTCAGTGTATTTCATTCCAAAGATAGCGGGTCTGGAATACCTGATGGAGAACCTTTTAGAGAATCCTAATTGTCCGTAGAAGCTCAGGGTCTCATTGCGTCCTGTAACGTTATACCATGTCAGATCCAGTCCGTACGAAACCCTGTGAAAATCTCCTTCTTTAATGGATTGAATTAAATCGTAACTATTTCTCTCCTCAGGTTTGATTTTGGGAAAAGGAAAAATATACCAACGTTCTTTTACATGAATAACCAAATGCAGGTAATCGTCAAGAACGATCGGCTCTAATACTACTTCATTAAAAAGGCCCAGATTGAAAATATTTTGCTGATTTCTCTCCAGAAGCGCAGGTAATTCTCCTAAAGAAATGGTATCGTTTTCAGCAATTGTCAGTTCTCGTAGGACGACCTGCGGTTTAGTTTTTTTAGCACCTGAAACAATGATAGTTTCCACACGAACTTTATCATCCAGTTGGCCGTAGAGCCCACAAGAGATCATAATTCCAATAAGGAATATGATGAATACCCGGCAAGTGATAAAGATTATTCTATTGTCCACCTATTAAATATCCAAATAATTCATGAGCGCGTCAAGGTTTCTTTGATAGTTTTGTACCTGATCAGCGCGGAAAAATGTTTTAATGACGTTATATTCGAAGCGATTAAAACTTGCAACCAACCGTGAGAGGTCCTCGACATTTACCTTGAGTGTTGCGTAGTAGGATTGTGAGTTAGAGGATTGAGTAATGTATAAACTTAATACTTTGACATTTTCTGATTCAGTAATTCGGCCAATTTCGGACAGCATATAACCATTTTGGGGGATTTCCAGGATGATAATTCCCCCCGGTTCATGGAGTGTAAACATTGTTCCTAATTGGCTTACTATATCTCTAAGAGTGATCACTCCCATATAATCTTGCTCTTCTGATAACACAGGGAGGATTTCGAGCTGGAAATTGTTCATGGTGCTGATAACCTCATATATATGACTTTGCTCATGTATGTGAACACGTTCTAAATTGGATGGGGTGATATCACCAATCGTATTCATAAGATCAGAAGCATCCAGGATATCATCCTCGGAAACCATTCCTATATAGTGACCATCATCGACAATAGGAAGCTGATATATTTTGAATTCACTCATCCAACCCAGCACACTCCATGCACTGTCTGAAGATTTTACAGAAGGGACTTTATCAGAGATGAGTGATCCAGCTATCATTATATTACTACTTTTATATGTTTATCTAAAAAACCCTTTAAAATGTTATTAAAAATTTCAGGTTGCTCCATCATTGGAGCATGACCACACTTATCAATAAATGTAAGCTCAGTATTTGGAATAAGTTTATCAAATTCATGAGCTACCCTAGGAGGAGTGATATTATCGTTTAGCCCCCAAATGAGTAATGTGGGTATGATAATATTAACAACATCTTCACGCATATTATGTCTTTGAGCAGACCGGGCTACTTTGAGAAGGTTAAGGGTTTTTACATTGTCATTTACAATATCATACACTTCATCAACTAATTCTTTCGTTGCAGTGTTAGGGGAATAAAATGTATAAGCAACCCGTTCTTGTACAAATCCATAAGAACTTCTTCTGGGAAACCCAGCTCCCATACCAGACTCAAACAATCCTGAGCTCCCCGTTAAAACAAGTGTCTCAACTTTCTCTGGATCCCGAAGTGTGTAGATCAATGCAATATGCCCACCCAGCGAGTTTCCAAGCAATGTAAACTGTGTAAGTCCTTTGTACTGTATGAATGATTCTACAAAATTTGTAAGTCCTTCTACAGAAGGCCTTACGCTAGTATCTTTATCATATAAAGGGATGACAGGAATAATGACCTTGAACGAAGAGGCAAAAGCATCTATTACATACTCGAAATTACTCAATGCACCAAATAGCCCATGTAAAATTAACAACACAGGTCCCTCTCCCTCTTCCACGTATCTAAAGCCGTTTTTATGGTTAAGCGTAAGGTTCATATTATCATTCATCAGTAATTAGCAACAGGTCATTAAACTAAAAGTCTGCTTAATAAGCAAGCGTCCAGAAAAATATAATCTGGATATAATTAACCTGAAATATATTTACGATATCGCCCAAAAACAACACTGTGTGTTTATGTCGTATAATTTGTAAAACGCAAGAGGAGAAAAAGTGTTGCTACCTTACAGGAGTAGGTTTGGATGAAACGGGAGCCGTGGGTTGTGGACCTGGCTCATTAGGCGTAGGTTTGGTCAGTCCATATTTATTTACTTGCTGATTGGCCTCATACAGGGCTTTTACTCCCACACCTAAGGCTAGTCGCGAAAAGTTTTTGACATGAGGATAAAGCATAGACCCGCGCGCATTGGCTTCAGAAGGAAAACTTGCATAACTTAGTATAACAAAAACTACACTCAGCAGCAGTGTAGCGATACCTCCTCCTAATATGGCACCTAAAGCATTATCAATTTTTACTTTTTTACCCAATTCATCTAAATAATCTAATAGCCTGGATAAGACTATATACGATATGACGAAGACTGTACCAAAACTCAAGATAAGAATAAGTTGACTAGATAGCTGTAGTTTCAAGGTATCCAGATAGATATTTTGAGCCACATACCAGAATCGCAATGCCAAGAGAATAGATATGACAACAGAAGCAATACCTGAGGTAATTTGGAAAATACCTTTTTTAGCTCCTCTTACCATCCCAAAGATGATCACTGCGACAATAATGATATCTAAAGGATTTAATACAGATTGACCCTCCATACTTCAAAATATTGTATTCTTATCCAATTGTACGCTAGAGTGTTATGCCAACAATTCTTTCACTTTACCAGAGATAATTTTACCATCCGCTCTGCCTGCTAATGCCTTGGAAGCCATACCCATTACTTTTCCCATATCTTTCATAGAAGAAGCTCCTACTTGAGATATTATTTTCTTTAACTCTGAAGTTAGCTCTTCTTCGGTCAATTGCTTAGGTAAATATTGTTCAATGACGACTAACTCTTCCTTTTCGGTCTGAGCCAAGTCTTCTCTGTTATTATTTGTATATTGATCAATAGAATCCCTGCGTTGCTTAGCCTGCTTGGTAAGGAGTTTGATCTCTTCCTCTTCGCTTAAATCTCCCGTCTCTCTCCCTTCAGCAGTTTCTGCTAAAAGAATAGCTGATTTTATGGCTCGCAAAGCTCTAAGAGACGCTTGATCTTTGGCCTTCATAGCCGTTTTAATATCTTGTGCGATAATATCTTTCAGACTCATGTTAGCAAAATTACAAAAATCTTAGCAAAACTTCAGCAGGTGTTTCCTTATTAAATGCTTTTACTCGTTGTCCATCCTTATTATACACATAAATACTAGGTATTTCACTATATCCGAAATACCCGTCAAATAGAAATTGCTTGTCCAGTAAAATATACGCATGATTCCACCCATCGCCCAGATATTTTTCCTGAAATTCTTTGGCAGGCTCTGCCGATTCTGTAGTTACCCATACCTGCTGGATCTCTGCAAATTTATTTTTTGCTTCCTTGATCCAGGTAGCCTGCTGTTGACAATGATCACAATAGGGATCAAAAAAGAAAACGATAGTTGGAAGATCCGCTTGTAGTTGTGCATAGGAAAATATATTGCCTTGTAAATCCGTGAATTGAAATTCTGGTAGCTTTTCCTGTGCCTGGATCACGTTGAAAAGTGAGATGTATAGAAAAAAAGATGCAACTATCAGATTTGAATACTTCATATGACGTTTACTTATTAATTCGAATATATGGTGTTTTCATCTCAAAAATCACACCAAGTAAGGGTTTTAAAAGAGATATACGAATAAACTATGTATTGGGATATTTTAATGTTGTAATTATTCTCTTTGATCCTGGATATAAGCAGCTATCTCTCCCACAGTGGCAAGCCAAATAGCACTCTCTGGTTTTTGTGCGTATTGTATAAGTTCTTCCAACATATGCAAACGCGTCGTTTGACTGCCTTTTACTCCCATCTCATGCCCTGCCAGGACCAACCAAGCACCCTGCCCTCTCGCCTGCTCAATGGCAGGCAGTAATTCTTCAAATTCTTTCCCATCCATTTCCACACCGAGCAATTGAGCCATATCACAAAATGTAGGATCATTAGCCCCTTCATCTAACCAGCCTCGTCCAGATTCGAATAATTTTGCAATCAAGGGGACATAACTTTTCAACTGAGTTCCTCTTCCCACAAAGCTCTGTCCACAAGGATAGGCAAACTGGGTAGGAACGATACCTAATAAAGAATCAATTCTTTTATTGGCAGTGATTAACTCTCTTTGCATATCCTTTAACGAGTATGTTTCAAGTGCTTTATCTCGAGCCCAGGCAAAGTTACCAGTACAGGGATGAATTAAAGAGTGATTACCAATTTCATGTCCTGAATCGACAGCTGCTTTCCATCCCTCCAATCTCTCTGCAACTGCACCGGGAATGACATAAAAGGTTGCCTTTGCCTGATAGGTATTCAAAATGGAGGTTCCTGTATCTACCTGACTGTATCTCGCATCATCAAACGTAAGACTCATTGCCATTTGCTTACCTTCTGGCCAGGCAAAGCCTGAATGTTGCCCTATGCCTAACTTAATCGAAAGGAGAAATATACCTAGGACAAATAGACAGTGTGAGATATGACTTCTAAATGTGAGCATGGGATGTATTTTTCTATAATGTACAAATTTTGGGTAAGTAATCTAAGCGAGTCCTGGCATTAATAAATAGGGGAGCCATAGTACCATATCTGGAAGTAAAACGATTAATAACAATACAATAAGCATGGGTATGAGCATAATCAACAAATCCCTCAATACATCTACTACTCTGATTTCACCTAGTGAGCAACTAATCAATAAGCACAATCCATAAGGAGGTGTTACCAGACCAAAGGCTAAAGAAACAACACCAATGATGGCAAAATGTATGGGATGGAATCCCGCTGTTTCAGCCATAGGCCATAACACTGTACCCAGAATAATAATAGCAGGTATCGCATCTATAAACATTCCTATCATTAAAAACGCACCTGCGATAATCAATCCTGTTCCGACAAATCCCCATTCCAATTGCTGTAGAAGTTCAACAAGTGTCTCAGGCACTTTGAAAAAAGCTAACAAAAAAGCAAAGGCAGAGGCAGTGCCTACCGCGAATAAAGCAATAGCAGAAAATCGAGCTGATTCATAGAAGATCTTCCATAAAGATTTGCGGTCAATATTTCTGTAAATAATCCCTCCCAAAAACATTGCGTATACAACAGCTACTAACGATGCCTCTGTAGGAGTAAAAAACCCTCCACTTATCCCTCCTACAATGATGAAGGGGGTAACGAGTGCTAACAAAGCGCTAACCAGACTTCTCCAGAATTCTTTAAGAGATACCCGCGGATATCTGGGATAGTTTCTACGCTGAGCATATACATACACCGTTATCATCATGGAAAGTCCAATTACCAACCCTGGTATTACCCCTGCCAGAAATAAACCGCCGATAGACACAGACATTACTCCTCCCCATATAATCATCAGTACACTGGGAGGAATAATGACACCCATCACTGATGAGCAGGCTGTAATAACAACAGATAGTGAGGTATCATAGCCTTCTTTTTTCATAGAAGGAATCATAATTGCTCCTATACCCGCAGAGTCTGCCGTTGAAGATCCAGAAATACCTGCAAATAGCATGCTGACGGTGATGTTTACATGACCTAACCCACCGGGTAAAAATCCCACAAGTGCACGTGCAAAATAGATAAGTCTATCTGTTATCCCTGAATGGTTCATCAGGTTTGCTGCCAACAGAAAAAATGGGACTGCAAGCAGGAGAAATGAGTTGTATGCACTAAACATTTCTGTAAATAACAGCATGATCGTTAAGCGATCATGGAATAAAAAGATAGGTATCGTAGCTAGTCCGAGTGCAAATGAAACCGGAACTCTTACAGCTACTAACACGATAAATACACTTATGAGGATCAGGCCGACTTCCAATGGTCCCATATACTATGACTTTTGTGAATGTTGAAAATGCTGGTAGACTTGCTCTATCAGGAATACTATCCAGCTTAACCCAGCTAATGGCCAGGCGATGTATATGGCTAGCATGGGAAGTCCTGCTATTTCTGAGTGTTGAGTAGACCCGAAGCGAGCAAACTGGTAGCCTCCCACAACAAAAATAATGGCAAGGAGAAGCATTAGCATTAATAAAAGAATCCTCAACTTATGTTCCCAGGATTTTGGAAGTGTGGGCAAAATATCCACGTGGAAATGCGTTTGTTCTCGTACAGCAATGCTTGATCCGATCATGATAATCCAGATAAACGAAAACCTGGCTAACTCTTCTGTCCAAATATAGCGGGGAATAAATGGCATAAATCGAGCTAATACCTGAAGCAATACTGGCACGAGCAATAAAACCAACATACTGGTCAGTACAAACTTCAATATATTAAAATAGGTCTCTACAAAAGAAGACATATGATTTAATTGTATAAGGTAGAACACATGAATTAGTCCAAAGCATTGATAGCAGATAATATTTCGGACGCGCCGATCCGTTTTGCATATTCTGCCTTTACAGGTGCTGCAAGCTTCATCAAAGTATCTCTATTTTCAAAATTATGCAGTTTTACCTTGCCCTCTTTTGCCATTTGTTTCATCAATGGTTCATCCGTAGAAATTTCAAGGTTGCGCTCGTATTCCATCGCTTCTTTACCTGCACGACGAATAGCTTCCTGCAAATCTGGAGGCAGGCGTCTGAAACGCTTCCCACTAAAAAGTAAAGGTCGTACTATAATGGAAACGGCCGTCAAAGATACGTCTTGAGCCACTTCATACCATTTGAAATAATTGATTGCACTTGCTGAATTTTCCGCCCCAGAGATAACGCCCGTTTGTATGGCATTATACACTTCATCACCACTGATTACTGTTGGAGCGGCTCCCACTGCTGTAAACATCTTTGACTGAATGGGAGATCCCATGACGCGCATGTCAAAGCCTTGCAACTCTTCCAGGTTTCTCACAGGTCGCCGTCCAAAAATATGTCGCTTTTCTCCTCCTCCATAACCCAGGATTAACACGTCTGCTCTATCGTATAGGATTTCTTCTACATCATGAAATACCCCTGACTCCATGGCAGCAAGATAGTGTTCAGTATCATTAAACAGGAAGGGTACATCCATGATCGTAATCATGCGAGAAAAAGTTGACCCATGAGAAGGGGAAGTGATTGCAAAATCGACGACCGCCCCTATATTCATAAATCCAAAATAGTCTTTTTCAGTGCCTAGCTCACTGTTTTTATGTAAGACGAATTCCAACTTTTCAGGGCCCTCATAATATTTTTCTACGAGTTCAGAAAACCGCTTCAACGCTTTGGTATAAGCATGCGCATCATCAAACTGAGAGGCGCCATGAAGCACAATTCGAGTTTCTTCCTGAGTCTGTTTGCTAATTAACCCAACCGAGAAAACAATCAGTAAAGTAATACTACAAACAAGAACTGTATTAATAGCAGGTGTCAATCGTTTCATAAACCCGCCCTCCAATTTCTGATAAATTCTGCATTACGAAGTGTCCTATCATATATTCTAAAGAATTGGATCTTTTGATGCTTAGAGGTATAAATACGGATACTCCCGTCTCCTTTAGGCAATTGCAAATAATTGCTAAAGCGTCCCCAGCCAAACTGTCGATGGGCTTTATTCCGACGGGTAAGGAAAATGTGTTTACAATTGGGGAATAGATCAGCGAATATTTCCTCAGGGTCTACGTGATCTTCCCTTATATTTCGCAGCGAACTGATTTCATCTGCGATTCGATACAAGCTATTTCTATATAGTGAATGCTTGATGCCAAATACTTGATTTTCTATCCCTAAATCCCACAGTGTTCTCTTTAAATCCTCATAGTTATTGACCCGATATTTCTCACATAGATTCGAAGCCCCCATGAGATTAAAATACTCTCCGGGTTTACCTGCAACTCCTGTCTGTTCGAGGGTTTTACAAAGAAGGGTACTCCCATTTCGTTGTGTAAACCATATTCGGTAGGATTGAATAGGAGGCATAGTGATTTATCCAAAAAAAGTATTAATTATTACCCAAACAGCTAATTTTGTGTATCTTTTGGATGGCTCTGCCACAATACATTCATAATTTTCCAGGTATTATTAACTTTGGATAACTGAAAGTAATCGATTCCCCACTCCGCAGTGAGTTTTCCAATAGCTGACTTATCGTTGATCTCAAAGATCTGAATCTCTTTGGGTGAGTTCTCGTTGGCTCGATTTCCATCTTTATTCCATGATGCAGCTAAATTGAACAGCTGTTGATAAGTCATTTCCAGGTTATCCCTGTATATGTTCTCATTTGCATCAAAGTAATAGCCAATTTTACGAAGTGAGGTATCGACACTAGCAGCAATTCTTGAAGGCTCTGCAAGGTATAATGCCTCAACATAGTTCAATATTGCTTCCTCAACAGCTTTGTATTCAGGGTGGTTGATGGGGTCCATATTTGATTGCTGTTCCATTTGTGCAATCATCTGATGATTAATGCTCAACATTAGTCCCAGTGCAGGCAGAAGCTTATAGATAGTTAAGAATTTAACTTTCATGACTGTCATATATTGATTGAGTATAGGATATAGATGCATTTGTATCAATTTTTACGTAAGATCTATTCTTTTGTAGGTTGTTAAAACGCAGTAATAGGTTGATATTAAAATTCCTTGACCTAACCCATTCTCTAATTTTATCTTCTTGTAAGTTAATAATTTCTGAGACTATTGAAACCAACGCTTACTCCATGAAAATAGAAAATATGTGTTTGGGATAAAGAAGAACAGGCCCGTAGGATAGTCAGCTAAGAAAATCTTAAGCATTTCATCATTCTATAATAAAAGCTACTCCGCTTGTCTGGCAATTGATTCTGCCTCTTTTTTAAGATCGCTTGCAAAGGTTTCAAAACTCTCATCAAAAGGAGGGATTTTGTTGGCAAACAAAGGAAATACAGGCCCTCCAATTTTTTCGTGCATAGTAAATACTACGCCTTTATCTTGCTCTTCTATTGTATAGGTACGCTTTCCCATGGCGTCCCCCCAGACAAGCTTCTGTTCGGCAGTCGCTTCTTTTATTTTAAGTTTAAAGGTTCTTTCAGGATCCAAGGTAGAAATCAACTGGATTTTTTCTCCTTCTTCGATCTCACCCTGCATGGAAATGATAGTAGAATTCCATCTGGGATAATCGGCGGCATGGGTTAACAATGACCAAACAATAGCTGCATCCGAATCAATTTCGATGCTGATAGCTGTTTCTCGACTGAATGTCTTTTTTACAGTAACAGCTTTTCCATATTGTGCTTTAGCATTCAAAGAGTTCATAAGCAATAGAGTAATTAATAATAATTTCATGTAAGTATTTATGACTTTGACGCTCCAGCGCAGCTATTCGATAGGATTTTCATCATTTTTTTCCAAATATTTTTCCATGACTTTACGATTATACGCAAGATGGTGAAGCTGAAGTTCTGCGGCACCAGATTCGAATGGATCTATTCCAGCGACTATCTGCATTCGCAGATCAAACAAGTATTGTTTCTCACTCTTCTCTGCTTCTCTAACCATTTTTATCTTCACCAACTCTTCTTGAGTGTTTTGCTTGGGATTAAAGATTCCATTTATTTCAGAACATTGATGGCATACCCCTTCCTTATTAATGAGTGCACACCTTCCCTCAAAGATATCGATCATGGTCTTTCGTGCTACATGTAGATGATATTTAACCATTTCTTCAGTAGTCTGTAAAATGAGTGCTATTTCTTTGAGTTTGAATTTATAGACTTCCTTTAGCAATAAACAGATATGTTGATTCAAAGGTAGTGATTTAGATATACAGGTAAAGCAAAACGCAATGTGTTCTTTTATTTCAAAATTGCCCTGAGTAGAATTATTTCGTATCTCTAATGATTGTTGAAAAAATTGTGGATCTTTCAATGCTTCTACCTTACAAATATCCGTAACATTTTCAGGCCATCTCTTCTTCTCTCTTAGGAGGTCTCTAGCCAAATTGGAGGCTATGGCAAAGATCCAGGTTTTCAATGAAGAATCGCCTTTGTAACTATCTAATTTGTTATGTGCTTTGAGATAGGTTTCTTGGACAATATCCTCTGTATCCTCCACACTAGCTGTCATACGTAGGATGTATGATTTCAATTGTCCTTTGATTTGTTCAAATTCGGTATTCAGTTTTTCTACAGTCATAACTAAAAGAATTATCACTCATTAATAGGTTGATTAAAAAGAAGGAGGTATCATCTGACGGTTGGGAAAGTGTTACCTATCTTCCAATCGGTAGACAAATTTTAATCCACTCCAATCTTTATCTATCGCTGCTACTTTGACATCTACTAATCCCAGACCCAATACGTACGCTCTTATAGCGTCTCTCTTTAAATCGGTAGATATCTTTGAACTACCTTTTGGCCAGCTGATCCACATCAATCCCTGCTTCTTTAATGCATATTTATAGGTAGGAATGATGTCATGTAATTCTTTTTCTGATGTGCAGAAGAGATGAATGAAGTCGGCATGTTCTTGCACTGGTTCTGATAAAAAAGTAAGGTCTTCGGGTAAGTCTAGAAATAAATTCCAATAATAAGCTGGCTCCTTATACAGTAGGATGGAAAATCCAGATTTGAGTCCTAATTTTTTTGAAAGTGGTGTAGCGGATGGCATAGATAGAATAATTTGAGAAATGTAACGTGAGTGGCTTCTCAAAAGGAACTACAAACTCACTCCTCGCTTCCACGGGATGAAATCATACTGTCCCAGCTGTTGAGCTTTCGTTTGATACTCTCCACTAGCGAGACCGATCACATAGTCCAGGATGTCAGCTCCTACTTCTTCAATCGTTTTTTCTCCTGAAATGATAGGTCCTGCATTGATGTCGATGATATCTGACATTCTGGTAGCAAGTTTGGTATTAGAGGAAACTTTCACAACGGGTGCAATGGGATTACCTGTAGGAGTACCAAGGCCTGTTGTAAATAAAATGATATTTGCTCCGGCACCTGCAAGCCCGGTTGTTGATTCTACGTCATTACCCGGCGTACACAACAGGCTTAGGCCAGATTGAGTGGCATATTCTGGATATCCGAGGACTTGTTGTATGGGGGAGGTTCCCCCTTTCTTTGCAGCTCCAGCAGATTTTATTGCATCTGTGATGAGTCCATCCTTGATGTTTCCAGGAGAGGGATTCATATCAAATCCCGAGCCCACAGCTTCTGCCTGCTGACCGTACTTGCGCATGAGTTGGATAAAACGTTGAGCTGTTTCTTCGTCCACACAACGATTGATTAATTCCTGTTCTACACCACACAGTTCGGGAAATTCGGATAGGATAACTTTTCCACCTAACGCCACCAAAAGGTCAGCGGCATGTCCTACAGCGGGATTAGCTGATATACCAGAGAAGCCATCAGACCCTCCACATTCCATTCCCAGAGTAAGTTGAGATATCGGGGCTGGCGTTCTTTGAACCTCATTGGCGCGCATCAAGCCGAGAAAAGTTTCTCTTATTGCGGACCTCATTAAGTGATGCTCTGAGCCATATTGTTGCTGATCAAATATCAACAGTGGTTTATCAAAATGTGGGTTTCGCTTGTAAACTTCTTCTTTCAGCCATGCTATCTGTGCATTTTGGCAACCCAAACTAAGTATTGTAGCTCCTGCCACATTAGGATGGTGGAGATATCCCGCAAATAGCGCACAAAGATTACGGGCATCTTCTCTGGTACCACCACATCCCCCTTCATGGGTGAGAAAGCGTATGCCATCAACATGTGGAAAAAGTGGTGTAGAAGTTTGAAGGTATTGAGATTCTTCCGGAAGGGGCAAATTAGCTATTTCTTCAGGTCTTTTACCTTGTTTGTATAAACCCACCAATTCTCTGACTTGAGAATGATATTTTCCTGGATTTGCATATCCAAGTTCCTTTTCAAATGCTTCTCTGAGAACTTGCACATTTCTATTTTCACAAAATACCAAGGGGATAATCAACCAGGTATTTGTTGTACCTACTTGACCATCTGACCTGTGATACCCCATAAAAAACTGGTTTTTCCACTTAGATATATCAGGAGCATTCCACTGGAAATCAGTCGTTTTATGTTCATATAAGGAAGAAGCATGGTGTACATTCTCAGTGTTAATCCACTCTCCCTGATCTATGTATTTTGCAGCTTTACCCACAAGTACCCCGTACATAAATACAGAACCTCCTATTGGTATAGGCTTTGTGGCAAATTTGTGTTTTGCAGGTATTTCTTGCTTTACTTGATATCTTTCACCATTGAATGGCACAGTTTCGCCTTCGTCTAAGGTTTGGAGTGCCACCAACACATTATCTTCAGGATGTACTTTTAAGACTTTCATACGTGGGATACTTTTCTGAAATTATGTGACAATTTATCAAAAAACGAAACAATAAGATGTATAACCGCTACCTTCTCGCATGTATTATTTGGGTTTTTATGGCTTGCAACTCACTTCAAACAGATGAGAGTCAAGTATCTGTTCCCAATCATACAAATATTATCATCATATTCACAGATGATCTGGGATACGGAGACCTGGGAACTTATGGTCATCCTACCATCCATACCCCTCATCTGGACAGAATGGCTGCTGAGGGTATGAAGTTTACTCAGTTTTATTCTGGGGCTTCAGTATGTACACCAAGTAGGGCCGCTTTGCTTACGGGTAGGCTTCCTATACGAAGTGGAATGTGTAGTAGCAAGTGGCGAGTACTTTTTCCATTTTCTTTAAGTGGGATTCCTCAATCAGAAATAACTTTAGCTGAGGCATTAAAAGAATCAGGTTATGCCACGGGAATTATTGGAAAATGGCATTTAGGGCATCTACCGGAGTTTTTACCTACCAATAATGGCTTTGATGAGTATTTTGGCATTCCCTATTCCAATGATATGAGTCCCGTGGAGAGTAAGGGTGCTGCAAGACGAGGGGATCCTCCTTTACCGCTTATAGACGGTGATCAGATCATAGAAGAGGAACCTGACCAGGGAACACTCACTCGTCGATATACAGAAAAAGCCGTAGATTTTATACACAGACATAGGGAAGAACCCTTTTTTCTTTACTTTCCTCATACATTCCCCCACATTCCTCTTTATTCTAATCCACCATTTGCTGACACTAGTGCAAGGGGGTTATATGGTGATGTAGTAGAAGAAATTGATTGGAGTGTAGGTCAGATCATGCAAGGGCTGAAGGAAAATGGTTTAGATAAAAATACATTGGTATTTTTCACCAGTGATAATGGACCTTGGTTAGTCATGAAAGAACGTGGAGGATCAGCCGGTTTATTGAGGGAAGGAAAAGGCTCTACCTGGGAAGGGGGAATGCGGGAACCAGGGATTGCCTGGATGCCAGGAACAATTCCGGCAGGAGTTACCACACAAGCATTAGCCACTACCATGGATCTATTTACTACTGCAATATCCCTTGCCGGGGCACAATTGCCAGGAGACCGGGTGATTGATGGTATGGATTTAACTCCCGTGCTCAAAGGAGAAACCCATCAAGCACATGAAGAGATTGTATATTATCTTGGATCAGAAATATTTGCTTACCGTAAAGGCCCGTGGAAAATGCACGTAAAAACACTTACTCCCTATGTAGGAGAACAACCAGTTGAACACAATCCTCCTCTACTGTTTAACCTTGATAGCGATCCATCTGAAAAATATAACTTATCCGCAGAACATCCCGAAATCATAGAAGAAATTTGGCAGGCTATTGCGCAGCACATGCAAACGGTCAAGTCAGTAGATTCGGAACTCGAAAAGGTCAAAGACGTAAACTAAAAAATGAAATTCAGGTGGTTAAGGATATTGTTACTAATCGCATTGTTGCCCCTGTGTATTACAATGGGGTATTTACTATGGGTTGGCTTTCCAGAACCCTGGTTCTCCCATCGATTTACCCATAATTCCATAACAGTATATTCAGACCAGATGCTGGAGGAAGAAACTGTGTCAGAGATCTTGACACTGGTCCAGTCCAAAATTTCTCAGTCTGAGCTATACAACTTTGATCAGCGATACAAGGTATACCTATGTCATAGTCCTAGGTTATTCAGGCTATTCAATCCTTTCCATATATATGCAATTGGTGTGAATACCTCCTTGCTAAATGGAAAGACCTTCATTCGTACCCCACTGATCTCTCAAAATCAAATATTAGATAGTAATAGAGAGATTGTACCTTATCCTAAAACCCTAGCCAATACCATAGCACACGAAATAACACATAAAATGGTCGTAGATGCTGTGGGAAGACGTGCTTTCCACAATTTGGAACGATGGATAATAGAAGGATATGCAGAGTATATAGGAATAGGAGAAACGGGGTATATAGATATTTCTACCCTTGTTAATAAGGAAACGGATGATATGAGATTAATTGAAAAGTACCAAGCCTACCATATTGTTATGGAAAATATGTTGGATCAGAAGAATCTTACCATTGAGGATATCTTAACCCAGAACATACCTTGGGAACAGGCTTTTGAACAGCTAGTACATGATCACCAATCAACACCTGCGATTAATTGATCTGAGGGATGGGGGTCTTAACACCCACCTTATCCATAGGGAAGAGTATATTTAGCGTATTCCCATATGTTTGGTCATCACTCAATGAAATACTACCACCATAGAGTGAAACAATTTTCTTACAAATGGCGAGGTGGAAGTTGGATTGATGAGACAATGGCCGATCCAGTTGGAATATTTCTTCATGTAATTCTTGAGGTATTCTTTCCCCATTGTCTTTTATTGTGAGTTGTATGAGATAAGAACCTTCAACATCTAATTCCAAAATATCACTTGTAATGTGTATTTCAAGAGGTTCTTCGCCCGGGTTCTTAATAGTATGTAGTAAAATATGCTTAAATAATAACGACAACTTGTATCTATTGGCCTTCAATTGAGGGAGGTCATGATAGAATATTTTACGTATCACCCCTTGATACTCCAAGGGAAGCATTTCCCTGGCAATACGCAAAACATACCTTATGTCGAGTATTTCAGTCTGATCGTCTTTGATTCCTGCTTCAATAAAAGCAATAAGATGATACAATTCTTCGTGAATATGTGTAATATCAGTTTTAACAGAAGTAAGGATTTCTTGAGATTTTTGGGCTTTCACCTCATCAGACTGCCTGGAAAGATCCTGTAACTGTGAGGTGAGGTTTTTTACATATTCGTATATATTTTTCGAAATAATATTAGAAAAGAATTGCCAGTCTTGTCTTTTTTCGATGACTCGTTGATGCTGTGCTTGAATTTCCTTGTGATTTCTTTCCAGCAGCTCTCGGGACTGGATTTGGTATTTATTGCGATGATCAAGCAGTAGCAATACCAATAGTAATACAATGAAACATACTCCTAGGCCAATGAGATATAATCTTCTTCGTTCTAGTTTACTTTCCTTTTCCAGAAGCTGAATCTCCATATTCTTTTTCTCTACATCATATTGCTTTTCCAATTTTTTCATACGCTCCTGTACTTGAAGATTCATCAAGCTATCTTTAAGGGCTTCATATTTTCTTGCAAAGTTGTACGCATGAGGAAAATCTTCTAACTCCTCATAATAATTGGATAGTGCCAGGTAAATATCTCTTTCAAGTGTTTGATGGTCTATGCTTTGTGCAATTTGTAATGCCGAATACAGCGTATCTATGGCAGGTTGATAATTAGCTTGCTCAGCGAGTATTTCCCCCAGCATAAACGTAAAATCAGCTAAATTGAATAGTCTGCCTTCTTCTCTCAACCCAGTAATAGCTTCAATAATAAATTCAGTGGCTTTGGGATAGTTTTTTTGCGTTTTATAGATTTCTCCTAACTGTGCAGAAGTAAAATATATACCATGCGGGAATGGTATTTCCCTGGCGATGTTACGAGCTTTCATGATATATTTCATTGCAGAGTCGAGCTGCCCTGTTTCAGTAAAGGAAGAACCAACATCAGAGTATGCGCGATAAATACGCTGGGGGGACCCTACTTTTTCAATAATACGCATAGCTCTCAAGTCGTAAGCTAATGCTTCTTCCATCTTATCAGACAACCAGAGGATTCGTGCCATCCCAGCATAGCCCTTTGCGATGGCCAAAGAGTCTCCAACATTTTCGCTGTACTTTAATCCGATCAGTTCGTGTTCTACCGCATCATCAAATTTCCCAACATTAGCAAGAAGTTGTGCAATACGGTGATAATTATCTGCCTGATATTTTGGAGCAATGGATTCATCTGCGCGCTCTTTGGCAAGTTCGCTATGATTCAAAGCTCTTTCATAATCGCTTTTCATCCAGTACAAGAACCCCAGCTCTGCGTGGACTTCAAAATAAGTCTTAGTATCATGGCTCCACTTGAGCGCTGATTCATAGTAGGAAATCGCTTTATCATATTCCTTTTCCTTTACCAATTCCTTGGCAATATCGATATGCATCGATAGCAGCTTTTGACCATTGAGCGTTTCATGGGTGGCCCTGTATGATTCGAGAACCTGTATAAGACTATCCGACGGAACTGCTAAAATGGAATAAGGAAGACCAACGATTAGTAATACATAAAACCAAAGACTTCTATTTGGGTTCATCTAATTACATTAACTTTGTCAACTTACGAAATATTTAGTCGAAAATAAAGCCCAATATAAAACATTCTAATATATATAGTAATAATTTACATGATTCAAATGATTGTATCATTTGGTAAATTAACTAATCCTAAATTTATTTTACTTACTTTAAAAGTATTACGATTTTTCCTTTCATACTAAATTGAAAAAATTTAGAATGTTCTAATATCATGCCACTTTTGGAGAAGAAGTAGTTACATTGAGTAAGTAGGTAGAATGTGATACTATTGGGTAAAGTAAATGATTATTAGGGAATTGTATGTAGACCGAGAAATACTTACGGCTGTAGTCTTCCCGAACGTCGCATACGCTCTAAATATTGTGGTTGTAGATCTTCTCCCCTACTTCTGATGATTCGAGCATTTTTATAAAAGAGGAGGCTATCTTTAGGAACTTTCTCATAAATCTCTGCTA
>CAZZEC010000080.1:0-26939 GCA_964652565.1 uncultured Bacteroidia bacterium
AATTTTCCTGTACTAGCGTAAGTTAATATGACATACTTAATATTGTCTCACCACTTAAGTGTAATTGGTGCAAAAAATTTACATAGAAAATATATCTTATCTATAATAAATCATGATACAATAATATTTAAGTAATGTAGGACAATGAAATCTTTCTCTCAATAGTTATTACTTAGCATTGTCAATAGATATCGAGAGGTGCCCCAGAGAAATTTCCAGACATATACTTTACTTTTGGGAAATTAGGGAATGGAAGCCACTTGGTTACATCCTCACTATCAAGCCCTATTAATAGAGATATTTGTAAATGATTAATTCGCGTTTAATACGATAAATAGAGAGTTTCTCACGGTTCCGCTATTATAAACATGTTTTGCAATACATATTTGAGTGCCTTCTTACTTAGATAGCTCAAGAAGAATACTTATTAACTGTAAAGCTATAATAGAATAAATTACATTATATGTGTATTTATTAACACAGATAATTTAGGAAATCTCTATGCGACAAATTGTAGAATGGGTAATTGCAGTGGCAAGAATGAAAAAAAACCTAAGATTAGGAGTTAAATACTACATTAATCCCAATAATCTTAGGTGTATCAGTAAGTATCAAATTACTAACAATATTGGGTAAACTATATTTAATAATATAATTTATTACATATTATTTTACAATAAAAAAATAGTACATATACTTGTACTGTATTTCTGAAAGGATTTAGTAGACCTTAAAAAGGAATACGAAGTACGAGAGCCATTTAGCTATTTTTTGTTAAATGGGGCAGGTACGAATCATTGTAGCTTGAAGATAGAGGGGATTTACATATGCGCCAACCACTGGATAGTTTTTATATCTAAGATACTGTAGATATACAGTATAAAATGCAGTGCCAACAAGGATTGTTGCATGGAAAAATTATGTTAACTAACAACGGAATATAATGGCATCATTAGTACCGAAGACAGGAAAACTTGGACGAAGGCTTGCCGCGCATTTTTTAAGGAGAACTACGTATAACGCTCCTATTGGTCGCATTAAAGCATTCGCAGAAATGACTGCTGCAGAGGCAGTAGCAGAAGTACTCAAACCTATACCCAATCCCATTGTTCCTGAGCCCATCGATCCCGAAATTAATTCTGGATGGATTAATACAGGAAAAACTACAGAAACAGGGGATGGCAAATTAAAAGAATTTGTATGCTCATGGTGGTTAGAGGAAGCTAGGAGAGATCCTACCATCAATAATAAAATGACCTTTTGGCTTCACACGAGTTTTACGACTTCGTGGGAAGATGATGAGCGTTCTTTTCAGCTTTTTGATCATCTTATGCTGTTTAGAATGTATTCATTGGGAAATGTTAAAGAACTTTCCTACAAGATGACGCTTGACCAATTAATGTTAAATTATTTGGACAACGAAAGAAATAACAAGCGCAATCCCAATGAAAACTATGCTCGTGAATATTTAGAGTTATTTACGATAGGGAAGGGACCTGTAATTGGTGAGGGAAATTATACCAATTATACAGAGGAAGATATACAGCAAGCAGCGCGTGTATTAACAGGATTTAAATCTTACAGAAGTAGTGATGATCCAGAAAGAGATGAAAGAGGGCAGTATATCGATCCAGATACTGGATTACCTATGGGTTGGGCTAGGATCAATGATCACGATACTGACGATAAAACATTTACGGCTGCATTTGGGAATAGAACCATAACTGGGGCAGAGACGGAAGAGGACATGTGGCGAGAGCTAAATGATTTTGTGGAAATGGTTCACGAGCAAGATGCTACAGCTCAATATTACTGCACAAAACTGTATCGTTTTTTTGTAAGTAAACACGTCACAGAGGAAATAAAGAACGATATAATCAACCCATTGGCTCAGACTTTGAAAAATAATAACTATGAGTTAAAACCTACCCTCGAACAATTATTGACAAGTCAACACTTCTTTGATGAAGATGATAACAACTCTGGAGATGAAATCATAGGAGGATTGATTAAGTCTCCTATGGATCTCATGCTTCATGCGGTTAACTTTTTTGAACTTGCCATTCCCAACCCACAACAAGATCCAGAAAATCACTACGATGATTTTTACAGAGCCTCTTTACAAAGAGTTGCCTTTACAAGTGCGGGCTTCAAATTATTTGCTCCTCCTTCAGTGGCAGGATATCCTGCTTACTATCAGGAACCAGGCTTTGGTAGGAACTGGGTCGATGCCAATAACCTTGTCGCTAGATATAGCGTGGGGGAAATGATATTGACTGGGAGAAGGGTAATAAGTGGAGGAAGATTAGGGGGAGTACAGTTAGACCCTGTGGATTTTGTTAGGAACTCCGGTCATTTTGATAACCCTGAAGATGCAGAGGCAGTAGTAAGAACCTTTGTCGAGTATATGCTATGCGAAGAATTGGCTCAGGACCGATTCGATTATCTCCTATATGAAATATTCCTGGAGGGTGGACTCACTCCTCAAAACTGGTTGAATGAGTGGGTAACGTATGTCAATTCAGGTGATGATTCGGACGTTAAAATCCCTTTGACCAACCTGATCACAGCTATCATGTATGCACCAGAGTATCATTTATTCTAATGAAAACAACGGTATAGGAGAGTTACTTAAACTTTTAGAATTTTAATTATTAACAAGATGAATCGTAGAGATTTCTTTAAAATATCAGGGCCCATGGCGGCTGCTCCCTTTTTCCTCAATTCATTGCCCTTACGAACGTTTGCAACTCCCGGGATGCTTGCAGCAATGGATTGTTCGGAAGTGAGTGAACGTGTACTTGTCATCATTCAATTGAGTGGAGGAAATGATGGTATTAATACACTTATTCCCGTATCGAATTATGACGCGTATGCCAATCAACGACCCAAACTGAGGATTCCTCAAAATAGGATCATCAATCTTACGGGTTCACAGCAGGAAGTAGGCCTGCATCCTATCATGAGAGGTACCAAAGAAATGTATGATAAGGGATGGGTCAATATCGTACAAGCCGTAGGTTATGAAAGACATAATCGTTCACATTTTAAATCTACAGACCTATGGTTGACAGGTGGTGACTCCACTCCTGAGAACTTTAATCTGGACAGTGGATGGATGGCCAGGTTCATGGAAGTATCCTATCAGGATCATTTGGTTGCACCAGCTTCTATATTCCCTGATCCACTGGGAATTCAATTGTATGGGAGTAAGCCATCTTTGGGATTCCATACTCCCAGAGAGCATGCTGTGGCAATCAATATGGGACGTCAGAATCCCGATCGCTTCTATGACCTCGTCACAGGAGTAGGCGGTCCTCTTCCTTCTGTTTTCCCTGATAGTGAATATGGTAGAGAGTTGGAGTTTTTGTCTGACACTCAGAGAGATACAAGTAGGTTTGCAGAGCGGATATCCAATGTTTATAACACGGGAAATAATATGATCGAGTATCCTGATCACAGACTGGCTAGACAATTGCAAACCGTCTCTAGGTTGATCAGTGGGGGAAGTAATACCAAAGTGTTCCTCGTTGGGATGGGAGGGTATGATACCCATACAGATCAGATAGAAAACGGCGATTCAACCATTGGGAAACACACGAATTTGCTAGAGGAGCTTTCTGAGTCAGTAAAAGCATTTTACGATGATTTAGAGGCATTGGGAATAGCAGAAAGAGTGCTTTCTGTAACATTCTCTGAATTTGGACGAAAAGCGCATGAAAATGACAACCTGGGTACGGACCACGGTACCATCGCGCCTATGTTTACCTTTGGACCTGGTGTCGAAGGTGGAGTTATTGGGAATAATGTTGAGTTTACGGATTTACAAGGTGGAGCACCTACAAATATGCAATATGATTACCGCAGAATCTTTGGTACTCTAATTCAGGATTGGCTGGGATCAAACAACGAAGCACTTAGCACTGCTAACCTGGAACCTTACACACCGGAAAAGTTACCAATTATTACTGCTAATTCTGTGGTTGATCCTACATTATACCATTGTAGAGCAGGGGATGAAATTCCTAATCCCGTATCATTTATTGGTGAAGTGGGTAAAAAATCTGTTGCGCAAGAGAATCGCAATACATGGCATCAGGTGGAATTTCAGCGTACTTATGAGAACCCTGTCGTTGTCCTATCTCCGGTTAGTAATAATAACACACGTCCATGTGTGCCTTTGGTAAGAAATGTAACTGGAAGTGGATTTGAGTTCCAGGTAGCTGAGTGGAAGTACCTACCAGGAAATCACCCACAAGAAGTAATCAGTTATATGGTAATGGAGGCAGGAGAACACGTCATTGGAGACGGTAAAAAACTCATTGCTGGGAACATGGCAAGTGTAGATCATAACTGGAAAGCGGTTAAATATTCTACACCTTTTGATTCCGTACCAGTGGTATTTTCTCAAGCGATTGACTTTGAGGGTGATGCCCCTGTTACATCACGTCATTTCGGAATAAGTGCGGAAGGATTTCGCGTGAGATTCCAGGAAGAAGAAAATGAGGATAAAAGAGTAACCAAACAAATGCTCAGTTGGATAGCTATTGAAACAGGTAGCTCAACAGAGGGATATAAGTTTGAAGCAGGAAATACAGGGAAAGTCGTTAATCACACCTGGTATAAATGTAATTTTGCTCAACGTTACGGTGCAGATCCTGTATTCTTTGCTGATATGCAAACCTATGGGGGCTCTAATGCTGCGGCCTTAAGGTATGATCTCTTATCTGGAGAGAGAGTGGATGTCATTGTACAGGAAGAACAATCCAAAGATCAGGAGGTGTACCATATCTTTGAATCTGTGGGATATATGGTCTTTGATTCTCCAGGGGTTCTCATTACGTATGAAGATCCACTAAACCCAACACCTGAGCCTGAGGTTAGCTGTGAGAATACAGGACAGATTCTATGGGAAGGTTGGCATAATGTGGTAGGCACGAGTGTAGCTGTAATACCTGTTGAGACTCCTCCTGATGAAACCCAACTTTTAGCCAGATTTGAAGCTCCCCGAAATCTTAGAGATTTTTATGGGGCACGTATTAGAGGATACATTTGTCCTCCAATGACAGGAGATTATATATTTTATATTGCAGCAGATGATACTGGAGAACTTTGGTTGAGTACTAACGATAGTCCAGACAATAAGCAAAAAATTGCGGAGGCTCCGGCGTGGACTTTACCTGGGGAATGGACAAAATACCCTGAGAAGCAGCGATCTCAGCCTGTGAGATTAGAAAAGGGTAGTAAATATTATGTAGAGGCATTGGTGAAAGAAAGTAGATGGATGGACCATCTCGCTGTGGGTTGGTTGAAACCCGATGATACATTTGAAAGACCTATCGAGGGCAAATGGCTGTTGCCATGGGAAGGTACACAAAATGTAGTACAACCCAATCAAGCTGTAATCGGTGGAGCAAATGTAAACAACGTACCACCTACTTATCCAGGTAATGTATATGCTGATTTTACATTAAATGCATATCCGAAGCCATTTGATAGAGAGTTTTATCTAGCTGTTGGTAATCCTCCAGCAGATCAGGCAGTAGTTCAAGTGTTTAATGTTTCCGGTTCTCAGGCCTTAATGCATAGATCATATCCAACGTATGAACCCATCCGAATAAATGCGGGTGAATGGGCTGCTGGATTATACATTGTCAAGGTTACTGTAGGTAACCAGGTGAAAAGTATCAAAGTGACTAAAAGGTAATTCAATTTTATAATAGTGTGCCAAATATTGAGAGAGACCCTGCAATAGGGTTTCTCTCATACTTTGATGTGAATTTTTACCTAATGATCTTACAAATGCACAATTCTATCCCCAGTTGCACCCATGGCAGCTTCTTTGATAGACTCCGAAAATGTTGGATGTGGGTGTGAGAATATCGCAAGATCTTCCGCAGATGCACGGAATTCCATTCCCATCACACCTTCCATAATCATATCAGCGGCTCTGGGTCCAATAATGTGCATACCCAGTATTTCATCTGTTTCCTTATCTGACAAGATCTTGACAAACCCAAATTGATCATCCATGCTGGCTCTAGCCCTACCAGATGCTTTGAACGGGAATTGCCCTTTGTTATATGCAATTTTTGACTCTTTGAGTTCCTCTTCAGTATATCCAACCCCAGCTACTTCAGGCCAGGTATATACTACATTAGGTATTGCACGATAATTGATATGGGGAATTTGCCCTGCAATATATTCTGCTATGTACATACCTTCCTCAGAAGCTTTATGGGCAAGCATTGCTCCACGAATGACATCTCCAATAGCATATACTCCTGTAACTGAAGTTTCCATTTGATCATTTACAGGTATCCTTCCTCTCTCTGTTTCGATCCCTATATTTTCCAGTCCCAAGCGGTCTGTGAAAGGTCGGCGTCCCACCGCCATAAGACAAGTATCTCCTGATATCTCAACAGTTTCTCCTTTTTTATCTTCTGCTGTGACAGTAACCTTTGTCTTGGTTACTTTCGCACCTGTAACCTTATGGTTTAACAGTATTTCTGCATTGAGTTCTCTTTTCAACACTTTTGCGAGTTCTTTACCCATGGCGCCATCCATACCGGGAATTAAGCGGTCAGCATATTCCAATATTGTAATTTGAGAACCCAAACGTCCGAATACGGAAGCCATTTCCGTCGCGATAATACCCCCACCTATTACTACCATGTGCTTGGGGAGTTCAGTGAGTTCAAGGGCTTCTGTTGAACTAATAATGCGAGTTCCATCGAATTCAATTCCAGGTAAAGTGGAAGGTTCAGAACCTGTCGCTATGATTACCTTTTCGGATTTGATTTCTTCATTCGTATCATCGTCTTTGGTAATTTTGATGGTTTTTGCATCAACAAAAGAACCCCAACCTTGATATACATCAACTTTATTTTTCTTCATGAGGAAATCGACTCCGTCTGTAGTCTTTTTTACTACATCTGCTTTTCTTTTGACCATTTGTTTGAGGTCTACTTGCAAACCGGATACTGTAATACCATGCTCTGCAAACTGATGTTGAGCTTGGAAATAGTGTTCAGTAGAGTCCAGCATTGCCTTGGAAGGAATGCATCCAACATTTAAGCAAGTACCACCAAGTGTTGATTCCTTTTCCACTATTGCCGTTTTCATGCCTAGTTGAGCGCATCTTATCGCTGCTACATAGCCTCCAGGACCAGAGCCTATGATCGTTACGTCATATGTTGATGAAGCCATATAAATATCTTTGTATGAATCTTAAGTTTCATTTCCTTTAGGGAAACGAAGTTACAGTTATTATCTATAATGACAATAATTACACTTTGTTCCTTATGCGATATGTTTCATGTTAAGATAGCTCGAGGAAATTCTGCAACATTTTTTGACCTACTATACCACTTTTTTCAGGGTGATATTGTGTGGCGTAAAAATTATTTTTTTGCAATGCAGCCGTAAAGGGAATGATATATTCTGCCGAAGCTGTAGTGAAAGTACCGATCTCTACATAAAAGCTGTGCACAAAATATACATAAGGTTCAGCAGGTAATTCCTGGAAAAGTTCACCCTTTAAATCATGAAGGAGATTCCAGCCCATTTGAGGGACTTTTTCATGTGTTCCGTTTGGGATAAACTTTTTCACTTTATGGTCAAACATGCCAAGACAGGGAGTATTGTTTTCTTCTGAATACGCACACATGAGTTGCATGCCCAGACAAATTCCCAGAAAGGGTTGGGTAAGTTCAGGTATTAATTGAGCTAATCCTTTATTATTCAGATATTTCATGGCAGAGCTTGCTTCGCCCTGGCCCGGAAAAATTACTTTGTCAGCCTGTTTAATGACCTCAAGGTCATCACTGAGTATAGGTGTGAGACCCAATCTTTCCAGTGCAAACATAACGGACCTGATGTTCCCCGCATTATATTTAATAATTGCTACCTGCATGCTCATTCATTTAGACAGTAAGTTTACACATTACCCACTTACGATAAAAGAAAATCCCCCATTTTAGCCCTTTAGACAGGCAAAAGTGGGGGGTAATGAAAATGAAGGTTTTATTTAATCTCGCCCTCCGCCCAAAATTCTCAACAAGAATAAAAACAGATTGATAAAATCAAGATATAGGGTCAGTGCACCCAATACAGTCAGTTTGCGTAGCGATTCATTTTCCATATCAGCATTTTCACCTATATCAGCCAGTTTTTGTGTGTCATAAGCAGTAAGGCCACAGAATATGAGTACACCTATAATTGATATAATATAGTCAAAAGGCCCTGACTGTAAGAACATGTTTACCACCATAGCAATGATTAACCCAATTAATGCCATGAACAGATAGGACCTGTATTTGCTAAGATCAATCTTTGTAGTATACCCTATGAGTGACATGGTAGCAAATGTTGCAGCAGTAATGAAAAATACCTGCGTGATATCACTGGCAGTATAAGCGATAAAAATGATAGCTAAGCTGATACCATTCACTAAAGAGTAAGCGGCAAAAACCAGATTAGCAACTTGAAAGCTCATTTTCTCAATACCAAAAGACAAGCCCAAAACAAATGCTAAAGGGGAAAACATAATAAGATAAACCCAGGGAGATTGAGTTAATACTAGCCATTCACCAGCTAGGTATTTCTGTCCGACAAACCATGCAGCCATCCCTGTGATTGTAAGTCCCAATGTCATGACGACATATACTTGCTTAAGGAAATCATTGGTTGCAAGAGATTGTTTACTCGACCTGGAATGTAGTCTTTCTTCTTGTGTATCTTCTGTACGATCGATCATGGGTATATAAAGTGATATAAATTTTGTTATATAATATAAGGATTATACCTGTATTCCTACCTCAGTAAATTATGTACGATAGAATCAGTATGTAAGATACAAAAACAAAAAAAATATATATATTAGCGAATAATAAAATGTACATACACAATATGAGAGAAATACAATTCAGAGAAGCTTTAAGAGAAGCTATGTCAGAGGAAATGCGGAGAGATGATAAGATATATTTAATGGGAGAAGAGGTGGCAGAATATAATGGGGCATATAAAGTGACTCAGGGGATGTTAGATGAATTTGGTCCCAAAAGGGTGATTGATACCCCCATTTCGGAGTTGGGTTTTGCAGGAGTAGGAGTTGGTTCGGCCATGGTTGGGTTGCGCCCTATTATTGAATTTATGACCTTTAATTTCTCACTTGTTGCCATAGATCAGGTGATCAATAACGCTGCTAAGATCTATCAGATGAGTGGAGGTCAGTTTAATATTCCCATCGTGTTTCGAGGGCCAAGTGGTTCTGCAGGACAGTTAGCTGCTACCCATTCACAGAGCTTTGAAAATTGGTTTGCCAATTGTCCGGGGCTGAAGGTAGTGGCGCTCAGTACTCCCGAAGATGGAAAAGGATTATTGAAATCAGCCATTAGGGATGACAACCCTGTATTGGTCATGGAATCTGAGCAGATGTATGGGTATAAGGGTCCTGTTACAGAAGAGGAAGATTTTTTACTACCCCTGGACAAGGCACATATTAAGCGTGAAGGAACAGATGTTACGATTGTTTCTTTTGGCAAAATGGTACATGTAGCACTAGAAGCCTGTGAAGCATTGGCAGAAGAGGGAGTAGAAGCAGAAATGATTGATATGCGCTCATTACGTCCGGTAGATTACGAAACGATTATTACTTCCGTACAAAAGACAAATCGCTGTGTAGTAGTAGAAGAATCCTGGCCATTGGCTTCCATATCTGGTGAGATAACCTATATGATTCAGCGTAAGGCGTTTGATTATCTGGATGCACCAGTGGTCAGAGTTACAGGAAGAGATGTGCCATTACCTTATTCCTCTGTATTGGTTGATGCATTTTTACCTAATGCACGTAGGGTCGTAGAAGCGGTTAATCAGGTAACCTACAGAAACTAACGTTAAGAACGGTACCTCGTGAAATGTATGTTCATAGAGGCAAATATATCCCCACACCTATCCACTAGATCTCTCTGAGAGGTGTAGATATGTATTACTTAACAATAGCGTAGGCATAGCAACGGATAAACAGACATATCGAAACCCTGAAAATCTTTCAGATGAAACACTCATTAGGGCCATTGTGAAGGATGGGATAACGGATTATTACGGATTTATTTACGACCGCTACTCTAATAAAGTATACCGCAAGTGCTTGAGTTTTGTCAAGGAAGAGGTAATTGCTCAAGACATGGTTCAAGATATTTTCTTAAAAGTTTTCTTTCAACTATCCAAATTTAAAGGCAATAGCCGATTTTCAACCTGGCTGTATGCGATTACTTATAATTTCTGTGTAGAACACTATCGTAAAAATACTAAGTATAGTCAAGTAGAAATCGCAGATCACCATGATAAGCCCGATGATGATAAAGAGGAACAGGAAATATTATCCCTTAGAGTGGATCACCTGAAAAAAGCCTTGGAAATGGTAGACCCCAGTGATAAAATGATCCTTCTTATGAAGTATCAGGATGATATTTCTATTAAGGATATCATGTCTCAGTTAGACATCTCGGAAAGCGCAGTTAAAATGAGACTCTCCAGGGCACGGCAAAGAGTGAAAACGGTAGTGCAGGAAATGGAGACTGAAAAACCTTGAAGTAATGACAGACATTTTCAAAGAAATAGAGTCTATGGCAGAATTACCTGCCAGTGTAAAACGTGAAACAATGAGTAATCTGGATACCGTGAAGTTGATGTTAGACCTCGTAGACTTATTTTTTATAAAACCTGGAAATGCAGTAACTGATAGTCTTTCAGGAGGCGGATCTATACAAGCTATAGTAGAGAGTGAGAGCGATCAGGAAGAATCTTAGCAAAGCGAAAAGATAAGGTAATACGAAAATATGTACTTCTATGGATATTTTCTATATTAGAATCGATCCTTATATGTAATCACCTTTCTTAACCATGACTATTTTAGAACGCATACAAGATTCTCTTTTTACAGTTATTAGCCAAATTATGGGGGTGCTACCCAATCTTATGGGAGCCTTGGTACTGCTATTGGTAGGCTGGATATTAGCTAAAGTGGTTTCAGGTCTCATTGCCAAGCTACTCTCTAGAATAGGATTGGACACACTTGCCGATAAATTAAATAATACCGATTTTTTTCAGGAAGTCAACTTAGAGATTAGACCCATTAACATTATTAAACAATTTTTATACTGGACCTTAATGCTAATTTTTGTATTGAGTGCGGCAGAGACCCTTGGGTTGCAAATTGTTACAGAACAAGTGAGTGCACTAGTTGATTTCATCCCTAAACTATTCACCTCAATTATCATCCTAGCACTTGGATTTTACCTTGCAGATGTAGTAAAAAAGTTTGTTGCTAATGCTTGCAAGTCATTCGGTATCCCCGCATGGAAACTTATCTCTTCGGCCGTTTTTTATATTTTACTCATAGCCTTGAGTATTACAGCACTTAATCAGGCAGGAATTGATACGGATATTATCACATTTACTGTTTTTATCGTAATCGGTGGAAGTGTTCTCGCTTTCTCTTTAGCTTATGGTATAGCTGCAAGGGATATGCTTGCCAGCATTCTTACAGCCTATTATACGAAGTATAAATACCAGCCAGGTCAAATTATAGAAATTGACAATTATAAAGGAGAAATCACTCAAATCTCAAACGTTTCTCTTACACTGGATACGGGAAATCATCAGGTAGTATTCCCCATGAACAGACTATTGGCAGACAAGGTGATTATTCATCCCAAATCTGCAAAAACTGTAGCTAAGAGAGATTCTTCGGTAGAGCCTTTATAATAAACAATTGTTTGTCCACCTTCCGTTTGTGCCCAAAGGGCAGAATTGGTTTCCACAAATTCCTACAGGCGTTTTTTTTAAGGCCCGTCGTCTATCGTCAGTTGTCCAGGCGGTCCGTGGTCCATTGTCGATTATCCAACTCCTCCTTAATCATCTGTCTTAACTTTCCCGCCGTTGCTTCGGGATTTGATGCACTGCATATCGCAGAGACGACTGCCACGCCATCGGCTCCTGCTCGGATCACTTCTCGAATATTGTCCAGATTAACTCCTCCAATAGCCATTAGAAAATGGTCGCTATGCTGTTTAAGCTCGGTAATTCCCGCCAGTCCCATCGCAGGCGAAGCATCCATTTTGGTTGGAGTGGGGTAGATGGGACCTATACCAAAATAACTCACATCCCAATCGTTTGCCTCTATCCCTTGTGCCAGTTTTTCGATAGATAAACCCACATGTGTATCATGGGGAATCAGTTTGCGGACTAATTCTACAGGCATATCTGATTGCCCTACATGTACACCATCTGCCTCAACTGCAAGTGCAATATCTAATCTGTCGTTTATGATAAGTGGTATGTCGTAGTTTGATAACAAAGATTTAAGCTCAAATGCACGATCGAGGAAAGCACGAGTCTCCAGATTTTTTTCTCTCAACTGTACAAGGGACACTCCCCCCTGAACCGCAGCTTCTACGATTTCGAAAAAGGGTCTACCCATCATTGCTTGCTCATCCGTTACCAGACAAAGTCGAAATTCCTCCATTACTCAATGATTTTGAGCTTAGTATTAATATGCTCCGCTTGGAAGTTATACAGCGCGTCAAGGAAATGTAATTGTAGGGTTCCAGGACCGGAAGCCTGTACCGCAGCTATTTCACCTGCTATACCCATGACAGACATTGCGGCAACTGTTGAGATCAAGGGATCTGGGTTTGCCCCACAGAAGGCACCAATGAGTGCAGTAGCTGTACAGCCCATACCTGTAACTTTCGCCATTAGCTGATCACCATTTTGTAAATGAACTTCATTGTCTTGACTCAAAATGATATCTTCTGCACCACTTATGCATACAATACAACCATAAGCAGATTGCAATGCTTTTCCCGCTTCGATAGCTGATTGGCTACTATCAGTGCTGTCTACGCCCTTGGTCTTTTTATCAGAGGCTACCAACGCCATAATCTCAGACGCATTCCCTCTGATGACCGTAGGTGGAGCTGTCTGTAACAACTCTGATAAAGTAGTATTGCGGTAAGGAGTTGCTCCTGCACCTACTGGGTCCAGGATGATAGGCTTACCGAGTTGATATGCCTGCCTCATGGCAATTTTCATAGCATCTACCCACTCGGGACTTAACGTCCCAATGTTGATTACCAAAGAAGATGCAATACGTACCATATCTGCTACCTCTTCTATGGCATGTGCCATTACAGGGGATGCACCTATTGCCAATAATGCATTGGCAGTATTATTCATCACTACATAATTAGTGATGTTATGTACGAGTGGTGATTGCTCACGTACATGAGCTAAGGATGTCAAAATGTTTTCTTTCATAAGCTTTTCCCTACGTCAGGTTTAACTGAATCAGGTTCAAAGGGTATAATCTCAGCCTATGCTTATAGGCACCCCTAAAGCTGGCAAATGCCCAAACTTGTTAATGAACCGAAAGGCAATTTATAGATAATTGTGAAAAGGAAAAGCTTATATACTGTATAAATGTAAAAAAGGGAAGTCTTCAAATAACTTCCCTTCATGTTATTTATCAAAACGTAATTAGTTCATTTGGGCCATTCGCATTTGAGCGAAAAACTGGATATTCCAGGTTACTTGTTTGGCTACCTGGCTCATAAACTGAATGGTTTGATCATCTTTTAATTCTACAGCCTTATTGAAAACTTCATTTACTGTATCTAGTAGTTCTTTACTGGATTGAATAATAGCTTTAATCGCTTCGTCAAATCCTTCCGCAGGAGCAATTTGATGAACCTGGGTTCTCATCAGTGCGTCAGATGGATCTGTAGATGGAGTAAAACCCAGTGTTAGAATCTGTTGTGCCAGCACTTCTTCGCCTGTGTTCACCATTGAATCTAACTGGCCCAGGCTATTATATAGGTTGAAATATACCTTCAGACGTGGGTTCCAATACAGTTTCCTCACATTTTGATGATATATCTGGACATCTGATAACAGTCTGTTCAACGCTTCTGCTAATTCCTCTCTACCTTCAGGCCCCAAACTTCTCTTGTTATGTGTTAATTCCATAATATCTTATTAATCTATCTGTTTGCGTATCACGCACAATATTATTTACAACTATAATGCTACATCTTAAAACGCAAGGAATAGGGACTGTGTTACGGAAGATATGTCAAATAGGTGACAGCTTGGCAACTACTATGGGCTGAAAGGCTGTCAATTTGGCAGGTGTAGTTTGCCAAGTGGGGTTGTAAGTACTATCTTTTTGTCCATGAGATAGCGAAGGACTTTTTCTCTTTGTCTTGGACTTCCCACAGTTACTTCGATAAGGAGTTCTTTATAGCCTACTGAGTCGTGTTCATTTAAGTATGTAAGTAGGGCTGATTGGATTTTTTGTTGAGTACTGCGATTGACAGTAGTCTTAAATCTACCAATACAAATATCGCATTTTCCACACTTCGTATGCGCCTTTTCGCCAAAATATCTTTGTATGGAAAGACTGCGGCATGTTTGAGTATCTTTTATATAATCCAACATTGCATTGAGTCGTAATTGATCTTGTTGTCGGAGAAACTGATACTTTTTGGCATTGAGCTCTTCGGAAGTAAGTTTGCGATAGGGAGTTAAAAATTTCAAGGTTGGCTGACTGGAAGGTGCCGTATAGGTTATTAAATGATGTGATTGAAACCTCAGGAGTTGTTGATGAAGTTGATCCGGTTCTAAATGAAGTAACCTGGACCATCTTTCTGGCAAGAAACGCATCTCTTGAGAATAAATTTCTCCCCCTAAGACTCGTAACAGGAATTCGAGTAGTTTTCTTGAGTTAGGATGTTGATCTACATAAATTTTGATATCAGACGGACTGGCGATTACCTGTAGATACCCAAAATCGTCTTTATCCTCTTGTAATTGTATAATTCTTTCCTTTTCGAGGATTTGTAAGGAGCGATATACACTAAGTACTTTGTCATTGAGGTGTGATGCTAGTTCAACTAAATCTAAAGGATAGGATGCTGTGGAAATGCTATCTTTAGCCAGGCGGAAGAATTTACAAATGCCTTCGAAATGTGACTTTACCTGTTGTATAGAAGGATATCGTTGTTTTGTCCAGTTTATCAACTCACCTATGTCTGAGGAATTGTGAAAGGCAATTGCCAATGCAGTTTGACTATCTCTACCCCCTCGGCCCGCTTCCTGATAATAGCTTTCCAAATCTGAAGGGATGTTGTAATGAATCACAAACCTCACATCTGGTTTGTCTATACCCATACCAAAAGCATTCGTAGCTACGATAATGCGATATGAATTGTCGATCCATTGTTGCTGTATATCATTGCGTTGAGAAAAAGGCATCCCACCGTGATATGCTTGTGCAGAAATATTGTGAAGGCGAAGATGTTTGGCAATGGTTTCTGTACGTTTTCTAGTTCTTGCGTAGATAATTCCACTTCCCTGCAATTTCATTACCATTCCCACTATTCTCTCAAGTACGTTTTCTTCCCAATAGACAAAGTATCGAAGGTTATCTCTGCGGAAACTTTTTCGGAAAATAGCTACGTCATTTAACTTAAGTTTATCCGCGATATCTTCCTGCACCTTGGGAGGAGCTGATGCAGTAAGCGCTAAGATGGGTATATAGTCCAATTGATCGCGAATCAAATGAATATCCATATAGGCTGGTCTAAAGTCGTAGCCCCATTGACTTATACAGTGTGCTTCGTCTACAGCCAGTAAGTTAACGGGTATTCTGGATAACCTTAGCTGAAATATTTCTGTTTGTAGTCTCTCCGGAGCTAAGTATAGAAATTTATATTTACCTTCTGTAGCTTTTTGTAGCTTATAATCAATAAGATGGTATGGCAGCGCACTATTGATGAAGGCAGCAGGTATTCCTAATGTATTGAGTCGCTCTACTTGATCTTTCATCAAGGAAATCAACGGGGAGATGACAATTGTGGTCCCTTCTAAGCACATACCAGGTACTTGAAAACACAGAGATTTCCCCCCTCCTGTAGGAAGTAAAGCTAAGGTGTCTTTGCCCTGTAATACACTTTGAATAATCTCCTCCTGCATGGGCCTGAATCCAGGATACCCCCAATAAGTTTTCAGTATATGGAGCGGGTCTTTTGACAAAGATGGTTGGTTTTAAAGATTAAACATAGACTAAGAAGTTATTTTAAAAAATAAATATATTGCTTGCTGTCTTTTCATTACTTTTCACTATGATCAAAACTAACTATTCTAAACCTATGAAAAAACTTTGTATTATATGTGTACTAGGTGTAATGTGGAGCTGCGCTTTTGCTCAGGAAAGAACATGGTCTGCTTCAGATGTTGTATTACAAGAGAGGGTTTCTCAAGTAGATATTGCACCTGATGGAAAAAAGATTGTCTGGGTAAAAACAAGACCTGATAAAAAGGAAGACAAATTTGTCGCTGATATGTGGCTAACATTGCTAGATCATACAGATGACAAAGGAAATCCCAAACAAATTCAATTAACTCGAAGTAAAGAATCCGATCGTTCTCCCTTGTTTTCCTCAGATGGCGAGACTATCTATTTTCTTTCTTCGCGTGCTAAAGGTAAGGCACTGTGGGCAATGAGTATTTTTGGAGGTGAACCCTATGCGGTAGATTCGTTTGAAACATCTATTTCTGATTTAGCATGGCTCAATGACACAACTTTGTTATTTACTGCTGAAGAAGGAAAATCCTTATATGAACTAGAACTCGAAAAGAAAAAGGACAATACGGTCGTTGTGGAAGATGCCGAACATTTCAAAGCATCCAGGATATTTGCGCTTAATATTAAAGACAAACAGACGAAAAGACTCACAGATAATCAATATCCAATAAGTTCTTATGCTGCATCTAAAGATGGCAAATGGATAGTAACTCGCCATACGATGTCGCCCCATTATGGGGTAGATGGAAATCCTGATCCTACATATTATGTATGGAATCTCGAAGCGGGTACTTCAACTCAAATATTGAAAGAGGGGTATCAGACTCCAGGCAATTTTGCTTTTAGTGCAGATAGTAAGGGCTTTTATTTTACTTCTGAGAAATCTTCCGATCCGGAATGGCAAGGTTCCGGGATTACGCTGTTGCACTACTTTGACCTGGAAAAGAATTCAGCAGAAGAAATTGACATAGAATGGGACTGGGGATTGAGTAGGGGATATGAGGTTATCGGTAATGATGTGATCATTACACTTGCACAGGGGGCAACAATGGGACTGGCATACCTAAAAAAATCGAACAATGGTTGGGATAAGATGGAGTTTTCTGCAGGGGAGATGAAGGATCACATTAATCTTGTAAAGATATCAAAAGAGAAGGATCAATTGGTGTATACTTACTCTACTGCTTCAAGCCCAACACAGTATCTTATTTCTACATTAGAAGTTGGAAGTACATCTGTAACTATCAATGGAAAAACAGAGATCGCACAGGTAAATAAGCATCTTTCCAAGAAACCTCTGACAAAATCAGAAATAATCACCTGGACAGGTGCTATGGATGATGAAATCACGGGTATTTTATATTATCCCCTCAACTATGAAGAAGGGCGAGCTTATCCTCTGATAGTATCTATTCATGGTGGCCCTTCAGGTGTTGATATGGATCAATGGTCAGATCGATGGAGTACGTACCCACACTTGTTAGCTCAAAAAGGTGCATTCGTACTCAAACCTAATTATCATGGTTCCAGCAATCATGGATTAGAATTCGTTGAATCTATCAAGAAACATTACTATGAATACGAACTCCCTGATGTATTATCAGGTATTGATATGCTGGTAGAATCAGGAAAGGTAGATAAAGATTCTTTGGGAGTAATGGGGTGGTCCAATGGCGCAATTATTTCTACCATGTTGACGGTCCGACATCCGGAAGTATTTAAAGTATGTGCTGCAGGAGCGGGAGATGTAAACTGGACCTCGGATTATGGTACTTGTCGCTTTGGGGTCACCTTTGATCAAAGCTATTTTGGGGGGGCTCCCTGGGACGATACGAACGGCAAAACCTATAATGAGACCTATCTGGAATTGTCGCCATTATTTGAAATGGAAAAAGTTAAGACACCCACTATTATTTTCCACGGAAGTGAAGACCGAGCTGTTCCCAGAGATCAGGGATGGGAATATTATCGGGCATTACAGCAACTGGATCAGGCTCCCGTAAGATTTTTATGGTTCCCCGGTCAGCGTCACGGTTTGGCCAAGGTTACACACCAGACACGTAAAATGGAAGAAGAGATTGCCTGGATCGATCAACATCTGTTTGGGAAGTCAAAAGACGATAATGAGGCGGTAAAAGAGAGTAGTCCACTGATGAGTTTAGCTAAAAAGGAAAAACACGCGCATCAGCAAGGGATATATGGAATGGTAGTTAATGGGAAGATGGTTCCTGAAGTAGCTGTGGTGAAAGCAGACTCTATTGCTATAGGTGTGTTTGAAATAACAAATGCTCAGTATAAAGCTTATAATGATTCGCATGAATATCCTCTCTTACATGCCAATCATCCCGTTTCGGGTATTAGTTATGAAGATGCGGTATCCTACATCAAATGGCTAAGTACTCATACAGGAGATGTCTATCGGTTACCTCATGCAACAGAAGCTAAGATGCTGCATAAACAAGCATTGAAAATCGCTTCCAAAGAAAATACCCTTCACTACTGGGCAGGGTATGATATTACTTTGGATGATGTAAACATGTTTAAACAAAAACTCAAAAGTATCGAGACTTCCTTACTCAAATCCGTAGGATCTTTTCAATCAACCAAAGTAGGTGAAGCAGAGATATATGATTTAGGGGGAAATGTGGCTGAATGGTATGAAGAGAATGGGAAGGGGAAAAGTATGGGGTTTAGTGCATACGATTTTGCGGACGAACATCAACATACATCACGTACTAGTCCCTCTAATATGGGAATTCGAGTAATTAAAGAGTTATAAACACAATGTGTAATATTAGATCTAACCGCTGGAAACAGAAATGCGTTATTTATAAAATGATCAATATATATGATACAAGAGACTTATTCGATTTCAAAAAGTAAAGACTTATATCAGGAGGCATGTGATTTTATACCCGGTGGAGTTAACTCTCCTGTGCGAGCCTTTAAAAGTGTTGGAGGAGATCCGATATTCATGAAACGCGCGGAGGGTGCATATATGTATGACCAGGACGGAAATGCATATATAGAACTCATTAACTCATGGGGACCGATGATTTTAGGACATGCACATCCTGCTGTAGTTGATGCTGTTTCAAAAGTCTTGAAGGATTCCTTTAGTTTTGGTACACCTACAGAGATTGAAGTGGAAATGGCTAAATTGATCGTAGATGCGGTTCCTTCAATTGAGAAAGTACGTATGGTCAACTCTGGTACAGAAGCTACAATGAGTGCTGTCAGGTTAGCTAGAGGATATACAAATCGAAATAAATTTATCAAATTTGCGGGTTGTTATCATGGACATGGAGACAGTTTTTTGATCGCTGCTGGAAGTGGAGCGATGACATTTGGAACACCTAATAGTCCAGGTGTAACAGAAGGCACCGCTAAAGATACGTTGATTGCGAGATTCAATGATCTGGAACATGTACATGAACTCATAGAGGCGAACGAAGGGGAAATCGCTGCAATTATTCTGGAGCCTGTAACAGGTAATATGGGAGTAATACAGCCCGCACAAAGCTTTTTAGAAGGCTTGCGGGCTATTTGCGATGAAAAAGGTATAGTACTTATTTTTGATGAAGTTATGACGTGCTTTCGTCTTACTTATCACAGTGCGCAACATTTACTAGGAGTTATACCTGATATTACGTGTTTGGGTAAAATTATTGGGGGAGGAATGCCTGTAGGAGCTTATGGAGGTAAAAAGGAGATCATGGAATTTGTTTCTCCTCAGGGACCTGTTTATCAGGCGGGAACCTTATCTGGTAATCCTTTAGCAATGCGAGCAGGATATGCTACATTGTCCCATCTGAAGGACCATCCGGAGTTATATCATCGAATAGATGATGCGACGGAACGGTTGGCAAATGGTATGGATCAGATATGTAACGAAGCAGGAGTCCCTCATACCATAGGTAGGGTAGGGTCCATGTTTACCTTATTTTTTAACCCTGAACGCGTGAATAATTTTGAAGATGCAAAGCAGTGCGATACACAAGCTTTTGCTAAATTCTTTCGAAATATGCTACAGCAGGGCGTGTATATGCCTCCTAGCCAGTTTGAAGCAATGTTCATCTCGCAGTCCATTGGCGAAAATGAAATAGATCAGATACTAACTGCCACAAAGCAGGCTATTCATCACAGTTAATGTTTATATCGAGAGAGATCAACTACGCGCATATTATTAGTGTAGGTGATCTCTTTCTCCTTTTGTCCATCTTTAACAGATCCTATGGATACTTGAACTGTATTGTTCGTGAAAGGTATGTGAAGATCTGAAAAATTAAGTACTTCCTTTACAGGAAAAAGATCATTAGGAGCCGCTATTCCATCTATTTTCCTTTCTGCAAGGATTTCTTCCCCACTACTCAATTTAATAGTAATGTCATCCATAGCCAAGTTCCCGATGTTATGAATATTTACAGTAAGGTTTGCGGTCACTATCTCTTCATCGGTATTTAATATTTCAACTGAAATATCTCCTAACGCCAAATCTCCTCTGGGGAAAAGTGTAGGTGAATGTTTTTCTATCAATTCCATAGAGACAGAATACGTACCGGTTTGAGGAAGAAGAATAGGAACATATTGTCCACGCTCATCTATGGTAATCTCATGCTCCATTCCTGAGGATGGATTATTTAGGTCTCGTATTGACAAGGAGTAGGTTCCATTAGTAAGTCTCCATACCTTCATCCCCAATTCTTTAGTATCCACAAAATTGTGAATGCTTACCTGTAAAGTGGTATCATTGCAGTTACCTACTAATATACCCACTTCATTCAGTGTATTTTCCCAGCTTACGTGTAAAAAAGGATACTCAAATCCTGAACCTACATGTCCGGTATACATTCCGCTCAACAAGTCGTGTCCTGGAACATATACTCGATCAGTAAATTTTACCTCCGTAGTGAACAAGGGCAGGTTGTATTTGAGTGATTGTAATATATAATCTAGCCCTTGCTCGACAATTTCTATGTCTTGATCAATGAGATAGCGTGCATAGTATGAACCTTTGTCCTGAACTAATGTCGTATATTCATTCAACCCCAAATTTAACGCATACCCTAATAGATCGGGTTCAGATAATAAATGGCTTGCAGCCCATGCTTCAGAGCCAATAACTGATTTAGCTGTCGTACCTTGCATAGCATAATGGTGTGTGATATCCAGCATGTTTGTGTAGGGTACTAATAAAGTGCTATCTCCTGTGATATTATACATCCCCAGCATTTGATGATACATTTCTTCAATTCCTCCTATATGTTCCCATCGATAGTATTCCCAACCTAAATCAGGATGATACCAATTATTGGAGTAACCGCCGATCTCATTATTGTCAAATCTCACTGCAGCGGGAAGTATCCATTCAGGTTTGCCTTTTTCAGTACTAGCTGCTGCCTTTGCCCATGCATGTCCCCATTCGGTAAAAAGTTTTACTAATTGAGGATTCTGATTATACCAGGTGGCCCAAAGGCCCGTAAGCGTGGCTCTGGCATTCATGGGTACATCTACTCCGTAGGGTGGTTGAGTAAGTATCTCTGTTGCAGAAAAATACGCGGATTTAAAATGTCTATTACCCTTGGGGGTCTTTCCTGTCCATAGTGTTTCTAAATGTTGCATACCTTGCATACATCGCTCCACATATTCAGGGTCCCCATATTTCAGAATGAGCATGACTGGATGGCTATCTCGTATAAGCTCAGCAGCATGTTCCACATCTTCGAGCTTTTTTGAGTAACCTTGCTCTAATTTTCCACTATTCCATACTCCATCGGCAAGTCTTTGATAGCCTATTCTTGCTTTATTGTCATCTGCTCCTAACACTGCAGGAAGCCACCAACGGAGTATTTCTACATCATCCCCAAACTTTCCTCCCAATTCACCATTTTCCGCCTGAACACTATCTACCCACCAATGAATAATGTGTAACATCCTGCTAATAGCTTCTTGTTGCATAATGGCCCAAGCCGGAGCTCCCAAGGAATCTATATCATTAGTAATAGCGTAGGGGATATTTGTCCCTGTATACATCGCTAAATTGTCATGATCAGGATATTTTGTGCTTAACATTTGGAAAAATTTCTGCGAGCGGATGGTGTTATTTTCATCCCCTTGTTCTTTGTATAACCAATAATGGATTCTTGCTATTAGGTATATGGCACGATCGTGAAGCGGATGATCGGGATATGTCAATAATTCCTCCAACCAATCACTCGCTGCATGGAATCGATCAAATACGCTCAATCCAGTTTCTTCTACTGCCCATGACCACCATCCAATGTCATAATAATATACTGCTTTCAAGTATCTACCCAATAGCTCTTTTTGGAGCTTGATATGTATATCTTCTGGATTATCTTTTTGTTTTTGTATCAACTCACGGTAGTAATTCCCTACTATAGCGGTATCTGTTTCCAGGCTCTGAGGATCAAGTTGAGGAATAGAAAAAGGGCGTGTTACCGGATGTAATTCAATCGCGTGAATTACAATCGTATCACTTAAAGGAATAAAGGCTATATTGAGTGAATTGCTTGTAACCGCTATTTTATGATGAAAGTGGCGATATGGCAGCCTGAAAAAAGGACTTTGTATCGTATCTCTTATCAATTGTCCATTAACTTTTACCTGAAAAGATGAAATGGCCTGATCTATACTCCCCCCCACAAGGTTAAGCACATATTCTCCCTTGGGTATATCAATTTGAAATGAACAGGTCTTATGTGATTTAACTCCGTCTATTAATACATCATCGATTAAAGGTCCTGATAATTGATCAAAGGTAGCTTCGGGATTATCGACCCATCCAAAACCTATAGCAGGATCGTAGCTTTCTGTAAGGGAAACAGGAGTATAACCTTCTGCTACATTTGAAAATTCATCACCCAGATCAAATTTATATAAGCTTTGTGCATAGGTGATGGGTAGGAGAAAAATACAAATAATGATGATACAAAGTCTTTTCATACCTCTAGATTTGAGTAAGTATAAATATAGCCACAGCTATACAGACTTAAAAGCGAATGCTGTATAACTGTGGCTGAGCTGTTTATGCTTGAATGCATTATTACAAGCATTTAAAGTATTTTTTATCTACCAAGCATCAGCTTTCTGGTAGCTACTTCTTTCCCTACTTCCACACGCAAGATATACATTCCATCAGGAAGGTTTCTTGCATTCCAGGTTAGCTTATGATCTCCTGTAGCAAAGGTTCTCTCAGCTAATTGGGCTACCTGCTGACCCAAGGAATTGAATACGGATATGTTTACAAGATGTGCTTCTTTCATATTGAATGAAATCGTAGTGACTCCATCAAAAGGGTTGGGATAATTGTATAGTTGACTAGTTTCTGTGAATGCCAATTTATCCCTTAAAGAAGTTGACACGCCATCCCACCAGTTGAGGTCTCCCAAAGGTCCAGCATCAGTACTAGCTGTAGCAGATACTGCATCATCCTGATACTTGAAATCGAAGGGGAGCTGATTGGCTACTCCACCATCTCCTGCATCAAAGGGAGGCGTATTGCTTCCAGGATCAGGGTCATTATAGAAGGTAAATACAATCGTTGCCAACGAATCTACCGAAGGACCATTCACAAATTCGAGTGCTTCAGAAAGGTCATTGGTTGTGTCTGCAAAACTCTTGGCAGCCTCGCTGTATACAGGAACAGCAAAAACGCTATCAGGATATTGAGAGGCAATAGTTGCTGTATCCAAATAGAAATTATTGTTGGTAATAGTAACGGTTTGTTCTACAGAATCTGGAGCATCCAAATTGATGAGCTTGCGATCAAAGTCTCCTTCTTCAGCAGAGGGAAAGGTTCCAAAGAAACCAGCATTGACAAAGACATTATTAGTAATGGTCAAATCGACCACAGTTCCCATTTCCAGCCCCCGCTGTCCGATGATGGCCGCAGTGTTTTGATTGTACCACAGGTAGTTGATGACGCTGGCACCCCCGTCGCGCAAAATGTTACTGGTCAAATTGTAAAAGGTGTTGTTTTCCAGTACCAGTGAGTCAATATCATTACCACGATCGTCGATTGCTCGTCCATTGTTGGGGTCGAGGGGTTGTCCGATATTACTGATAACAGAGTTGGTAATGTAGATCTTCATCCCGGGGTTATCCAATCTGAGGGCAGATTGTCCTGCTTTATCGAGATGGCAATCATCTACTACTACCCGAATGCCGTCCGCACTACAGCGCAGAATTCTCAGATTAGGACCACCTAATTCATCTTCGTTGGTAATATACAGACCACTCAGGTAAACATCTCCTCTAGGCCTGAGGGCTCCGGAAGATTCCCCTCCACTGACTACAGCAGGCTGTAGGACAGGTCTGGCTCCTTCGCCTTCTTCTACATCTATCTGCAAAGTCCAACCTCTATTGGTAAGGGTACCTGTAAGGAGGTAAAAACCATCTTTCTGAAGGCGATAAATAGTATTAAGTGAATCTATCCGCTCCCCTGTTTCAGTAGTATCTCCATCTACAGCTTGATTAAGGGTTCCTACTCCTGGTTCGACTAAGACAATACGAGGCTCGCTTGTAGGAGGAGGTGCTATATCCCACCAGTTGAGGTCTCCCAAAGGTCCAGCATCAGTACTAGCTGTAGCAGATACTGCATCATCCTGATACTTGAAATCGAAGGGGAGCTGATTGGCTACTCCACCATCTCCTGCATCAAAGGGAGGCGTATTGCTTCCAGGATCAGGGTCATTATAGAAGGTAAATACAATCGTTGCCAACGAATCTACCGAAGGACCATTCACAAATTCGAGTGCTTCAGAAAGGTCATTGGTTGTGTCTGCAAAACTCTTGGCAGCCTCGCTGTATACAGGAACAGCAAAAACGCTATCAGGATATTGAGAGGCAATAGTTGCTGTATCCAAATAGAAATTATTGTTGGTAATAGTAACGGTTTGTTCTACAGAATCTGGAGCATCCAAATTGATGAGCTTGCGATCAAAGTCTCCTTCTTCAGCAGAGGGAAAGGTTCCAAAGAAACCAGCATTGACAAAGACATTATTAGTAATGGTCAAATCGACCACAGTTCCCATTTCCAGCCCCCGCTGTCCGATGATGGCCGCAGTGTTTTGATTGTACCACAGGTAGTTGATGACGCTGGCACCCCCGTCGCGCAAAATGTTACTGGTCAAATTGTAAAAGGTGTTGTTTTCCAGTACCAGTGAGTCAATATCATTACCACGATCGTCGATTGCTCGTCCATTGTTGGGGTCGAGGGGTTGTCCGATATTACTGATAACAGAGTTGGTAATGTAGATCTTCATCCCGGGGTTATCCAATCTGAGGGCAGATTGTCCTGCTTTATCGAGATGGCAATCATCTACTACTACCCGAATGCCGTCCGCACTACAGCGCAGAATTCTCAGATTAGGACCACCTAATTCATCTTCGTTGGTAATATACAGACCACTCAGGTAA
The DNA here is from genome assembly GCA_964652565.1 of uncultured Bacteroidia bacterium. Taxonomy (GTDB): domain Bacteria; phylum Bacteroidota; class Bacteroidia; order J057; family J057; genus JBCCTX01. The sequence continues at coordinate 25,592 of CAZZEC010000080.1, forward strand.
ACATCTCCTCTAGGCCTGAGGGCTCCGGAAGATTCCCCTCCACTGACTACAGCAGGCTGTAGGACAGGTCTGGCTCCTTCGCCTTCTTCTACATCTATCTGCAAAGTCCAACCTCTATTGGTAAGGGTACCTGTAAGGAGGTAAAAACCATCTTTCTGAAGGCGATAAATAGTATTAAGTGAATCTATCCGCTCCCCTGTTTCAGTAGTATCTCCATCTACAGCTTGATTAAGGGTTCCTACTCCTGGTTCGACTTCGATAATTCTCTGTGCTTTTAAAGGGGAACCTAAGATTCCAGCTAAGGAGCAAAAGGTAATTGAAAATAGGTATATAAGGTATTGTTTTCTCATAATAAAGTGTTTTTAAAGTTTGGAAATAATTATAAAGTCACATTTTGTTAATAGGTAATTAATATAAGTACTCGTTTGAATAATTAAAAGCGATACTTAATACCGATATCGCCTGTCCATCCAAAGAATTCTTCACGGGTAGGGAACCCTAGGCCTACAGAGGTCTGTTCTGGTGTATTCGTAATATTGTTGAGATTGAGAATAATGGAAAATCCGCTTTCGCCAATTTTTTGTTGTATCTGGAAATCCCATCGCTGGAAGGAGTCGTTAAAGCCATCTAGCTCTGGTCTACGGTCAACGGTTCCCAGGCTTTCTCCCTGAAATACCATAGATAATCTTCCTGAAAACCCTCGCTTTTCATAACCAAGGGAAATGTTAAATATATGTTCTGCTTGTCCGGGAACTCGTCCCACTCTTAGCGTATCTATTACAAGGGGATTGAACGGAGGTTCGGGGCTCCTTTCAGGACCTACCTGAAAAAAAGGATACAATGCTTCAGCTTCTATTCGCGAATAGTTGGCAGATATGATAATCCCATCCAGGGGAGCAGGGAGGAAAGTAAGGTTAGCTTGAAGATCAATTTCAATGCCATATGCTTCAGCAGGGAGTCCCGCATTTACGGGACGAACATAATCATATCCCCGGGTGGGACCTGCTTCGGTGATTCGACTGGTACGGATATAGTCAATATCTTCAAGTTCTTTGTAAAATCCACCTATCGTCAGAAGGCCATATTTATTGTAGAAGGAAAAGAATACATCGTAATTCCATACCTGAGTATGTCTTAGCTCTGGAGATCCTTCTTCAACGATCCCTTCAAAATGATTGATCCTTTGCCATGGAACTAAGTTAAAATAATTGGGTCGAGATAAGGATTTAGTTGCTGCCAGTCGTATATCAAACCATTGAGTAGCTTTATACCTCAAATGAACCATGGGAAGGATTTCTGTATAGGTTCTTGTACCAGATGTATCTCTCAAGCCTGATACAAATCCTCC